>JBCDDJ010000688.1:0-2744 GCA_039180385.1 Cyanobacteria bacterium P01_G01_bin.38 | reverse complement strand
GTTTATTACGCTACTCAAAGACACGAGTCTGGTAGCTATCATTGGCTTTGAGGAGCTGTTTAGACGCGGCCAACTGGTCGTGGCGACCAACTACCGAGCATTTGAGATCTATGCGGCAGTTGCCCTCATGTATCTGGTACTAACCACGATCTCTGCCCAAGCTTTTATTTGGCTAGAACAATGGATGAACCCCTTGGAAAAAGCCAAGCGACGGGCAAGTACATCAGCGCGTCAGGTCGCCCCAGAATAATGACGGTTACTCGGTGTCAAGCGCTAGCTCTTGGGTAAACCATACATACAGCGCATAGCCCATCTGAACGGCCAGCAGCCCCATCAGTAAACATTGCAGGATGAGCACGTACATGCCATTGCCGAGCCAGCCCAGGATGATTGCGATCGCACCCGCCCCAAGCTTAAGAGCAGGACTCAGAGTTGGATGCGTTGGTTCATCGGGATCACGGCGTAGGCAGAGTTCAAGCAGCGCCATCATGATCAGCGCAACGCCAATGGCACCGGCAATCAGAAATCCGTTATCTCGCTGGAGAATCCAGTCTTCATCAGCAATCAATTTTTGAGTACCGACCCCGGCGGCGGTGATTGCGATCGCCAGCGGCATATGTGAGTATCCCCAGAGAAACGTCCAAACTGTTTTGGGCTTGGGGACTCGGCGACCAATAAAATCAAAATAAACCCACCAGATCCCAAAGGCGAGGGCAATCCCCAAAATCGCCAAGACTGCTACCAGCAGCGTTACACTTTCCCGCGCCGCCACGCCCTGCACCACCCCCAGTACAGACTCCCCCAAAACAATAATCATGAAAAGGCCATAGCGCTCTGGCAGCTTAGAGGTACTAAATTTAGGCAGTCGGGCCTGCTGTTTGAGGGTCAATGCCGGGGTGAGCATGTCGATCAATAAACCCAGCCCCCACAGCCAAAAACGAACCGGGGATGGCACCAGCACTGACAGGCAGAACAACGCTATCCCCAGGCTAAAGCCGGTGACAAATCGCCTGCCGGTGGGTCGAAAGCGAGGATCATGGCGTCCCCCGCGCCACCAGAGATAGGTCTGGAGCGTTCTTGCGATCGCATAGGACAATCCATACCCCACCGAGGTTTCACCCAAACCATGGTGGGCAAACACCGCCAGCCCCGCAATCGGGATCATTTGTAAGAAAATAAATAGGCGATTTTCAACGCCTTCGGTCTCAAACCGCTCTAAGTAGTAGGTTGACCCAATCCAGATCCACCACACCGGCAGAAACAACAAGATAAAACCACCCACCCCAGCCCAGGATGTATGCTCTGAGAGGTAATGGGCCAGCTCAGCGATGACAACAACAAAGTAGAGATCAAAAAATAGCTCCAGCCAGGTCACCCGACGCTCACGCTCTTCTTCCTCATCGGTCCGTAGCGTCGGCCTTTGCCACCAAACCCGTTTAGCCATTGATAACTGTCCGATTCACATCGACTTTAGGATATCGTTTAGACAAAGAAATTTAGAATTTCATGTCTCAGAGCTTCCCCAGGGTCAAAATCATCGCGGTTGGTAAGGTCAAAAAAGGCTGGATCAAGGACGGCATTGAGGTTTATCGCAAACGTCTGCCAGAGGTAGAGGTGGTGGAAATCAAAGATGCAGGGAAAGAGCAGGAGGCCCAGAAACTGAAAAGTCTGCTTAAAACCCATGACAAGCTGATTGTGTTGACCGAAGACGGCCAGGTATTTGACTCAGTTAAATTTGCAAACTGGTTGGGGCAAGAAGCCTCTGGCACATTGCTTTGCTTTATTGGAGGCCCAGCGGGGGTTCACCCAGTGTTAAAACAACAGGCCCACCAAACCCTGAGTCTATCAACAATGACCTTTCCCCATGAGATCGCCAGATTACTGCTGCTGGAACAGCTCTACCGAGCAAAGACGATTTTGCAGGGAGGAAGTTATCACAAGTAGTCAAGCGATGACCTGGGCAAAAAACGAATGCTCTATCAATCACTCAGCATTTTTGAATATTGGGTGGTTGATGTCAAAAAAGCCCAAGTGATTATCTTTGCGAACTGCCAAGTCAGCGCTCACGCTATCGCAAACCGCAGCAGCCGTCGGATTGAAACCTCGCTTGTTTAACCCCTCTGATCAGACCGCGGTGGGCCAGTGGCTCATGGTTCAGTTTCAATCGCAATGGCTACTCAATCTCTTCTTGAAGATTGCTGCCAAACCACTGTTTTATCCGCTCTCGGAGATATCCTTGCTCTTGCAAACTGAGAATCTCGCGATTGATGTTTTCGAGTAGCTCATCCTGGCGATCTTCGGCAACGGCGATGCCATAGTCTTCTTGGGTGAGTCGCTCACCGACCAGCTCAAATTTGTCAGGGTTGAGATTCGCCAGATAGCGCACGGTGGGATAATCGCGCAGGACGCCGACCACTTCGCCTGATTCAAGAGCGGCCACCGCAGCATCAAAGTCAGGATACTCGACCATGCGAACAGGGTGCGATCGCAAAAAGGTCGCTGCCGTTGTCCGCTGCACAACGCCTATCGGTTGACCTTGCAAATCCGCCAGAGATTGATCGGTTTCTTCAAGCTGCACCACCGTCATTGATGCAATAAAATCACCCACAATAAAGAAACTAACCCCCATCCAAATGCAGGCCAAGAGCCGCCCAGTGAACTTGATCGGCGTAATATCGCCGTAGCCAAACGTCCCCAGGGTCACCAGGGCAAACCACATCCCCTGCCCCACCCCTGAAATGGGG
>JBCDDJ010000687.1:0-2749 GCA_039180385.1 Cyanobacteria bacterium P01_G01_bin.38 | reverse complement strand
CTGGATGTGCTAGGAGCCGAGTCTGAAGGCATGATCGGCTACCTGATTGAGCAGGAGTTGCGCAACTGTCTGCCTTCACAGCCCATTGTTACCCTGCTCACCCTAATCGAAGTCGATCCTCAAGACCCGGCGTTTAAACGTCCGACCAAGTTCATTGGCCCCCAGTATGCCGAAGTCGAAGCCCGACAGCTGGCCGCTGAGCGTGGGTATGCGATCGCGCCCGATGGCGATGCCTATCGCCGGGTGGTCCCTTCCCCTGCGCCCCAGGCCATTTTAGAACTGTCGGTGATCCAGCAGCTGGTGGAGATAGGCGTCCTGGTAATCTGTGGCGGAGGGGGCGGTATTCCCGTGGTGCGTGACCCCCAGGGCAAACTCTGTGGGGTTGAGGCCGTGATCGATAAAGATCTGGTCGCCGCCCAATTGGCGATTGAGCTTGGGGCAGAAGTTCTGTTGTTGCTCACTGATGTGGATGCGGTATATACCAACTGGGATCAACCCCAGGCTAAACCGCTGTACGATGTGACCTGCCCCCAGTTGCGCAGCTATAGCTTTGCCCCTGGCTCGATGGGGCCTAAAGTAGACGCCGCCTGCCAGTTTGTGGAACAAACCGGTGAAAGAGCTGGTATCGGGTGTTTAGAGCAGGCAGCGGATATTCTCACGGGCCAAGCAGGAACACAGATTCAGACAGCATGATTTTTCTTTTGACCACGAATGCTTAGGCGGCAAGTCAATGCCCCCAAAAACAGTGACATGAGAAAGGTTCTATAGCCATGTTTAAGGGATTGACGCGCACTGTAGACTTTCGCCAGTCGTTACGACGGCTGCTGTCGATGATTGCTGCCCAATCTCCCGACGTGATGGTAGCCGAAGCGGGGGCTTCCCCCTTTGAGCCCTACAATGGTGCGATTGTCTTAGAAGAGATTACAGACCAAATTCAATTTACCGTGCTGTGTGCCTCTGACCCCTATGCCGTCATCGGCGTCAGTCAAAGCTTTGATCTTACCCCTGATATTGTCAGCGGCATCACGACCAACACCACCGCTGGGATTGAGCTTGTGGAAAAATTGGCAGGGGTTCCCGCCTTAAGCCTGATGACGGATGATTCAGTCGATAAGTTGCGAGCCTTACTCAGAAAAGTCCTGCCCGGAGCTACCTAAATCTTTTTGACAGGGAGGTGCGAGGAGGCAGGGATACAGAAATCGACTATCATTAAAGTTCTCCATATCGCTGCATCTGCCCTGATCAACCGTCTTGTAATCTTCGATGGAAGCAACCCGTAGCACTTTGATCCTATCGGCTGACCTGCACCTGTCTTATCTGACCTGGGGTGCAGGAGCCCCGGTGATTTTGTTGCATGGGCTGGCCGATCATGGGTTAGTGTGGCAGAGCCTGGCAGCAGCATTGGCGAATCGCTATCTTTGCATTGCCCCAGACTTACGAGGCCATGGGGAGAGTAGCAAACCGCCTGAGACAAACTATGATGCCAGGCTGCTAGCGGCGGATTTAGAGGCACTGGCCCAACATCTCAACCTGGATCAGGTGCAGGTGGTGGCCCACTCCTGGGCAGCGAAAGTGGCGCTGGTGTGGGCGCATCAGCGGCCCCAGCGGATTCGCAGTCTGGTGTTGGTCGATCCCTTTTTTGTGAACCGCCTGCCGGGACTATTTCGGCCGACCTTCCCAATTCTGTATCGCACCCTGCCATTTCTAAAGCTGATCGGCCCCTTTCCTAGCTACGAAGCGGCGGTTGCTATCGCCCAAACCTTGAAGCAATATCGAGGCTGGAGTGCCTTACAGGCATCAGCTTTTGAGGCCGGGATGGAACAGAAACCCGATGGCCGCTGGGGGAGTAAGTTTGCTGTCCCAGCCCGCAACGGTGTCTTCCAAGACACGCTGCAACGGGCGGGGCTGACTGAGGAGATTGCCATCCCCACCTGCCTAATCCTGCCAAAGCAAGGCCTCAACCGTACCGCTTTTCAGCTAAAGCCTTACCGGCAGTATTTGCCCGATCTCACTGTTGTCAAGATTCCTGGCAATCACTGGCCCCATTTAGTCGAGCCCCAGGCGTTTAATCAGGCGGTGGCGGATTTTTTAGGTAGGCAGTTAACTTAAACCGGCTCTCCACTCCCCCGCCAGAGCGTTTTACCTTAAACCGATTCTCCCCCTAAACGTCCTCATGAAATCCTCAAATTATCCCTTTATTTTTGGAGTTGAGACGATCTGAGTCTTTTCCACACAAGGAGACACGCATGAATATTGAAGATAAGGCCAGAAAAGCTGCTGTCCAAGCCCGGCAACAAGCAGAGCATCTAGAAGAAACGATTTTGCATCGTGCCGAGGAAGCCATCGAAGAATACACCGATGAGTCGCTCTCAGCAGAAGCCCGTGAACTTGCAGCCAGAAAACGGCAGCAGGCAAAGGAGACGAAAGAAAGGTTACTGGGTCGATCTGAAGAGGAAATAGGTAGAGAGTAGAAAGTGGAGGAGGGTGGAGGGTGAAGAAGACAAATCTGACTTTATCCACTACCTACTACCTGTTCCTTCTTTTCTCCTAACGCCTAACGCCTATGCCATCCGCATCGATCCTACAAGATAAACGCTGGCGGCTGTTAGAGGCCACCATGAAGCGCCATCAGTATCAGCCCGATGCGCTGATTGAGGTTTTACATAAGGCGCAAGAATTGTTTGGCTATCTTAGCCCTGCCTTGCTGAAATCTGTTGCCCAATCGCTGGGGTTGCCGCTGAGTCAAGTG
>JBCDDJ010000686.1:0-2750 GCA_039180385.1 Cyanobacteria bacterium P01_G01_bin.38 | reverse complement strand
GTGAAAATCTTAGTGAAATTTGTTAATAGCTTGCCAAACTTTACAAAAGTTAAATCTGACAGCGAAACTCTCTCATGCCAAGCACAATAGAACCTTTCCAACCTCACTTAGTGAATAAATTGGGGTTGCCCAAAGCCTTGATGATCTTATTACCCAGAATGGTTTGTGCAGAAGCTGTGCAGAGGCGTCAATTCTTAATGTCTCTACACAATAGCTGAATCAAAAAAGAAGATAAATCCGATAGATGCTGACTATTGCTGACTATTAAGGTATCCCATGAAAGTAGGTGCTGTATTGTAAGCCAGGGAAAATACGGTTTAGTTCAATCATTATCCCGGGCAAAACAATTAAGGCAACCGCAGTCATGATCGGGACACTGGTCAAGTATTTTATGAAAGATTGCATCGGTTTCTCCTATTTTTTTTTCTTGGCATTTGACTGGCTGACAAGACCGCTATGTAGGCACCTCAAAAGTCCTCATCCTGACCCTCATCCACAAGAGAGAGCCCGGATGGAACTGTCAGTCATGATGATTTCCTCGATGCGTGAATTGGCAAGTCAGCGCTTGCGCTATTTTGGTTGAACAAATCGACCGTCCCAATCGGTTTGCGGCGTACTTATATTGGCAATATTTGTGTTGGTCTCAAACTCAGACTGCTCTCCAAGAAAGTTTGGAAACGCAGGTGCACGGGTATCTTCAACCGCTCGAAGTCCCAGATTAGCTCGGACAACAACATCGGACCAGGTTGGCACAACCGTTTTTTGGAAATATCCATTGGAAGAACCAGAAAATTGATCAAAGCCAAAAGCGGCCATGTCGATCCCTAACGCCGCTGACCAGATGCCCGCGACGGGAAGCGCCGCTAACATAAAGTGCACAGCCCGTGAGTTTTTGAGACTCGTGCCACGCCAGAACAGTTTATGCTGGTAGGCTTGAATATGATTAAAGCTGTAAGTTTGATTTGATCGCCTCAACTCAGATTGCCTCAGCAAGGTAGAGACAGGATCAGACTGGCGAATGAGCGCTGATGTCACTAACGAGCCGTGGGCTGCACAGAACAAAGCGCCGCCAAATACACCGATGACCCCTAGCTGATGTAACGGGTTAGCTAGAATGTTGTGATCGGCTTGGAACTGTAGCATGAAGGTAAAGGTACCCGAAATACCTAAAGGCATGCCCGAAGAAAAACTCCCCTGGCCAATAGGATAAATTAATAATACCGAGACAGCAGCTGTAACAGGCGCTGTAAACGCTAGTGAAATCCAGGGACGCATTCCTAAACGATAGCTCAGTTCCCATTCTCGGTCTTGATAGCTGATGATGCCAATAATAAAGTGCAGCACAATTAGCTGATACGGGCCACCATTGACGAGCCATTCCTCTAATGAGGCGGCTTCCCAAATCGGGTAAAAATGCAGCCCAATGGCGACTGAGGTTGGCACAACGGCGGCTGTGATCAAGTTATTGCCATCGAATAGAGCCCCCGAAATGACTCTCCCGGTACCCTCCATGTCTACGGCGGGGGCGGCTATAAACGCCAGTACAAAGACAATGGCGGCTGTAGACAGAGTGGGAAACATAATCATCCCAAACCAGCCAATGTAGATCCGATTTTCAGTACTCGTAACCCAACGACAAAAGCGTTCCCAGAGAGAAATAGGCTCTGGGATGGCTAAGCTATCTGAGGGACTGACAATATTGGACATGTTTTTAATGTCGGACGCGCTATCCGGTGCTTTGGATGGGGCAGGGGATTGGTCAGGACGATTAAAGGCGATCGTTCTACCAAGCTGGGTCATCTTAAAGCTCCTGTGCTAACTGATTTTTGAAGAAATAAGGTTGTTCACGAAAATGACTGCCGAGTACAACAAAAGGCTGTTTGTTATATCCAGATACAGGTCAGAAAATAGATTAGAGCCCGCTGGGCTGCAGCAGACCTCAGTAGCTGAGAATCGCTTTGCAATCGGATTATTCTGACGATCGCAAATAGTCTTGTTGACCTAGGTGTCAACCCTAGTTAACTGGCAAATCTTTTCTCTGTTGGTTGGGTTGGACTTTTGTCAGTCAATCAGTTGTCAGCCAGTGAAACCAGAATAAAAAAGAAAAGTGGAGAATCGATGAAGGCTAAAAGCAACTTTAGGAAAAGTTACAGAGTGAGGTTTATTTTGTTCTGTCTTGTTTCAAAAAAGGCTATCTGATTAATGGATAGACAGAAGAGTATGATATTTTCAAGTTATCGGGTTCACAGCCCGCACAAGGCATTCAAGAAAGGGGAATTGCGAGTGCTTGCGGATCAGTTAAATATTTATTCGTCTCTTACAAATGATCATGCTGACCTACTTATTCCCCTGGATTGAAGGCGTTTTGAAATCACCTTGAAAGTGTAAGGCTCATTTGAGTCAAGCTTGCTAGAGGGCAGCTAAAAGGAAAACAACAGGTCTGACCGTGGGTTTATTTAGCAAAAAAGTCTTCAGGAGAAAAATCGCGATGATTGCCTATTTCAAACAGATCTTAATCAAGCCTGCTATATACACTATTCTAGTGATATTCCTTTCATCAATTCTATGGGCGGCAATGGGGATGAGTACAGTGAGCGCCGTTGAGATTGACGAGGCCACCCGCACGGTCCCGCTAAATGCATCAGGAGAGACCCTCACACTGAGCCTAGAACAACTCACTGTGGGCCAGCGCAAGTTTAATGGCAGCTGTGCCCAGTGCCACCTAGATGGGGTTAGTAAACCTAATCCTG
>JBCDDJ010000685.1:0-2766 GCA_039180385.1 Cyanobacteria bacterium P01_G01_bin.38 | reverse complement strand
TTTGCCGCGCTCAAGGCTGCGAAAGATTGTTTGATGGTCAACCCCATCTGGTTAAAGGCGTGGGCCAGGATTTTGAGTTCGCGGATGGGGTGAGTGTTCACTCTGGGGTTAAAGTCACGGTCGGGTAAGGTCCTGGCCGCATGGCTTAATTGCCGGATGGGGCGGCTGATCCAGCTGGCGGTGAGTGCTCCCAGTGCGATCGCACCCCCCAGGGCTGCCATACAGAGGATCAGAGTTGTCCGGGTGCCGGAGTAGACAGGGCCCATAAAATCGGCCTCGGGGATAGTGACAATAATCAGCCAGTCGAGGCCGCGCCCATCTTGGAGCTGGGTGACTCCAATGAAGTGCTTGTCCCCTTGGAGCGTAGCCACTTCGTGGATAGATTGGGGGACTTTATCCAACTCGCCAAATTGCTGACGCAGATATTGGACAGCGTCTTTTAGGGTGGGATTATTGCTGTAGCTGGCGTAGAGGCGTCTACGCCCGGTGGGGGTCTCCACAAATGGCGTGTCTGTCGTAGAGGTCGCAACCACCGCACCCGATTTCTCAATGATAAAAGCCTGTCCGGTTTGGCTAATAGGCAAGCTGCGCAGGAAATCACTGAGCTGGGTAAGGGTGAGATCAACGGCGAGAACCCCCTGTAGCTCTTTGGAGCGCGGGTCGAAGATGGGCAGCACGGGGGTAATGCCCAAAACGGGCTCCGCAGCGAATAGATAGATGCTTGACCAGGTAGGCTCACCAACCTGTAAAGCGGTTTGGTACCAGGGACGCTGGCGGGGATCGTAGGGGGTCGAGCCAATTTGCTCAACGCGGTTGCCGTCCGGGTCGAGTCGATAAATATGCCGCAGGGGAGCCGTGGCAGCATCGCGAATATAGGTGGAAGGCGCATCGCCCCCTTTGACCAGCAAAAACTGTCCGGTTACGTCTGCAAAGTAGAGGGTATCCACGGCCTCAACGAGCTGCACCTGACGCCAGAAATAATCCTCTAAATCGCCCAGATCGCTCAGCGACAAGTTACCGGTTTGAAAGGCGGCCTGATTGAGCTGTAAGAAAAGATGGGGGGTGTTGGCAAAGGTTTCAAAATCTTTTTCAACACTGGTGGTGATTTCTTCGTTCAGTTGGAGGGCCAGCGTTTTAGCGGACTGCTGACCATTGCGGAGAGAAACCCAGCCCACGAGTCCGACGGCTGCGCTAATTTGCAGTACAAAGGGAATAATCAGTGCCCATCTTAGGGATAGCGCTTTGGAGCGAGAACGAAAATTATGGGTCACCATTAATCGATGGGATGTAGCTGCCAAGCTAAGATAAAGGCCATTTCAAAGTGCTCAAAAATTTTTTATATCTTCAAATCTCTGTATCTTTAAATGTTGGCCCTAGCTAGACTTAATAAGCCCAAATTATTGACCCCAATACCGCATTATTACCGAGTTATCTAGGCCGGATGGCTTGATTGGGGAAAATCGTGCGCAGGGCATTTTGGCGCTGTTCCAGAGTTTCACTGTCAGACCACCAGAGGGATTCGTAAAAGAAGAAGGATACCCCGGCAAAGTTGCGATCGCGCATCGCCTCGACCTGTTCTTGAATCCGAGCCATCGGCACCGGACGGTTGCGCAGCCCGCTGAGCACCCCAATAGCGGTGGGGATATGGTTCCGCGCGGCCTCAGCCGCCGCCTGATTCATTTCCCAGACAAAGCGACCCAGGTCGCTGCGATAGAGTTGGATAATCAGCTCCTCAACATAGCCTTTGCCCACCCATTTGTCCCAATCTTGCAGGAAATATTCATAGGCAAACTCGTGGGGGTTGGGTGAGACCGAGAGCACCGCCCTGGGACGACGGGATTTTACCGTCTCAAACACCTGGCCCATAAAGTCGGTTATCTGGTCGGCGCGCCAGCGCAGCCAATCGGGGTCTTTCTCGTCGGTGGGGGGTAATGCACCGTCATGTGCTTGTTGATAGAGACTGACGGTGTAAGGATCATAGCCATAGGCAGAGGGCAGACCGAAGTGATCGTCTACCTGAAAGCCATCCACAGCGTACTGGCTCATCAGCTCATCAATCATCGCCAACATAAACGCCTGTACCTCAGGGTGGAATGGATTGAGCCAGGCGCGGGGATGACTGCCCTCGGGGGTGATGGTGCTACCGTCTTGCTTTTGGGTCAGCCACTCGGGGTGACGGCGAGCCAGCTCACCATCAGCTGGGGTCATAAAGCCAAACTCAAACCAGGGGATGACGTTGAGCCCCAACGGCTGGGCAATATCGATGACCTCCTGGAGCATATCCCGGTCGGCCTGGGCGGCTTCTTTGCCTTCGTCACGTCTGCCGGTGTTGCCCAGGTCGGGGTACAGGCCCTGTTTGTGACCGATCACTCGCTCTGCGACGGCACTCGGGTAGAGCGTGTAGCCCCAGTTCCAGACGGTGGGGTAGACGGTGTTAAAGTTTAGCTCGGCCAGGGTAGTAAGGGATTTTTCGAGGTGGTCTCTAGAAAAGAGCACCTCGCTATCGATATTGGTCAACCACACGCCGCGAATCTCTCGGCTGGGGGCAGTATGGGCCGGAGGCATCTGAAACGGGACGACTCGCTCATCGGGCACAGTGGCGGCAATGGCCGTGTCCTGGCTGGCGCGGCACAAAAAGCCTGCGGCATCGGCCAGGGTGGCGCTGCGGTTAGGGTTGAGCCGATCGGGACTGTCCGCTGCGATCACATACCCCTGGGCTAGGGCGGCGGCCACCCCCTCACGGGTATAGCCGCGAACCAGCAGGCT
>JBCDDJ010000684.1:0-2779 GCA_039180385.1 Cyanobacteria bacterium P01_G01_bin.38 | reverse complement strand
CAGAAATTCACTATGGCTCGTTTGGCACTGCTGAGCACCTCAGACAAGACTGGACTGGTTGAGCTGGCCCAGGTGCTGGTATCGGAATTCGGCTTCGATATTGTCAGCAGTGGGGGCACCGCTCGCACCCTGGCAGCGGCAAGCATTGCCGTGGCCAAGGTGTCTGACTACACAGGCTCCCCTGAGATCTTAGGGGGACGGGTCAAAACGTTGCACCCACGCATCCACGGTGGTATTTTGGCCCGTCAAGATCTGGACGTAGACCAGCAAGACCTGGCAAATAATGCCATTCGCCCGTTTGATTTAGTGGTGGTCAATCTTTACCCATTTGAGGCCACCATTGCCAAGCCAGACGTGACTTTACCAGAGGCGATTGAGCAGATTGATATTGGCGGACCAACCCTGCTACGGGCGGCGGCTAAGAACCATGCCTACCTGACGGTACTGTGTAACCCCAGTCAATATGAGACCTATTTAGGGGAATTGCGATCGCACGCTGGCCAGCCCACCCAAACCTTCCGAGCCGCCTGCGCCCGACAAGCGTTTTGGCACACCGCCACCTATGACCAGGCGATCGCCACCTACTTAACTCAGCAAGCCACCGAATCAGACACGGCCCTCCCCGAGCACTACACCGTAAGCGGCACTCAAAAACAAGCCCTGCGCTACGGTGAAAATCCCCATCAGGGCGCTGTGTGGTACCAAACCGGCGAGCAGGGTTGGACCACCGCCGAGCAGCTCCAGGGTAAAGCTTTGAGCTATAACAACCTGGTTGACCTGGAAGCCGCCCGTCGGATCATTGTCGAGTTTCCCAGCGCAGACGGGCCAGCGGCGGCGGTTTTAAAGCACACCAACCCCTGCGGCGTCTCCCTCGGTGACTCTTTGGCCCGGGCTTATGAACAGGCGTTTGCCGCTGACTCAATCTCTGCCTTTGGTGGCATCGTCGCCCTTAACCAGCCCATTGATGCCGCCACCGCCGAGGCCCTCACCCAGACGTTTTTGGAATGCGTCGTTGCCCCTGGCTGCAGCCCCGAAGCCCAAGCCGTCCTGGTGAAAAAGAAAAATTTGCGCATCCTGGTATTGCCGAACCCAACAGAGGGACCCGGCAGTACCGTACGCTCAATTGCAGGAGGATTTTTAGCCCAGTCCGCCGATGACTTTATCGAAGACACGGCCCAGTGGCAACTGGTGACCGAGCGGCAGCCTACCCAAGCAGAACTTGCAGAAATGCTCTTTGCCTGGCGGGTGGTTAAGCATGTGAAGTCTAATGCAATTGTGGTGACTCGCGATCGCACCACCCTCGGGGTCGGAGCCGGTCAAATGAACCGGGTCGGAGCCGTCAAGATCGCCCTGGAGCAAGCCGGAGAACAAACCCAGAGCGGCATCCTCGCCAGCGACGGCTTCTTCCCCTTTGATGACTCTGTCAAAACAGCAGCAGCAGCAGGCATCAAAGCGATCGTGCAGCCCGGTGGCAGCATCCGTGATGAAGACTCTATTAAAGCTGCCAATGATCTGGGCGTAATCATGGCTTTGACAGGCACCCGACATTTCTTGCATTAACGTGTCGAGAGGCATCCCCCAGTCCTCCCAATCCCTATAGATGCTTGAGCCCCGGCTCACTCCAACACATGCCACCCCCTTACAGTCCGATATGTCAAGCTGCCAGGACTATTTGAGCGAGGGTTTGGAGGGTTTCCAATAGCTGCAGCCACGAGCGTGACTCAAGCGTATCTTTTGAGATCGGCGCTTAACATAGAATTATCTTTTGGGGTGGGGCCTTATCCGTCTGGATAAAGCCTTTTTTCTAGCTTCTTCTATTCTGCCAAACTCAAACTATCGCCTCCCCTAACCTCCAGGTACGCCCGTGTCCGGGTGCTGAGTACAAGTCCTAGATTTCTTAGATGCTAGAAATCTTGACATGTTCTTTGGCAACAAACCAAGTATTCTGATTTTGTGGACTGATTTCTTCACCCAGTTCAACTAAGTAATCGTCCCCCTTCTCCTCATAAGAAAGTAAATAATATAAGCTATTATCTGCTATCTGATACCAGGCTGTACCGTCGCCATCGGCATCATTCTGCTTTAGCAACGTCATTTCCTGTTGATCAACCTTAAAGGTAGCTCCATCGGAGCTAGAAACCTGCAACTTAGCCTTAAGGTTCCAACGCTGTTTGAAATCTTCCTGCATTTGTAAGGGAACAACCTCTTGCAGAAAGGATAGAGCCTCTTCTTGATGACCACTGACTGATTTTTTCCCTTTGTATGAACGAGGCAAGCTCTCTAGATAAAGTGGGGCCGCACTTAGAGGTTGGTTAGAGCCTTTACGCCACTTTTGTGCAAACTGCTCAAGGATAGTTTTATCGGCAAGGTCATTGTTAATGTGCAATTGTAGCCACTTTAAGGCAGCCTTTTGAACATCCTGCTTTTGCGAAGCACTATATTGGGCATAAGCCACAAATGCATCTTTCAGAAAACTAGGTGTAGATGATTCTAAATTGGTCATAGTAAAGATTCCCTGGGGGATGCAGAAGTATTGGCAAATTCATCTTGACGAAGCAGCTTTAAGCATCTAGACATGATTTCATCAAACTAGGTCAGGGAAATTAGCACTTAATTCGTAGAATCAAATCTTCCCTTATTTCAGGAAATCTATGCATACGTATTACAATGCAGAAAATCTCAAAAACCAGGAACAGGCTTCAAACTATTGATGGCTAACTATTGAGGCTTATCGATAGCTCAGCAGCATAATTTATATTTTTAGTAAGATTAAGCTTTG
>JBCDDJ010000683.1:0-2781 GCA_039180385.1 Cyanobacteria bacterium P01_G01_bin.38 | reverse complement strand
TCGCGCTTGGGGGGGGGCAGACACCGACGTGGCTACAGAAGAGGCCATCGTGCTGACCGGCGCTGCCTGACTAGATTCGGTGAGTCGATCGCGACGGCGCTTTTGGCAGTCTTCGACAATGAGGCGGAGGTTAAGCTCACAGAACTTGGGGCAACCCGCCAGGTGGTCCTGCTCGATCAGCTCATAATAGCCCTCTTTGACGCCCAAAAAAGGCTCAACCACGTCTACAGCAATAGCCTCGATCAGCGCAGCGGCCTGCTCGGGCTGTAAATGGCCTTCTTCGACCAACCAGCAAATTGCCCGATAGTCGGGGCTGACGTTTGAGTTGCTGGTGTCCAGATCGTCGTTCTGCTCAAATAGCATTCTGACATCGGTGCGCACTGAGTTAACCAGTGTGGGGATATCATTACTAAGCCGCTGCAAATGTCTGTCTAGGCGCTCAAAAGGATTTTCTGTACTGGTGCCAAAATTTAACCGCCCTTGGGTTAAATAAAGCGACCAAGAAATGTTCCCAATCGAGAGCTTGAAGTGGCCGCTAACCTCACGGCTAATGAGTTGGGCTAAAAGGCTCAGGGGGTGCAGTTTCTGAAAGGTGCTGTAGCCAGTGGCTGAGCGACTATACATGGTTGATGCCAAGCTATAGATCAAAGAACACGAAAACTTTGCGGATGCAAAATCTTAGATGGATTAGATGCAAAAAATAATATAGGCAAACTACCCTTATTATGTTGGACTTAGCACCCCAGTAAATGGTTTCTGAAGCCCTTCATCTTTTACATTTCAAAGGGTCTTTACCAGGTCAGGATAAAAACCGAATCCTGGCTGATTAAGGCCCTAAAAAACGAAAAACAGAGGATAATCAAAGCTCCATTTCTTTAATAAAGAAGACAGACAAGACATCTCTGTACCTTCCACTCAGCATAACAGAGGGACTCCGTAGTAATGCACAAAGTCTGCGTAAAGAAAATGGCAATGTTTACCTATAGAACTGTGAAATTTCTGGATCGTACCAACATCCAGGACGCTTTTTGAGGAAGCGCCTAATTCTAGGTTTTATAGTGATTACAGGATATTTTAGAATTTTGATTTGATAAATAATCTGTGTGGTCAGCTTAAAGTAGGCCGCGATTAGCGATCGACCGACCCCATAATCACGTCGATGCTGCCTAGGATGGCCATAATATCGGCAACTTTCATGCCTTTCAGAAGATGGGGTAAAATCTGCAGATTATTAAAATCAGGGGCTCTGATCTTCCAACGCCAGGGAAAGACGTTATCATCGCCGATGATGAAAATGCCGAGTTCGCCTTTACCGCTCTCTAGCCGGACGTAGTGCTCTCCAGCTGGGATTTTAAAGGTGGGGGCAATTTTTTTGCCGATAAACTGGTAATCAAAGTCATTCCAGTCTGACTTGGGGCCTTCGGACATTCGTTTGGCTTCCAGGTTTTCAAAAGGACCCCCAGGTAGCCCTTTGAGGGCTTGACGAATAATCTTGATCGACTCGCGCATTTCACGAATGCGGACCAGGTAGCGGGCAAAACAGTCCCCAGCGGTCTCCCATTGCACATCCCAGTCAAAGTCGTCGTAACACTCGTAGTGATCGACTTTGCGCAAATCCCACTTAACCCCAGAGCCTCGAAGCATGGGGCCTGAGAGCCCCCAGCTGACGGCATCGTCTCGGGTAATCACCCCGATGCCTTCGACGCGACGCCGGAAAATGGGGTTGTCCGTAATCAGTCGCTCATACTCATCGACTTTAGGCAAAAAGTAGTCGCAAAAGTCGTCACACTTATCGACCCAGCCATAGGGCAAGTCGGCGGCAACCCCGCCAATGCGGAAATAGTTATTGTTGATCAGCCGTGCGCCGCTGGCGGCTTCCCACAGGTCGTAGATCAGCTCGCGCTCTCGAAAAATATAAAAGAAAGGTGTTTGGGCACCGACATCTGCCAAAAATGGCCCCAGCCACAATAAATGGTTGGCAATGCGGTTGAGTTCCAGCATGATCACGCGGATATAGCTCGCCCGCTTCGGCACCTCAATGTCGGCTAGCTTTTCGGGGGCATTGACCGTGATCGCTTCGTTGAACATGCCAGCGGCATAGTCCCATCGACTGACATAGGGTACAAACATGACGTTGGTTCGGCTTTCGGCAATTTTTTCCATGCCGCGGTGGAGGTAGCCGATAACGGGTTCGCAGTCGATGACGTCTTCGCCATCCAGGGTGACGATGAGTCGCAGCACGCCGTGCATGGAGGGGTGGTGCGGACCCAGGTTGATCACCATGGGCTCCGTTCTGGTTTCGAGCCTAGTCATGAATTAGGTTCTGGTAGGTGAGGTCTCAGTTATCTTAACAAGATTGTGAACCCGTGGGGGAGAATCTAGGGCAAGGGGGTAGCAGAGGGAGCAGAGGGAGATGGGGTGTGGGATGAATAGTTTACACTCGGACTATTCTCACTCCTAAATATCGTCTCCTACCTCCCATATCTCAATTTATTCGGTTTTATTGCTTTGGAACGTGCTATCAATCTCGACTCTGATAATGTCTCTGCTTTTGTGCATGTGCCGGTGTTGCCAGAGGCAGTGTTAACGGGTCTAAATCTGCAACCAGAAGGTGTTTATCTGGATGCCACGGTGGGGGGCGGGGGGCACAGTCGGTTGATTTTAGAGGCAGAGCCGTCTGTGCGGCTGGTGGCGATTGATCAAGATGAGATGGCGCTGCGGGCGGCGCGGGCAAATCTGGCAGGGTTTGGTGAACGGGTTACTTTTTGGCAAGGCAACTTT
>JBCDDJ010000682.1:0-2793 GCA_039180385.1 Cyanobacteria bacterium P01_G01_bin.38 | reverse complement strand
TTTGATGGTGACGATCCAGCGAAACTGTTGGGTGTTGTCCGCCATGGGTTGACCATCGCTGTCTGGGTAAATAAGAGTGCTGTCAGGACGCAGTTGCTGAACCATGGTACAGCCTTGTTGAGTTTATAGCCTTAGTTTAGCGCTGATGGACTATTCGACAGACATGGGTGGCAGATACGGAATAAACCCTTTACGATACGCTTCTTCCTGAACTTCTCGCGGCATCGTACAGGCATCGACTAAAGGCACAGTTTACTTACAAAATTAAGCATTGGCAAAATTTAGAAACCCCCATGACCGATACCGTCAGGCTCACGATTGATTGACGCGAAACCCACAGTTTGAAAGTATGATGGCCCACAAGTGACGGAGCAGATAAACATGATTGCCACAGCTAAACCAACCCTGGCGCAATTTCTAGCTCGTCCAGACACAAAGCCCGCCTCAGAATTTATCAACGGTTAAATCTTTCAAAAACTGATGCCGCAAGGAGAACATAGCCTGCTCCAGACGGGACTCTGTAAGGTTGTCAATGCTGTAACCAAAACCACTCACTTAGAAACAGTTTGGACGCATCAGCAATGAAGTCGCCACATAACCCACCTGACCGCTGGCGAGTTCCACCTGAGTCCAGGTGCCGTCCTCACCCAGAAACCGAACTTCGGTACCATTGTCTAGCGTATTAATGACCGGCCCACCGGGCGACTGACGCAGGTTGGCATAGGTGTCTTGAGGATCTTCAACCTGGTAGTAGGTCAGACGGAGGAGGTCTTGCCAGATGTAGCCCTGCTGATCTTGGCCCTCGACAGAAAGAGAGTTCCAACCGGGTTCAATATAGGCAGGTTGCCCAGAATGGACGCGAGTGAGATTCGGCAAACTCGTTAGAACACTGCCATCGGGCTGGTCCCGCAGATTAACCGATGTGTCCTCAGGGTCATAGGCCAGCAGCATAAAGCATTTATCCGTGACAGTGTCATCCGGATTCCATCCAGCTTGCTTGGGGTTGGTGAGGGGTTCAGCCGACTGCTCAGTCGGCTGAGCTGCAATGGGCTCAGCCGGTTCTTCCACCGAAAGTGGCGATACTGACTCAGTCTTGATGGTATAAGGAGCGGGATCAGGCGCAATCTCACCCATCCTCTCCGTAGGGCGACAGGCCATCAAACCCAGGACTCCAAAAACCAAATAGACTTTCTTAATGGGCATTTCAAGTTTCAAATTTAGGGCACAAGTCTGCCAAGACCTTCACCCAAACAGGTGTCAATTCCAAATCAGACACAAGGTTCTTTAAGGTACCCAAGCATTGCCAGAGTCACAGCATATGGTTGACCGCTACCAAACTCGCGATAGCTGTAAGTTAAACCCAGGCAACACGTCTTCTCCCGACAGGATTGCGGGATGCTCTAACCGCTCAGCTTAAATCCAGTGGATGAATCAAAGGCAATGCCCAACTCGTTGCTATCTGACCAGATGATTAAATCTCCATCGGTAGTCCGTTCAAACTTCAGGTCAGGGTTATTAAGACAGAGCTGGTAAAACTGCTCGTCAGTTAAGGTAATGACCGGATCGAGGTTAACAGTAAATGCCTTTATTGAATACTGCTGGTAGGACTGGCAATTGTTAGTTTAGCAAGCACTATCAAGAACAGCTCATGGCTTAGCCTAGGTTACTGTAGCCTACATTCCGTAAACCCTTAGACACCGCCCCGAGGCGAAAACCGTTAATCTAGATAAGATTTCTGATCACCTTTGCCCAAAATGCTTGCCCATGCCCAACTCGCCATTACTCACCCTTTGTCAGCTTGATAAGGTCTATGCCAATGGCACCGTTGCCCTACAGGGCGTTGATTTTGCGGTCCAATCTGGAGAATTTGTCAGCCTGGTCGGGCCGTCTGGCTGCGGCAAAAGTACGGTCCTTAAGCTGGTGGCCGGGTTGGGCAAACCCACCGGGGGCCATACCGATTGGGGAATACCACCAGATGAGCGTAACCTGGCGTTTGTATTCCAGGATTCGGCACTGATGCCCTGGGCCAGCGTCGTCGATAACGTCTACCTGCCGCTAAAGCTCAAAGGACGCTCCCTGCGCTCTGCCCGCGCCGAGATTCAAGAGGCGTTGAATATGGTCGATTTGCAGGGGTTTGAAAATAGCTATCCGCGTCAGCTATCGGGCGGGATGAAAATGCGGGTGTCGATTGCGCGAGCGCTGGTGACCAAACCCAACGTGCTACTCATGGATGAACCCTTTGGTGCCCTGGATGAGATGACCCGCAGCCGATTAAACAGCGACCTGCTGCACCTATGGGAGCAAAAACACTGGACGGTTCTCTTTGTCACCCACAATATCTTTGAGGCGGTATTCCTCTCGTCACGGGTGGTGGTAATGGCAGCCCGTCCCGGACGGGTAATTGCCGATGTGCCCATCGATGAGCCTCATCCTCGCACAGACGACTTTCGTACCTCGCCCCGATTTAATCAGTACTGTCGAGAGATTTTGCAGCAATTATCCGAAGCCGAATCCTCCGAGGCCGAATCCCCTGAAACTACCCCCGCCCTGCGCTAGTGCCCTTGCCTTAAACCCCATGTCTTACCTAAAACCGACTGCTGATATTGCCAACGACGCTATCAATAATGGTGCAAACGGCAATGGTAAAACCGTATCTCCTCGATCTCAACCCCAACAGCTAATCTCTTCAAATTGGCTGGCTCCTTTGATTGTGGGGATACTCGCAGTCGTTGTGTGGGATGTAGGGGTGCGGGTTACCCAGACGCCGCCCTATATTTTGCCAGGGCCAGGGCT
>JBCDDJ010000681.1:0-2820 GCA_039180385.1 Cyanobacteria bacterium P01_G01_bin.38 | reverse complement strand
TTCGAACAAGTCAACAAACAATACGAGAATGGCTTCGTCGCCGTCAAAGACCTTAACCTAACCATCGACGACAAAGAATTCCTTGTATTGGTCGGTCCCTCCGGATGCGGCAAAACCACGTCCTTGAGAATGTTAGCGGGCCTCGAAGACATCAGCAGCGGCAACCTCTTGATCGACGGACGCCGTGTCAACGACATGCCCCCCAAAGACCGAGACATCGCCATGGTGTTTCAGTCCTATGCGCTCTACCCCCACATGAGCGTATTTGAGAATATGGCCTTTAGCCTTGACTTGCAAGGCGTCCCCAAACCGGAGATCAAACAGCGTGTCACTGCCGCCGCCGAACAACTCGGGATTGCGACCCTACTCGACCGCAAACCCAAACAGCTGTCTGGAGGGCAGCGCCAGCGGGTCGCCGTGGGTCGTGCCATTGTCCGCAACCCAGCCGCTTTTTTGATGGATGAGCCCCTTTCTAACCTGGATGCCAAGCTGCGTGTCCAGGCTCGGGCAGAACTGGTCAAGCTGCACAAAAAACTGGGGACGACCTTTGTCTACGTCACCCACGACCAGGTCGAAGCCATGACCATGGGCACCCGCATCGCCGTGATGAACCAGGGCGTTTTGCAACAGGTTGATACCCCCCAAACCGTTTATGAAAAGCCCAATAACGTCTTTGTCGCCGGTTTTTTGGGAAGCCCCTCAATGAATTTCTCCGAAGCGGTCTTATCCCAAAATGGCGATCAGCTGGTGATAAAAACCCATAATTTAGCCATCCCGATCCCCGTCGGGCAACAGTCTCGCTATGCAGACTATAACGGGCGCAATGTCATCTTTGGTATTCGCCCCGAGAGTATTTATCACCCAGCCTTTGCACCCCCGGGTATTAAACCTTTCTCAGTCAAGGGTGAGGTCTCTGTAGTTGAGGCTATGGGCTATGAAATGATTGCCTACTTTACGCTGCCCGACGGACAGGAACTAGTTGCCCGCCTCGACCCCCGTGCCCACCTGACTACAGGTGAAATAGTGGAGTTTGTCTTTGATCTGAGCCGATTTCATCTGTTTGATAAAGACAGCGAGCAGGTGATTTAAATCTTGGCTTTGTAAAAGAGGTATCGACCTATTTTTGTCCAACGCCGTGGACGGGGCCTTGACCCTGATGAGCGGCTAAAGTCATAGCCTATTCCTGCCGAGCTTCATAAGATTTAATGAATATGATATATGCAATACATTGACGGAGCGAGTCTTGCACCAGACTAGGCATGGTCGGGTCTTTAAAAGTGATGTAAACCTGACACCGCCATGTCTCCCCAGGTGATCGTTTGTGGATTAGGCCGCACTGGCTACTGTATCTTTTCTATCCTCCGACAGCAGGGAATTGCTGTGGTGGGCATTAGCGAACGCATTCTCCCTCAGGACAGCGAGAATATTATTGTGGGCGATGTCCGGCAGGAGGCGGTGCTTATCACTGCTGGTATTCGAGAGGCCCAAACCCTTTTGCTGGCCGGGACTGATGACGCGTTGAATCTGGCGGTGATGACCCAGGCGCGGTTACTGAATCCAAAAATTCGGGTGGTGAATCGGATTTTCAACACTCGCTTGGGCGATCGCCTCGACCATACCCTGGGGGATCACATCTCCATGAGTGTTTCAGCTCTGGTGGCTCCCCTGTTTGCTTTTGCTGCCCTGGGCAATCGCGCTGCTATTGGCCAACTCCATCTGTTTGGACGCAACTGGCCGATTGAGGAGGTGCTCATCACGTCAGAACATCCCTGGCATGGTTTGCCGATTAAGACCCTCTGGGTGAACCCCTCGCGAATGCTGATTGCCTATGAGCCAGTGGAGCACTCCGTTGATTTGATTAGCGCGATCGCAACCCACCAATGCTTCCAGTCCGGCGACCGACTGCTGATTTCTAACCGCCCCGGCTGGCGCAAACCTAGACGCACCCTAGTGCAACGCTGGCGCAGTTTTATGAGCGGGGTGCTACAGTTTCGGCAGCAGAGTCGGGCGGTGTTGTGGTTGATGCTGGGGTTGTTGCTCACCATCGGTATTGCTACTCTCACCTATATCAGCACCAGTAGTGGGGTTTCCTGGGTAGATGCCCTATACTTTTCGGTGGGCATGATTACGGGCGCGGGTGGGCAAGAGGCTGTGGCGGAGAATGCCGCGCCGCTGATTAAAGTGTTTACCGCTGTGATGATGCTGGTGGGGGCAGGGGTGATTGGCATTTGTTACGCCCTGCTGAATGATTTTGTGTTGGGTACTCACCTGCAACTAGTGTGGACGGCGGCGCGGGTGCCCCTGGGTGGTCACCACATTGTCTGTGGTCTGGGTGGGGTGGGTATTCGCATTGTTGATCAGCTTAGAGGGGTGGGCGAAGAGTTGATTGCCATTGAGCAGAACCCCAACGGGCGTTTTTTGGGCGCGGCGCGATCGCAAAAGTTTCCCTTTTTGGTTGCCGATGCCAGCGTCCCTGAAACCTTGAATATGGCGAATATTCGCAAGGCGGCTTCGGTGCTGGCGGTTACCAGTGATGACATGGTTAACCTCGAGATTGCCATCACTGCCAAGAGTCTGGCCCCTCGCCTCCCTGTCTTAGTGCGCATCCACGATCCGAAGTTTGCAAAACAGATTCAGCAGGTGTTTGACTTTGATATGGTGATGAGCCCCACTGGGCTGGCTGCTCCGGCCTTTGCCGCAGTGGCGATTGGCGGACGTGTGTTTGGCAACTGCCTAACTTCGACGGGACTATGGATCGCAATTGCTACGTTGATCACGCCGAATCATCCGTTTTGCGATCGCATTCTCTCAGAGGCCGCC
>JBCDDJ010000680.1:0-2830 GCA_039180385.1 Cyanobacteria bacterium P01_G01_bin.38 | reverse complement strand
ATTGCGATCGCATCGCTAGGCCGCGCATCCAATTCCTTTTTAGTTTCCCCCTGCACCAGCGTCATCACCGCGTAAAACGTATTGTCTTTGAGGGAGTGAATAATTACCCGCTCCAGCACCATGTCCCACTCATCCAGCAGATTTGTAAACAAGTCATGGGTCATCGGGCGGGTCGAGACCTCATTCTCGAGGGCCCCAATAATCGCCCGCGCCTGCTCATGGGAAATAAAAATAGGCAAAGCCCGACGCTCAGAGGCATCTCGCAGCAAAATCACCGGATTCCGCGAGACGGCATCCAGCGCAATGCCCGCGACTTTCATTTCAATCATGGGGATTAGCCTCTTGACTCTGCTGGGAACTGCTAAACAATAAGACTCGATTGAATTGCTGATCAACCATCTTCACGACGATAACGAACAACTGACGATACCTCGCTAAACCAGATCCAGGACCATGACCTTCCCTAAGGGGCAGGTTTTAGGGTGAGATGCGGCTTATGTCTATGTTAAATAGATTATCCAAAGCTTGGGGCAGTAATCGGAATCAAAAGTACTTCATTATCTCAACTGACACCAGTATGCCCCCATCTGCCTTACCATGACAGTGTAATCTCTGAGATTTTCGTTAAGCTCCTATAAGAATGTGTTTACCGGATTGATTCAAGCTTTAGGAAAGATTCATCATCTGGAAGACGATCGGCTACAAATCACCTGCCTGGGGCACTGTGACGCCACCTTAGCCGATATCGAACTCGGAGATAGTATTGCGGTTGACGGTGTTTGCCTGACTGTAGAGACTATCTTGCCCCAGGGGTTTGTCGCCGTGGCTTCTCCTGAAACCCAAAACCGCTCAACCCTGGGGCAGCTGGCCGAAAACGCCGTCGTCAACCTCGAGACATCCCTACGGGTCGGCAGCAAAATCGGTGGCCATTTTGTCACAGGCCACGTTGACGGTGTAGGGCATTTAGATGCCTCAGCCCGCACCGCCAATGCCTGGAATATGAGCTTTCATATCGATAGCCCCCAGGTGGCACGATACATCGTCCCGAAGGGCAGCATCTCGGTCAACGGCATCAGCCTGACCGTGGCTGACTGCACTGCCAGCGGTGATTGGTTTTCGGTAGCGGTCATCCCTGTCACCTATGCCGAAACTAATCTGCAACAGCTGCGCCCCGGCGCTCCTGTCAACCTTGAAGGCGACATCCTGGGCAAATATGTTGATAAGTTCGCCGCCCCAGGCAACGACAAGTCAGCTAGCAGCGATCAGACCGAAGCGCTATCCACGGGGTTTCTATCTGAACATGGATATTTGTAATCAGAGGCAAAACAATGTCTCCCGCGTATCTCGCCCCGTCACCGGGTTCACCCCAGAGGCCACTTCGCAGAGGACGTCATTCATCTTGGGGTCCATCATCACATCAGTAAAGTCGGCCCCCTCAACCTCCGCCTTGCGAAAGTCAGTATTAAAGGCATAGGCCCCTTCTAAAATCGCATTTTTAAGATTGGCACGAATCAAGCGCGCCCCGTCTAAGGTAGCCCCGGTCATATCAGCCGCTTCTAGATTCGCCAGGGTCAGATTGGTATCAAATAGTCTGACACCCTGCAAGTTTGTATGACTCAGGTCCGCCTCCGCCATATCCGACCGCGTATAGTCATTGCCCCGCAGATCTTGACCCGCAAAATCCTGCATGCGCAAATTTTGTCGGTCAAAATTCGTCGCTTGGGCCGCAGGTCCCCAACTTAAACAAACCATTAACACCAGCAGACAACTTGCTAACCAACGCCCCCAGCGAACCGCTCCCAGATAGCTCATGACCCCTCAAAACTGATAAAACTCATCATCTTTGATAGTACTAAAGAAAAGGGGTGACCAGGGGGTGACCTCAACGCTTTGAATTCTGGTATTTGTAAAACTTAGAGCCTCTTTGCGGGCTCAAAAAACATTCAAAAGCCCCCACCCAAAAGGGCAGGGGCTTTGAAACTCAATCAGACTCAAGACTTAAACATTAGTCAAGGTCAGGCATCGCCAATACCGGCTCAGACTCGCGATCGAGGCCTTTCTCAAAACCACCCAGAGCAGCACGAGCACGGCCCGCATGCCACAGGTGACCGACTAAGAAGAAGAAGCCCAGCACAAAGTGAGAGGCTGACAACCACTGACGGGGGTTCACAAAGTTCACCGAGTTGATCTCAGTGATAATACCGCCCACAGAGTTGATCGACGCGTTAGGCGCGTGGGTCATGTACTCAGCCGCGCGGCGAACCTGCCAGGGCTGAATGTCATTCTTGAGCTTGTCGAGGTCAAGACCGTTGGTGCCGCGTAGCGGAGCCAACCAAGGACCATCGAAGTCCCAAAAACGCATGGTTTCACCACCAAAGATGATCTCACCCGTTGGTGAACGCATCAGATACTTACCCAAACCAGTTGGGCCTTGAGCAGCCCCAATGTTTGCACCCAAACGCTGGTCACGGACCAGGAAGGTCATCGCCTGAGACTGAGACGCCTCGGCGTTGGTGGGGCCATAAAACTCACTCGGATAAGCAGTGTTGTTAAACCAAACCATGCAAGACGCGATGAAGCCCATCAGGGACAGCGCACCCAGACTGTAGGACAGATAAGCCTCGCCAGACCAGACAAAGGCGCGACGAACCCAGCCAAAGGGCTTGGTCAAAATGTGCCAGATACCACCCCCGATACAGATCAGGCCAACCCAAATATGACCGCCGATGATGTCTTCCATATTGTTAACGCCGACAATCCAGCCGTCGCCACCAAACGGTGAGTCAAGCAGATAGCCAAAGATAACAGCCGGATTTAGGGTTGGGTTGGT
>JBCDDJ010000679.1:0-2875 GCA_039180385.1 Cyanobacteria bacterium P01_G01_bin.38 | reverse complement strand
CCCCTGGTAGCGGATTGACCACTCCGAGTCTGGCCAGTGCGATCGCGACGGGGCGGTTGGCCAGTAGGCTGGCGAGACGTGGGACGACTGCCTGAGCGTTGATGGGTTTTGCGCGTCCCTGAAAATTTTGGCCGGTGACCTGATTTTGAGACCATGCCAAAGAGGCTTTTACCTGAGTTGGAGCCGCTGATCGGATCTGAAATAGTGCCCGTGTGCTGTCGTGTCCACCCTGGCACGGACTGAGGCATAGAGGGCAGGTCAAGCAGATCATTTAGCACATCCCGAGCTGATGGGTAGCGATCTCGAATCAGATCTTGAACCAGTCGGTCTAACAGGTCACCTAGCTGGGGGCTCACTGACCGGCCTGATTCTTGCAGTTTTTCACGCCAGCGCCAGCGACCCTCAAGAGCACTGTATAGTTTTTCGGGTTTAGAGCCCGTTAGCAAAAATAGACAGGTGGCCCCCAGACTGTATAAATCGCTTGAGGCATACGCCTCACCGCTGCGCAACTGCTCAATGGGCGAATAGCCCTCGGTCCCGATGCGGGTGCCGCCATCTTCTTCTTCCCCGAGGGAGGCTTCTAACTGCTTGGCGATGCCAAAGTCGATCAGCACCAGTTTGCCATCGATCTTACGGCGAATAATATTGGTGGGGTTGATGTCGCGATGGATGACGTTGCGATCGTGGATAAACTGCAGCAGCGGCAGTAAATCAGCCAGCAAGTCGCGAATGGCGGCTTCTGTGAAGGTGCCTTTGTGTTGCACTTCTTGTGCCAGGGTGCGCCCTTCGATCACCTGCTGCACTAGATACAGCCGATTATTTTGCTCAAAATAGGCCAACAGTGTCGGAATCTGACTGTGTTCGCCCAGCTCATTGAGTCGCAGTGCCTCCTGGTTAAAGAGCCGCAGCGCTTTTTCAAAGGAGCCGTCCCCGTTGTTTTGGTGATTAAACTGTTTGATTACGCAGGATGCACCTAGCCGATCGGTGTCTTGGGCCAGGTAGGTCCGGCCAAAGCCGCCCTGGCCAATCAGCTTGATCGGGCGATAGCGATCGCGCAGCCGGTCAATCAGCGGCTGATTGCAGCCCTGACAGACCTGGGTGTCCTCAGGGTTAATAGGATGGGGGCAATCAGGGTTTAAGCAGCAGAGCATTGAGGCAGCGGGCATGAATCAGCAGGCATCGATACAGCGTATGACGACACAGAAGCGTCTTCAGGTTGCCGAGTAAGTATACTTTCTTACGTATTTTTCTACTGTACCTAGCAATTACTCATCAAAAAGCTTGATTTAGAACTTTTCTGCTGATTTGCCTGGAGGGTTGGCGCAGTATTTCTTTACAATTTTGGCTGGGGATAGGGGCTATAGCCCGCCTTACGATAGTCTGAAATAAGACTTCAGCCTCATCCAATTAAATTAATTTTTGAGTATGACCTTGGCGGCCCACAAAAAAGCAAAAGCGTTGCGTGCGGGGGCAGTACGTCCCGCTAAAGAGCTGTGTAGTGAGTGTGGTCTATGTGATACCTACTACATTCACTATGTTAAAGAAGCCTGTGCTTTTCTAAACCAGCAGGTGGCGGATCTAGAAACTCAGAGCCACGGTCGCAGCCGCGATTTAGAGAGCGAAGATGATGTTTATTTTGGGGTGCATCAGCAGATGATGGCAGCCCGCAAACAACAGCCTATCGAGGGAGCACAGTGGACGGGGATTGTCAGCACGATTGCGATCGCAATGCTCCGAAAGAATCTGGTCGAAGGCGTCGTCTGCGTCCAAAACACCGAAGATGATCGCTTTCAGCCCATGCCCGTGATCGCCAGAACACCGGAAGAGATTCTTGCCGCCCGAGTTAATAAACCCACCCTCTCGCCCAACTTGTCGGTGCTTGAGCAAGTCGAGCAGTCCGGCATGAAACGGCTGTTGGTGATTGGTGTCGGCTGTCAGATCCAGGCCCTGCGGGCAGTGCAAGACCAGCTCGGCCTAGAAAAGCTCTATGTGCTGGGCACCCCCTGCGTTGATAACGTTACCCGTGCAGGGCTACAAAAGTTTCTCGATACTACCAGCCGGTCTCCTGAGACGGTGGTGCATTACGAGTTCATGCAAGACTTTCGGGTGCACTTTAAACACGAAGACGGTTCCATTGAGAAAGTCCCCTTCTTTGGCCTCAAGACCAACCAGCTCAAGGATGTATTTGCGCCGTCGTGCATGAGCTGTTTTGATTACGTGAACTCCCTGGCCGATCTGGTGGTGGGCTATATGGGAGCCCCCTTTGGCTGGCAGTGGATGGTGGTCCGCAACGACACGGGCCAAGAAATGCTGGATCTGGTGATGGACCAGCTCGATACTCAACCGGTGATGTCCCAGGGAGATCGCAAGCAGGCGGTGCAAAACAGCATCCCGGCCTATGACAAAGGTGTCACCCTGCCGATGTGGGCCGCTAAGCTAATGGGGGTGGTGATTGAGAAGGTAGGGCCAAAGGGGCTGGAGTATGCGCGATTTTCAATCGACTCTCACTTTACGCGCAACTATCTCTATACAAAGCGCAACTATCCTGAGAAGCTAGAGGCCCATGTACCGGACTATGCGAAAAAGATTGTGGGGCAGTATACGTTGCCGGAGGATTGATGATTTATTTCAACTTTCCAGCCCTCACCCTAAATCCCTCTCCCAACCTTGGGAGAGGGACTTTAAGGGGTGTGAATTTTCCGTTGCTTAGGCATCCTGAAAGTTATGGAATTCTGGCTAAAGAAGGCATTTCTCCCCTTCTCCCAAATTTGAGAGAAGGGGTTGGGGGATGAGGGCTGGATAACTGGTGACTTCCTTGGAATAACACCGGTCGAGATTCTATGCACATCTTGCTTGTTGATGATGAAGTCGAACT
>JBCDDJ010000678.1:0-2883 GCA_039180385.1 Cyanobacteria bacterium P01_G01_bin.38 | reverse complement strand
TTTATTACAGAGGCCACCTTTGGCTTACCGATCTATCGATGGGATTCGGGTGAGGCCACCGCCCAGGCTATCCATCGCTGGTGGCAGGCTGACCCAGAACGACCGTCGCTGCTATTTTGCTATTCCTTTGGCAAAGCCCAGCGGGTGCTGGGTGAGCTAACTAAGTTCACTGACCAGACTGTCTACGTCCACGGTGCGGTTCACGTCTTGAATGAGATTTATCGAGAGGTCGGCGTTGAAATGCTACCCACTGTTCCTGTCTCTGAAATGCCTAAAAGCTACAAATTTGAAGGCGATCTGATCATCGCCCCACCCTCGGGCCATCGGTCCTCCTGGATGAAGCGCTTCAAGCGTCCCCAAACTGCCTTTGCCTCGGGTTGGATGGCCGTGCGCGGTGCCCGCAGACGACGCGGCTATGAGCGTGGCTTTGTGCTCTCTGATCATGCCGACTGGCCCAGTTTGATTAAAACCGTTAAAGAAACTAAGGCTAAGACAGTCTACGTCACCCATGGTCAAAACGAGGTGCTATCGCGCTACCTCACCGAGGAAATGGGCATCCAGGCGATGCCATTGAAGACGCTATTTGAGGGAGAGGGAGACATTTGAGGCGGAGAGGGGGAGACGCGGGGACGCGGAGATAGGGGGGAGGGGGAAGATAGGGAGGTAGAGGCTGGCCTTGTGCCTACCCTGTTCAGCATACGGTCCTGTTCAGCATATGGATAGAAAGAGGTTAACCTTCGCTGGATATCTCAGCCGCAGTCTCTACATTGTCAAACAGCCCTAGCATCCACCCCAAAATCGCCCCAAACAGAAACCCGCCTGCGTGGGCCCAGTAGGCGATGCCGCCCTCCATGCCGACATTGGCAGCGGCTTCTAGAGAGAGCAACCCATAGAGAGCCTGCTCAACAAACCAAAAGCCGAGAAACAATATAGCGGGGATGCGAAAGCTGGTGATAAAGATGCCAATGGGAATCAGGGTCAGGATGCGAACCTGGGGGAATCTGAAAATATAAGCGCCCATGACACCTGCAATCGCACCGCTCGCCCCTAAAGAGGGCACTACTGAAACCGGATCTACAATCCACTGCGCTAATGAGGCCAACACCCCACAAACCAGATAGAAAAACAAGAACTTGCCATGGCCCAATTCGTCTTCGACATTGTTGCCAAAGATCCAGAGGTAAAGCATATTACCCCCGACGTGCAAAAAGCCCGCATGCAAAAACTGAGCCGTGACCAGCGTGCCCCATTCTGAGAAAGTAGGGAAATCAAATCCGGTCTGAAAACTCAGCGACAGCTCAGCCGGGACGACCGCCCACTGATCAAAAAACTGAGTCAGCCCTGTGCTCTGTAACGTCAACTCATACAAAAACGCCAGCAAGTTGATAGCAATCAGACCATAGGTCACATAGGGGGTTGTCTTGACTGGATTGTAATCTTTGAGAGGAACCACGCCACTATCCTTTATTACTGACTGGTATTACTGCCGACCTGTACTCAAAATACCACAGGAGGTTTGGCAAACTTGTTACGCTCTCTACAGGCAATAGAGCGATTCTAAGCTGGAAGGTAGCTAGAAGGTAACAGTGTGTTCTGCCTGTCTATCGTCTGATATAAATTTCCTAGGTTACTCAAACATCATGAGCCGTCAACGTTCTCATCCACTGCGGTTGCACCTTGGTCACGACCGCGAACAGACTCGCCATGCGACCTGGCTAGAGCTTTTTTTTGATCTGGTTTTTGTATTTGCGATCGCAGAACTCGCTCATCTGCTCCACAGCGATTTGAGCTGGATGGGCATTGCTGGCTTTGTTGGGCTTTTTGTGCCCGTGTGGTGGCTATGGATTGACTTCAGCTATTACGCTGACCAGTTCGATGTTGATAGCGGTCCTTATCGACTGGTGATGCTCGGGGTCATGTTTGGCCTGGTGGTGCTGGCGCTGACGGTTCACGATGCGTTGCAGGGGGGCTCAGCCGAATTTGCGGCTGTTTACACAGCACTGCGGTTGGTGATTATTTTTCTCTATGTGCAGGCCTGGCGGTTTGTGCCCCAGTCGCGAGAACTCACGGCTCGCTATGCGATTAGTTTTTCGGGGGCGTTTCTGCTGTGGCTGCTGTCGATTGCTGTGCCAGAGCCAAGTCGGTTCTGGCTCTGGGCGATCGCCCTGTTGGTCGAAATCAGCAACGGGCCGATTACCTATCTCACCATTCGCACAGTGCCTACCCAAAAGTCTCACATGGACGAGCGTTTTGGTCTGTTTGTCATTATTGTTCTGGGGGAGGCGATTATTTCGGTGGCAACGGGTGTGTCTCAAACAGACTGGCAATGGCGCAGTGTCTTGACCGGCATGGGTGGTTTTTTAACCGCTATCAGCCTGTGGTGGACGTATTTTGAAAGAGCGGATGAATCAACCATCAATCAGGCCCTACGAGGTGGTAAACGGGTGCTGCTACGGTCTTACATCTACGGCTATAGCCATGTGCTGGCGTTTATGGGGATTGTCGCGACTGGCGTTGGGATTCAGTTTGCGATCGAGGCAGCATCTGGTCCTGCCTTTTCTGCCGAGGCGCGCACTGTGCTTTGTGGCGGCATTACCCTCTTTTTAATCGGGGTCTCTACGCTACAGTGGGCTTCCCAAAATTCGTTACCTGGGCGAGCGATTTTGGTGCGATCGCTGCTGGCAGGTTTATCTCTGTGCCTGATCCCTGTTGGGTCAGGTCTATCCCCTATGATAATTGTGCTGCTGTTGAGTATGTCTCTAATTGCCCTCAATCGGTTTGATGGCATTGCGCTGCTTACCGAGTGAGATCTGAGCTAACTTTACTAAAAAAATGTAGGCAGGGCTTCAACTGAAGCCATCTTGCCCATAGTCTGTACATATC
>JBCDDJ010000677.1:0-2899 GCA_039180385.1 Cyanobacteria bacterium P01_G01_bin.38 | reverse complement strand
GCGTGTAGCCCGGGGAGAGGTAGGCTGCTTGCGGATTGGGTTTACGCCCTCATCTATGCACACCGTGCTACCCGAAATTTTGAAGCAGTTTCGCGATCGCTATCCCAACGTCAAACTCGCCATGAGCGAAATTTGCACCCTTGATCAAGTCAATGGGCTGAGAACGGAAACGATTGACGTCGGCTTTTTACATCCGCCGATAGAGTCGTCTCTCCTTGCACTCTATCCACTGCAAGGGGAGAGATTACTGGTCGCCCTGCCCCACGCTCTGTCTGAGCAAAAACAACTACCACTAAAGGCACTGGCTACGGAGCCTTTTATCTTGCACCCTCGCTATGAAGGGCCAGTTCTCTATGACCAGATCCTGATGCTTTGCAGAGAGGCCGGGTTTGAGCCTAATATTGTCTATGAAGAAGTCAAGCATCAAACCCGAATTGGCTTAGTCGCCGCTGGGATGGGGATTACGTTTGTGCCTGAAAGCTTACAAAAGGCTGGGTTAGCCGGGGTCTCATATTGCCCACTCATCGGCGAAGCGCCGGAACTGCAGTTAGCGGTTGCCTGGCAGCAAGAAAATCTGTCTCCAGTGATTCAGGGATTTTTGCAAGTGATCCGACAGATGACACATTCAAACGCATCGCAGAGCAAATCTCTCATATAGCCAGGTCCTCGCAGTAAGCGATTCTAAAGGGTCAAGCGGCATCCCGAATCTGATCACGCAGTTTCAGTAGGCTCTGATCGGTAATGCCATGGTTGGCCAGCCCTGCTATGGTCTGTAGCAGATACTCTGTACAGGAGCCGAGTGCCCCCTGAGCCCTTGAGATTGAGGCAGCCATCTCTGCCATAGAGAGCTTAGGCGCATACAGGGGATGGTGTGGATTGATGGTAAATGCAATCGCATCTATCGCCTGGCCATCGGCCCACACTTTAACCCATCGAGGAATATAGGAGCCCACCACCATTTCCCGCTGCCACAGCAGCAACAACTCCGTGGAAAGCTGGTTTGCAGCAATGCAATAGGCAACCCCGCAACAACTTCCACCCCGCTCAAGGGCAAGCGCGAGCCCTGGGCGATCGGGCGTACCGCGCCCGGCTGGCGTCCACATGCAAAAGCGGCGATGCCAGCCATAAATTTTCCCGGTACGACGCGCACCGTATTGCAAAATTGGGTTCCAAATCAGCGATCCGTAGGCAAAAATCCAAACACCTGGGTGGGTCGGGCGTCGAGTCGTGGGGCGTTGTTGAAGCGTTTGCTGAATGGAGAATTCTAACTCGGTTTTGCTCAGGATATAGGCTTCTAATTCGGGGACTTGTTGGACAATGCGTTGCAGGTGTCCGGTCGTCAACGTAGCGCGGGTGAGTGCCATGGCCTGAGCAATAACGGGTATCTTATTCTGGCACGGGTGCTGATAGAAACGGATAATCAGTGTAGCCTTTTTCCAAATCGGTATCGCCAATGCCGTAAGACTTTGAAAAATCTGGCGTGTTTAACTCAGCATTGACGGCAAAGCGCTCAGGCAGGTCAGGATTGGCAATGAAGGGTCGGCCAAAGGAGACTAGACCTGCTGTTTGGCTGGCTAAAATCTCGTCACCGCTGGCTTTGTCGTATCCGCCATTGGTGATGATTAGGCCGTCATAACTTGAATGAAAAGTTGAAATCACTGACTGAATGACATCCCCATTGGCCAGATCCTGCTCACTGGGCTCCATCAGGTGAATATAGGCCAAACCCAACGGGTTTAAGCGACGAATCAGATGGCTAAACGTGGCCTGAGGATCGGCATCCCTCATGCCGTAAAAGGTATTGCTTGGGGACAACTTGATGCCCACGCGATCGCAACCCGCCGCCTGGCAGACGGCCTCGACCACTGCGAGCGGAAACCGAGCCCGATTTTCGAGGGAACCCCCATACTGATCGGTCCTCTGATTAGACCCGTCTTGTAAAAACTGGTCGATCAAATAGCCAAAGGCCCCATGCAGCTCAACCCCATCAAAGCCTGCTGCCAGGGCATTCACAGCCCCCTGACGAAATTGCTCAACAATTTGGGGAATTTCGTCTGTTGCCAGGGCGCGGGGTGCTTCGAGGGTGACCTTGCCAACGGGGGTATGTAGGGTGCCGGCGGCTGCGATCGCACTGGGTGCAACCGGCATCTCACCGTCGAGCAGCGCCGGGTGAGCAATCCGACCACTGTGCCATAGCTGTAGAAAAATCTTGCCTCCCTTAGCATGGACGGCTTCGGTCACCCTTTGCCAGCCGGTCAGCTGCGCGTCTGAGTAAATGCCTGGGCAGTTCATATATCCCTGACTCATGGGCGATACCATCGTACATTCGGTAATGATTAAGCCCGCCGAGGCCCGCTGGGCGTAGTACTCAGCCATTAAATCCGTGGGAATGGAGCCCACCGCCCGCAGGCGGGTCATCGGAGCCATCACGATCCGATTGGGCAGGGTGTAGCGACCCAATTGCATGGAGGAAAACAAATTGATGGCAGAATTCATAGGGTTTAGGCCTCAGGGAGTGTCCTAGAGTAGGCTAGGATAGCGATCGCACAAACGCAATCAGGTACCAAATGGTACGTGGCTTTGACATGGTCCGTGACTTTCCAGAACCCGAGAGATTTACCCTCAACTGTCCGACCCAGCAAGTTCTCGATGTGATTGCCAACAAATGGAGCGTGATTGTGCTCTATTGCCTTGCCTACGGTCCACGACGATATAACCAGATTCAGCAGCGCATTGAAGGCATCTCTCAAAAAGTGCTCACCCAAACCCTCCGCCGACTGGAGCGGCACGGGCTCGTGGCGCGAACTGTGTTGTCAGAAATGCCGCCCAATGTGGAATACTCGCTGACGTCCTTGGGGGTGTCTTTGCTAGAGCCCCTCCAAGCGATCGCAGACTGGTC
>JBCDDJ010000676.1:0-2902 GCA_039180385.1 Cyanobacteria bacterium P01_G01_bin.38 | reverse complement strand
TCATGCTGACAAACCACGAAATGAAACTGGCAATGGATAGCAGGACAATAGGCATGCAGGGAGACGAATTTCGAAAGTTAAATAGAAATTAAGCTCATTAAACTTCTCTTAACTATCATACGGCCCAGCTGGCCCAATCAGGTCAGTTGTTCCAGTCAGGCTAGAGAAGGGGCCTGGATACATGGCAAAATCTGCATACTCTCATTTGAAGCTCAAGATTTTTGGGTAGCTTTGATAATTAGGTAGCTTTGATTGAGAGAAATCTAAGACCTGAGATTTGTGAAAGGAGGGCTGTATGGCACCGGAACTGAATCCCGAACAGGTTCTCAAAACAGGGGTAAGAGCACTCAAACGGCAGGACTATGGGCGTGCGATCGCAATCTTTGAGGACCTTAGCCAGGCCGATATCCCCAGGGCCTATCAGCTCAAAGCCCAGATGGGACTCGTCCGCACCTACGAAGCCCAACACCAGTGGCAACAGGCCCTGGCAGTCTGTGAGTCCCTCGCCCAAAGCAGCAGTAGTCAGATTCGCGACTGGGCCAACACTAAACAGCGTGAGCTCACCCAAGCCCAAACAGCACCCACCTCCGATCTCAGCGGTTTTCAACCTTTAGATACAGGCTTTCAACCTTTCGATACAGCCCAGCTCAGCGAGGTTAACCCTGCCCCTAGCCCATCAGCCAATATTGACGCTCCACCCACTGAAATAGCCTATCCTTTAGCCGCCGAGTCAAACGCTTCCAGCCCCGTTGTAGACCCTCCCAACCAAGACTTAACCGACACGACACCCTTTACAGAGTCCCTCCCAGCCCAAGACATCGCCGATAGCGCATCAGTCCCCTCCCTATTTCACTACGAATCTCTCAACCAGAGCTTCCCCTCCCCTGCTTCCCCTGCCGCCTCTGCCGCCTCCCCGGTCCCCACAGAAACCGAAAAAAAAACGGAAACCGAGCCATCCGCCGCCCTCACCCCCACCCCATGGCGCTACGCCGAACGGCTCAAGACTGGGCGCTCACTCGGCAAAGTCAAGCAAGGCCAACTCTGGCTAGCCCAGGGCCTCACGGCACTCTTAACCTTTGGACTGCTGAGATTTTTGCTGCATCTGAGCCTGCGCAGTTTCAATGATTATTTACAGATGCTCGATCGAATCTTGCCCTTGAATATCAGACCGATCAGCGCCTTTGAGCAAAACCAAACCTGGCCCCTGCTGATGCTCCTGCTGGGCTTGGGCATCGCTGCGCCCTGGCTATGGGATTTGCTGTTGCGGCTGACGGCAGACATGCGTCCTTTCTCAACCCGAGTCATGATCAAATCCAGCCCCGAGGCCGTCAAGGTGCTGCGACAGACTTGCCTCAAGCGCAACTGGCAATTTCCAACGTTGGGGCTTTTACCCACAGAGATACCGCTAATTTTTTCCTATGGCTGGCTACCGCGCTACGGTCGACTGATGGTTAGCCAGGGCCTGCTCGATCAGCTCGAGGATGACGAAATCGCGACGCTGGTGGCCTATGAAATGAGCCACTGGCGTCGGTGGGACTGGCCCCTGGTTTCACTACAAGGTCTGTTACTCTATGGCTTGCACTGGCTGTACTGGCGGCTGGCCATTTGGGGCAATGGACAGCCGCCAATGGTGAAATTTGCGGCGGGTCTGGGGGCCACCCTGAGCTATGGGGTCTTTTGGCTAGTGCAAAAAGCAGGCAGCTGGCTGAGTCGCCTGCGGACCTATTATTGCGATCGCGCCGCCGCCGAAACCACCGGTAACCCCAATGGCCTGGTGCGCGCCCTCGGCAAACTTACCCAAGCCCTCAACCACACCCTTGCAAACCAGGGCTATACCCCTCCCATCGTAGAGCGGCTTACCCTGCTATTGCCCACCCACACCGCTGCTAGCCCAATGCCAGCCACTCCCCTACCCCAGCGCTTTACCTGGGATGTCTTAAACCCGTTTCGGAGCTGGCTATCTTGCAATCAGAGCCATCCTCCCCTGGGAGATCGCTTACAGTTGCTCACTTTGTATGCCCGCTACTGGAAGCTCACCCCCGAAATTGACTTCCAACCCTTGATTGATCGCTATGCCCCCAGCCAATCCAAAAAAGGCAACGTGTTGAGCCCGTCGGAATGGAAAACCTTGCTACTGCAAGGTGGCCCCTGGTTTGGCCTCACCATTGGTGGCCTGATCGGCCTTGGACTTTGGGGGATTGGGGCCGCTGCAGCCACCTTTCAATGGACATTTGTAGACTGGCTCTACAAAGACCCCAGCGTGCTCAAAAGTGCCTTATTACTCGGTCTCGGCATCGGCACCTTACTGCGCACTAACGCACTTTTCCCAGACTTAGATCCTAATCTAGCGCCCACAGACAATCAGAGCGCTGATTGGGCCACCGCCCCTGACCTCATCCCGATAGATAGCCTCCCTGTCAAACTATCTGGTCAACTGCTTGGCCGTCCTGGCATCGCCAACTGGCTCGGACAAGAACTCTTGCTAAAAACTCCCCAAGGGTTGTTCAAGCTACACTTCTTCTCATGGCTTGGCACGCTCGGCAATGGCCTCAAACTAGGCCCTCGCCCAGTTCAATACCTCAATCAGCCCGCCCAAATCCTAGGATGGTTTCGAAGGGGGCAACAAATCTGGATCGACATCGACCAAATTAAAACCAACAACCAAACTATTCAGGCACAGCATCCCCTTTGGTCAGCAGCCATACTCGCCATCTCATTTATGGGTGGCCTTTGGATTTTGGCCCGAGGCTAAAAGATTGCACATTCAAAAAATAAATGCTAAGTTTTGTAACAGAGTTTGTCCCTTACTTTGCGGCTCTGGCTTTGAGGGGCCGCTGAGGTCTAGCTTAGACCTCAGGTATTGGGTTCTCCTACTCTCAACACAGCAAATTAGGCCAGCCCT
>JBCDDJ010000675.1:0-2916 GCA_039180385.1 Cyanobacteria bacterium P01_G01_bin.38 | reverse complement strand
GGCGGTAGCGAGTACCGAGTCATCAATGCGTTTGTTGAAAAATTCCATGTCGTCGGCACACTGGTCGAGCACCTGACGAAAGACATGTTTGAGAAAATTTTCGGCCAGGTCCATGTTGCCTTCGAGGTCGCAAAAGGCCATTTCGGGCTCCACCATCCAAAACTCGGCCAGGTGGCGAGAGGTATTGGAGTTTTCGGCGCGAAAGGTAGGACCAAAGGTGTAGACGTTTGAGAAAGCCATGGCCATAATCTCGGCCTCAAGCTGGCCGCTCACGGTTAAATAGGTAGGCTTACCAAAGAAGTCTTGGCCAAAGTCAACCTGGCCGTTTTCGCCCTTGGGCAGCTTGTCGAGGTTGAAGCTGGTGACGGTAAACATTTCCCCCGCCCCTTCGCAGTCGCTGGCGGTGAGGATGGGGGTGTGCATCCACAAAAAGCCCTGGGATTGGAAGAACTCGTGGATGGCATTGGCGCAGGCGTTGCGGACGCGGAAGACGGCTCCGAGGGTATTGGTGCGCGATCGCAAATGCCCCAATGTTCTCAAAAACTCAAATGAATGACGTTTCTTTTGCAACGGATAGGTCGCTGCGTCGGACTCGCCGTAGAGCGTCACCTTGGTTGCCTGCATTTCGACCCGCTGGCCTTTGCCGGGGGACTCGGCCAGGGTGCCCTCAATTTCGACCGAGGCTCCGGTGGAGATGCGCTTCATCAGGTCATCGTAATCGGGCACCTGATTATTTACGACGGCTTGTAAGCCCACCATTGAGGACCCGTCATTCACTTCTAGGAAGCTAAAGCCTTTGGCATCACGCTTAGTTCTGACCCAGCCTTTGATGATAGTCGCATCGCCGGGCTGGCCGTCTTTGAGAATGTGCTTAATGCGGGAGGTGGTCATGGGGCAGAAAAAACGTGAACTCACTCGAACTATTATGGGTGTTTTACCCTCGATCGGGTAGTCTGCAAATTTTGTCGGTGGGCAGGCGGTGTCGAAGCCTATTCCTCGGCCTGACAAACCGGACAATAGTAAAACCGCCGACTACTGGCAAACGCCTTCACAATCGGTGTACCGCATACCCGGCAGGGTTGGCCTGCCCGACTGAAGACCCAATGCCGGTACTGGCTGCGTTTTTGGCCCTGGGCTTTGAGCTGGTTGGCTAAATCTAGATCGTTGGTGATGCCGTTGTATTTGTAAGACTGATAGGGAATTGCGATCGCAGCCTCGGCCAAATTTTCTAGCTGTTCGGTTGTACAATCGACGGGGCGTAGTCGCGGATGCAGTTGTGCTACGAATAAAATCTCGCTGCGCAGATAGTTGCCGATGCCTGCTAAGAAATGCTGGTCAAGAAATAGGGTCGCAAACTGGCGACGATGATGCTTAGACGCGTGCAGCCGTTCTAAAATGTTGGTCGGTCGCAGCGTGGGATCGAGGGCATCGGGGCCAAGATTTTTGAGAAAGGGGTGGGTCAGAATCTCAGGCGGGGTGAGCACTTCAATATCTGAGGCACTGTAGAGTAGGGCTGACTTTTTAGGCGTATGAATCGCTAATCGCAGCTGACGGTTGGTGTTGGGATAATCTTGGGCTTTGCGCACCATCCAAACCCCGTAGAGCTGATTATGGCTATAGATGCTCAAATCATTGTCAAAATGAATCAGCATCGCCTTGCCACGGGTTTTTACCGCCTTGACCTGACGATTGACCAGCTTTGCCTCGTAGGGTTTGAGGTGATCAAAAGCGAAAAAAATCTCTTGAACCGGATGCGGTGTGATTGCCCGCTCAACCTTGTCAGCCGCTTTTCGAATTTCAGGACCTTCGGGCATGGGTTATTTCTTGCGTTGCCAAAGTTTGATCAGTTTATCTGAGCTGGCGCTGACCATATATCGACCGCCTGCGTCAACGGCGACAGAGGTGACTGAGCTGTGATGCTCCATGAGGGTTTCGATCAGCTCACCGGTTTTAGCGTCCCAGACTTTGATCAGGCTATCGCCGCCTGCACTGACGACGGTTCGCTGATCGGGGGTGATGGCGACCGAGTTAACTTCTCGAGTGTGGCCCTGCAGCGTATGGATTAAGTTGCCAGAGCGCAAACTCCAGAGCCGTACAGTTTTATCTTTACTGGCGCTGGCGAGTAAACGACCATCTCGGCTGAGGGCAATGTCGCTAATCGATTTTAGGTGGCCCGAGAGTACCCGCGTGGTGTCACCACTGGGCATTTGCCACAGCCGGATTTTGTTATCAAACCCTCCGCTGATAATCGTTTTCTCATCGGGGGTAATGGCTACACATTTGATCATCCCGGCATCCCCGGAGAGCACCTTGAGGGGCGATCCCCGGTCAAGTTTCCAAACCCGGATAGTGCGATCTTCGCTGCCGCTAACCAGCAAAACCCCCCGCGCTCCGATGGCCACTGAGGTCACATCTCGAGCATGGCCCTGCAGCGTATACAGCAGCTTACCCGTGCCGACATTCCAAACTTTAATGGTCTGATCGTCGCTACAGCTCACCAATAGCTGACCTTGGGGGCTAAATGCCAGCCCATTAATCCCCCGCGTATGGTCTTTCAGCGAATAGGTGATCGCGCCGGTCTTTAAATTCCAAAGGTTAACCACATCGTCAAATCCGCCACTGGCAATCAGCGCAATTTGAGGATTGATCGCGACGCTGGAGACCCAGGAATTATGGCCTTCAAAGGTTCTGATCGGCTCCCAACGTGACGGTTTGGCATTGCCGCCGATGAGCGAGCCCCCGGTTGATTGAATGTAAGTGCCAGAGGTCTTTGCTCCCCTGGTAGCGGATTGACCACTCCGAGTCTGGCCAGTGCGATCGCGACGGGGCGGTTGGCCAGTAGGCTGGCGAGACGTGGGACGACTGCCTGAGCGTTGATGGGTTTTGCGCGTCCCTGAAAATTTTGGCCGGTGACCT
>JBCDDJ010000674.1:0-2924 GCA_039180385.1 Cyanobacteria bacterium P01_G01_bin.38 | reverse complement strand
GGGCACCATTGCCCAACTAATGGCCGCTCCGTCATCCCTAGACGTGCCCCTGGCCCAAACCTGGCCGCCCCAGCTCGACGGCACCACCGCTCGCATCATTACCCGCATCGTTGTCCACAGTGACACCCCGGCGCTGATTCCCCTGATTTCCCGCCAGGTGCTGACTCAGTCTAATGCCGATATCATTCGAGTCGGGCTAGAGGCGCTGCTGCCACTAACCCAGCGGGGTGACCAGGTCATCGCCGCCATCGCCTGCGACCAGCTGGCCCATGCTGATTCGATGGTGCGAATGGCCGCCTACGACCTGCTGCGGGTGACCGGCTGTGCCGACCAGTTGACAGTCGTCGGAGAGGGCCTGGGCGACCCCGATCCGCGGGTTCGTCAGCAAGCCGCCAGAGCCTTGGCGGCCTACGGTCGCCCTGGTCTGGCGCTGGCTAAAAAACAGCTGAGCGCCCCCCGACCCGAGATCGTCGATACGGCAATTACAGTGATTGGTCTGGTCAGGACTAAATATGCCAGCAACCTGCTGTTTGACTATCTGGCTCCTAGCTATAAACAGCTCTCTCAGACCCGCAAGTGGCAGCAGCAGATCCCCACCGATGCCCCCGGTTGGGAGCCCCTCAAGGTGGCTATTGTTGACTACCACGAGCGGTTGATTCAGAGGGTGCTCTACGTGCTCTCTGCCCTGGGGTATGCTCGCACCGTCAACTCAGTGAATCGATTGCTGGTGACCCCCAATCAGCACGAGTTAGAAAACGCGATAGAAGTGCTGGCCTCGCTCAACCATCGTCGGTTTGTGCTGCCGCTCATCCCCCTATTTGAAGAACGCATCGCCAATGAACCCAGTCGTCTTCAAGCTAGCCCTCAGTGGTTTAGGGCGAAGGGCTACCGACTGCTGCTTGAGGCTTTAGAATCAAAAGACCGCTGGATCAGAACGGGGGCGCTGATTGCCCTGTCCAGGGTGCCTTCTGTACACATCAACGATCCTGACCCGTTTGTTAAACAAATTGCCAGCCAAATTTTTGGCGCGATCGACCCCTCAACACCGCCCGTCAATACTGCCATGAACCGACTGCTCTTGCTCAAAAAAGTAGCGCTGTTTAAGAACCTCTCCCTGGACGAACTTTTGTTGATTGACAAAAGCCTCGAACAAACCCAGGTGCTGGCGGGTGAAACCATCTTTACCGAAGGCGAGTGGGAAGCCCATCTCTACATCATTGCTGAAGGGACCGTGCAGCTTGTCAAAGCCATTGACAATGTTCCTCGAGAGCTCAACCAGCTCAGCCAGGGCCAATATTTTGGCGAAGTCGCCCTGTTTGACGATGCCCCCCGCTGGGACAGCGCCGTGGCCCTCGAAGACTGCACCTTATTCAAGCTAGAAAAGAATCGCTTTCTGAGTTTGGTGACCCAGCGCCCCCACATCATCCTAGAAATTTGTCGGTTTCTCACCCAGCGCCTCAGGGAAACCGATCGCCATCGCTCAGCCCTGGCTGCCTCGGTGGAAAAGACTGAATCTACCAATGGTAATCCCCTGCCCTCGTAAGCCCGTCTGTTTACAGACAAGAGCGATCAGCCTTTTGATAGTAAGTAGACCCATAGCTATACATCGCTTTAGATTACATCAGCTACAATCAGTCATTGCAATGTGTTGCGGATGGAGCTATCGATGGACTTATTGGCTGCGTTGTTTGATGGATGGGAAGGCATCATCAAAATCTGTATAGCTGCCCCCATCATGTATCTGGCTGTTGTCGCGGCGATCCGCGTTGCGGGCAAACGGTCTACCTCTCAGATGAACAACTTTGACTGGATAGTCACTGTTGCTGTTGGCTCCCTGACCGCTTCAGGGATTATTCTTGATAGCGTCACGGTCGCTGAAGCCCTGACTGCGATTGCCTTATTGCTGGGGGCTCAGTATCTACTGACGAAAGGTTTTCTCGCTTCTGGGAGGCTGACCAAGCTCGCCAGAGCGCGTCCCACACTGCTGGTACACAACGGTCAGTTTATTCACGAAGCTTTGCAGCGAGAGCGGGTGATGACCTCTGAAGTCATGGCGGCCTTGAGAGAAAATGGCCTGGTCAATATCCAGGAAGCACAATGGGTCATCTTGGAAACAGATGCCACTTTTAGCGTCATTCCTAAAAGCGATCGCGACTTTTCTAAGGCTCAGTTTGAAAATATCTCGGGCTTTCCGCCTGGAAATAGATGATTAACTTATGGTGTCTTACAAACTGCTTTGGCTACTGAGTAGAAGGGAGCTACGCTACAGTCTGTGAGCTGCCGGAGTGCTCAAGGTCTCTCATCTGATTATCCCCAGGGTTGTCACCATTCGTCGGATAATTATTTTGGCCAGGGTTGCTTTGGCTGAGATAAAGGACCTGGGTCGGATAGGCAAATTCGATCTGTTCTTTTTCAAAGGCGGTCTTGAGACCCAGGTTGATCTGCTGTTGAGCGTCCATATAGGTGGCGTAATCGTCTGTCTCGACAAAGTAGACAATCTCAAAATTGAGGCTAAAGTCGCCATAGGAGAGAAAATGTGCACGGTCGAAGGTGACCCCCGACATTTGCTCAACGATCGCCTGAATCATAGCGGGAATGCGCTCGATTTTGGCGTATCCAGTCTCATAGGTGACACCGATGGAGAAAACAATCCGCCGCCGCTGCATCCGTCTAAAGTTTCGGATGCGGGTGCTGGTCAGATCGGTATTGGCCAAGACCAGCTGCTCACCGCTGATGCTGCGCATGTGAGTGGTTTTGATGCCCACATGCTCTACGGTGCCAATAAAGTCACCGACAATGATAAAATCGCCAATCTCAAACGGACGATCAAACAAAATAGCAAAGTAGCTAAAGAGATCTTGTAATACCCCCTGGGAGGCCAGGGCAACTGCCACCCCTCCGATACCCAAACCCGCTACGACAGC
>JBCDDJ010000673.1:0-2925 GCA_039180385.1 Cyanobacteria bacterium P01_G01_bin.38 | reverse complement strand
TCACTGATGACACGATTATTATCGATGTTTTAGATGACTCCTCGTCGCGGCAACTGGTGGCCGAGATGATGATTTTGGCCGGAGAAGTCGCTGCCCGTTACGGTGACGAGAACTCCCTAGCGATCCCGTTCCGTAGTCAGCCTCAGCCCGAGCTGCCCCCCGACGAAGAGCTAATGAGGTTGCCCACGGGTTGGGTGCGTGATTCCGCTATTCGCCGCTGCATGCCCCGCAGTGAGATGGGGGTTACCCCTGCCCGCCATGCCACTCTGGGCCTTGAGAGTTATACCCAGGTCACCTCTCCGATTCGCCGCTACACCGATTTGTTGGCCCATTTTCAACTTAAGGCCCACCTCAGAGGTGATTCTCCGCCTTTCTCACCCCATGAGATGGCAGAACTGACTCAGGGTGTTTCAACTGCGGCCTACGAGGCCACCATGGTTGAGCGTCAGACCAAGCGGTACTGGGCACTAGAGTATTTACGTCGTCAAGACCAAACCCAGTGGCAAACCATCCTGCTGCGCTGGCTGCGCGCCCATGAAAGTCTGGGGCTGGTAATGATTGAAGACTTAGGGTTAGAGCTAGCGATGCGGTTTAATCGGCCCATCGAACTGGGCGAACGGATTACAGTGCGTGTGATTCACGCCAACCCTCGACAAGATTTTATCCGCCTTGAAGAAGTCGTCGAGTCGGTCGAGAGTAGCGAAGCCGTTGCTTAATACCAGCTTTTTGAAACAGCTATTGAGTCTTTCGATTAAGTCGCAACTTGATTCATGGCTGCGATCTTATCTTATGCGCAAATTCCTGCAACTCGGCATCTGCGAATATGTTTTCAAGTAACTGTCGCTCAGAATCTTTGAGATGGCTGTGTCGGTTGAGAACGTTCATCATTTTATTATTACCGTTAAACTCGGTACCGTCGAATGAGCTTCCACCACCTGCTCGTGAAACTTCAGAAAAGCCGTTATCCGTAAACTCAAAATTTAGCTTTCGGCTAATGTTTTTTCGATAGTCACGATTAGAAAACCAGGAGTCGAAGTGAATACATACTTTATTTTCTAGGTAGTTAGTCAGTCCTAGGTATTCTCTCGCGTGGCTCTTCCAAAGTTGTATAACCTCATCCATGCGCGAACCTGATTTTTTTGGGTAAACCGGACTTTCGATTCGGGATGCCCTTCTAATTCGGCTTGAAAACATGTTGTAAGGATCGCGCATTATTAATACGTTGCTGACTTCACACGGTGGTTTTAGAAAAGTTTTAAGTTTTAAGTCATGGTCTTCCAAACTGGAAATCATCGAGTATTTTTGTAGATTAATTTTTTTTAGAAAGAAGGGAGAATATCTCTGTAGAGCAATTTTTTTCAGAAAAAAAGGTAAATATCTCTGTAGAGCAATTTTTTTCAGAAAGAAAGGAAACAGTTTATGTCCATTAGTAATTTGACTTATATTGTGTTTGTTGGTGATAAGTTGCCATTGAAACCATAGCGTGAACTCCTCTGGTGGCGGAATGACTATTTTCCCGTTCAATACAGGAGCAATTGGAATTACATTGTTGCAGAAAATGAAGCGATCGTGGGCTTTTAGCCAATTAATGATTGCGTGATTACCGCTTCTCTTCATGCCATGAACCACAACTATTTTTTTCATTGATTTTCTAGCTAAAGATATGTTGCTGAAAACTGACATATGAGTTCTGGTTGACTAACAAAACTTTCGCGGCGGGAAATTAGATGTCCTTCCATGACTTAAATACCCACGCGCTCAAGAACGTCCATATTTCAGGCCCTCTTCAAAGTTAGGAGATAAAGAAACATTTGCTTGCTGAATTGACGTTGTGAAATCGGTTCCGGTTCCGCCTGATGCGATAACCTCAGATAGCTATCAACGTGAAAAATCAAAAAGGAATCCTCTTGCCACCAGGCAAGAGGATTTGCTCTTAGACTGCATCCGCTAGAAAACAGGATACTATTCGCTTGGTTTCTAAACGAAATCACACCCTAGGTAGTGGCTAAAGCCTCAATCTCGTTCCCGTTGAGTGCATCATTGAAAATCATGACTTCATCAATCGCGCCTGTTAAGCTAGAGCCACCGCCAACTGTCCGATTATGGAATCGGGTGCCGCGGTTAGTGGTGCCCAGGCCAATGCCACCAGTGTGGCTCCAAAGCTGTGAGCCTTCGCCTTCACCAAATTCCTGGCCGTTGAGATAGCCTTTGAGTGCGCCGCCAGTGACGCTACTGCCGCCATCGAGGACCAGGGCTACGTGGTACCACTGGTTGGCTGAAAGCTTGTTGTCAGTCTTCAGCCAGGTGCCATCCCAATTACTTTGTTGGGCGGATCTGTTCCAGCCGCCGACACACAGATGATCTCCCTCCAGGTAGATGTTGAGGCCGCGAACGCCACCGCCTTCTTCATAAATCACTTGCTGTTTGTCAGCAGGCGCAGTTTTGTCGGCCTTAAACCAGAGCGAAACAGTGCGTTGCTTGTGAATTCCCTGGTTGATGTCTTTAGAGTTTCTGAGTCGGATTCCACTTCCTTTACCATCCAAGGTTACAGCCCCATTCTTAGCACCCTGCTCTAGCCACTCAGCAGTATTGATTAAGGCACCTCGGTTGTTCAGTCCGTTGACCGAGCTATCTTTGGCAATCTTGCCCTTTTGCTCATCTAGCTTGAGATATGCCACGGGTTTATCGACACCGGGTACAGGTTTGCCGGGAGTTACGGGATCCACCGGGTCTAATGGGTCTACCGGATCTACTGGCTCTACGGGGTCTACTGGATCAGTAGGGGGTTCAGGGGCTGGATTGCTAGGCGGCTCAGGTTCAGGCACGGACGGTTTAGGTCTGCTGGACAGAGTGTAGTCAGAAATTTTACCCACCCGTTTTGTTTTTAACAGGTCGCTATTAGGATTGAGGGGGCCGAGGGAAGGT
>JBCDDJ010000672.1:0-2949 GCA_039180385.1 Cyanobacteria bacterium P01_G01_bin.38 | reverse complement strand
GTAACCCGCTTCTGTCCGTTGCTATCAATGGTGATCTGTAAAGAAGTACCCATGGAGGGTCGGCAATGACTGATTAGTTGATCGAAGCAACGATGATTTTGTTGTCTTCGAGTCCGGTGCCATCCTTTGGTACCTGGCAGAAAAGTATCAGACGTTCCTCCCCGTTGGCGACAAAGCTCGCTCTGAAGCCTTGCAATGGCTTATGTTTCAGATGAGTGGCATTGGCCCAATGATGGGACAGGCCATATATTTTCAGCGTATTGCCGCGCCTAAAGGCATTGAAGACCCATACGCGATTAAGCGCTATGTAGTCGAGTCCTCGACAACTACAGAACCAACCCGTCCGTCTGTAAAGCACACCTTGCAATATCTAAACTGCTCTCCCTGTAGATGAGAGTGCACCATAGCCCAATCAGCCGATCACCTCCATCTCATTCGTAGGCTCATCCAAATGCTCTGATACATCTCGATACAGATTCAGAATGTGATGGTCCTTTAAGGAATACAACACATTTCTGCCCTGTTTGCGATACTTTACTAACCGCGACGTTCGCAAAATCCGCAACTGATGCGACACTGCCGACTCGCTCATCTGCACCGCAGCGGCCAAATCCCGCACCCGCATTTCCTCAATTGTCAGGGCTGACAAAATTCGCCAGCGATTCGGATCCCCCAGAACGCTGAAGAATTCCGCCATACGCTGGGCTTTTTCCATCGTTAGAACCTGTGCGTCAGATCGATCACTCATAGAAATAACTCAGGGTTAATCAATATGTAAACTTGAGGATTTCAATACATGAATACCTGTTCATAGGTTAAAGTGCTAAGCATGAACAATTGTTCAGGTTTGAGCCCATTATATCGATAAAAGGAAACCCCTCATGACTACTGTGACTCAAATGAAATGTGCCTGTGACTCCTGTCTATGCATTGTCGATATCAGCAAAGCCTTGCAGCGAGATGGTCAATATTACTGCAGCGAAGGTTGTGCCAGTGGCCATGCTGAAGGCACCACTGGCTGTGGCCACACTGGCTGTAGCTGCCACAGTTAGGGCCTTCCCCTGGGGTTGCCCTACAATGGTGCCCCACAATGGTGCGGCTATCTTTGCTCGGCGATGACTTTGTTTAGCAGATATTCTGTAGTCAGCTCCAGGGAAGTAAGGATTGCAAACATCCCCTCGCAAGACTCTAGCCCCCAAATACTTGGGTGCCAATACCGCCGATTTGATCCTATACCCCGCTCTCTCTCAACAAGTATTAGACCCTCAGCCAGCGCCGGAACCCTTAGGGCAATTGCGCCCTTACCCAGCAGCGGCGATCGATTGTGGCTGTCTCAGCTGTGGAGAACCCAAACAGGCGGAGGATCGGCTGTCCCTTGCGATTGGGGCGGTGCCCTGCTGATTCTGTTCTACGGGTTAGCAAATAATCTCCTGTGGCCAAGTGTAGCGATGGTGGTTGATAAACAGGATTGCTAGCCATGCTCTTGCATGATAATGATTATCACCGCATCTACTACTAGGACGTTCCTGCTGGCCTTGCGATTGCAGTGACATTATTTGGGTATTTTTTGCTTGCCCTGTTGTTCAGTCTAAGATAAGAAGGAGCGACCCGCAGTCAATCTAGACTGGCGAGTCCGTGTCAAAAAGATTAACAAATGAGGAGAGCTAAAGCGGATTAGCGAATTACAGCGAAGCTTGCTGGCTCAGCATGCATCGGGCACAGCTACAGGTCAGAGCATCCATAATAGGATTAGAGTCTGCTTGAACCAGATTAGGTAAACCCTCGTCATGCGCTTCGAATGTTGAGGGGCTCGCCATCGCTGGCTGAGTGACTGCCACGGTAAGCGCCAGTGAGCCTGAGCATCCCAGGAGGGTCAGTACGTTCCGCTGATTCAGCATAGTTGTTTCGCCGGGGTAGTGTGTCAGGATAATGAGTTGCCAGTCTATCTAGGAAAAGCTGGCTTTCCTAGCTATCATAGCCAATCTAAATTAGCCTTGACAATGGCCAAATCAACACACAAAGGGAACCGAATGTGACCCTTCAACAGCAGGTTGAATATTGGCACCATAGGCCTGCTGGATATTTTCCATGATCATCACAGCCTGCGGGGTATCATTAGCCAGTAAGCGCTGGTTGAGCAGCAATAACCGATCATAGCGAGAGAACATATCCACGCGTTCTAACGCAATGCGAACGGATCGTTTAATTTCAGATTTTGACCGTTGCTGCCAGCTCAGAGCCCGTGTGTGAGCCATCATCACTACCGTCCAGGCTGTGATGGGATAGTCCCAGTCGATTTGCGATAGCTGGGGCATATAGGCCACGTGTCGTCTTTGTTGCCAGAGTGGGAGCCCCTGCCACAGCACCTGCCCTCGATAGGTCGTGAGTCATAAGATTGTTTTGATCAAGGTACTTTTTCCTGCCCCGCTGGGACCAATCAGACCGACCCATTCCTCTGACCCAAAGCTCAGCGAAACTGAATCCAGGATCGGGGCACCCCAGGCATTGAAAGACAGATTAAAAACCTCTAGCATCCTTGAAAAATGATAATCATTATCGTTCTGCTTGAAAAAGCATAGCAAAATTATTGTTGCTGGGTTCAGGAATTTATAAACATGCGGATGAATCACCTATCCTTCAGTGCAAAGCAGATAACGGGCCTCTCTTCTATTGCCATTCTCGTTAGTCTGGTGGGTTGTACTCAGCCGACCGAGACCGGTCAGGGTGAAACTGCCCCCTCAGCAGGAGCCAGTGAGCTGCTCCAAGTGGTCGCCACCACCAGTGTGCTATGTGACTTAACCCAGCAAATTGCCCAGGACACGGTGGCCTTAACCTGTCTGGTAGAAGCGGGTCAAGATCCCCATACTTACGCGGCCCAACCCTCTGATCGCAAAGCCATTGATGAAGCCGATCTGGTTCTCTACGATGGGTATGATGCGACGCCAGAGC
>JBCDDJ010000671.1:0-2968 GCA_039180385.1 Cyanobacteria bacterium P01_G01_bin.38 | reverse complement strand
TGCAAGTATCTAACGCTCCACATCAGCGGCCAAACCGCGAGCGTATCGAGTAGTTTGATCCGGCTGCATGCGCTTGTTAGGGGGTTCTGCTCGGTGGTTTCCAGATATCTGGAGGCCGTTCTTCGAATTGTGGGAGATCATCACATATATCATGCCATTGAGCCTTGGAACCTACGAAGATATGTGACTCTGGCTTTATACCTGGCTCTCCTTCAACCGTGCCGAGCGTTACCGTAGCGATCTTACCTTTGTCGGTCCCTGCTAATGTCGAGCCACACTCACTACAAAAGCACCATCCGCCACCTCGCACCGTTTCATATATTTTGACAAGATCTTCTCCTGACCTCCATATAAAATCGCCTGGATTGAATTCCGCATAAGTAGAAAATGCTGCACCATGCTGACGTCTACACATAGAACAATGACAGTGATCTGCATTAAAGAGTGGCCCAGTGACTTCGTAACGAACTTTGCCGCATAAACATCCGCCTTTAATTGCCATCTCAGTTTCTCCTATATGCCCTCTAACAACTTACTATACGGAAACCATCTGAATAATCACCCTGAAATCGGAATTATTCGGGCTTTTTCTAGATAATTGCCAAATAAAGAAGATATCCTAGAAGCTTTCTGAATAATACGCCCAATCTGCTGAATATCCCAGACAGCTTTGCTATATTTTTATTAACGTATACCCAAGTCCGTTTCTTTCATGCGCTTCGGCCATCATAGTGTTGGTAATTTAGCTGACGAGGCTCAACCCCCTCCAGGCAGTTGACATTAGTCGCAGCCACCTCAGATCCATCAGGCATGCTGCCATAGGCAAAACTTTCGACGCCGCAGGTCTTGCAGAAAAGATGCTGGATTTCTTTTTTATTGAACAAATACTCCGTTAAATTGTCTTCTCCAGAATGGAGTTGAAAGTTTTCACGAGGCGTGAAGGAAAGGACAAACCCCATCGGTTGACACCTTGAGCAGTTGCAGGTGATCGCCTGGTCAATATCGACATCCACTTCATAGGCAACGGCACCACACTGGCACCCACCTTTGTAATGCTGAACTGACATAGTTATTGACCACCTACTAGGGCGACCACCTCTTTTTCCAACCGGTCACCCAGTTCATCTGCAGTGATATCTAAATCGTAGTCCATTTGTAGGCCGAGCCAAAATCGGGGTGACATATTGAAATAACGTGCCAGCCGTAGAGCCGTATCTGCAGTAATGCGCCGTTTGCCTTGGACAATTTCGTTAATGCGACGAGCTGGCACTCTAATGGCCAAAGCTAGCTGATTTTGACTGAGCTTCATAGGTTTCAGAAACTCTTCCAAAAGCACCTCTCCAGGATGAATTGGTTTTAGCTTATCTTCGCTCATCTGAATACCTCAATGATAATCGACTATTTCAATCTTGCTCGAAGTAGGGCGTCTGTATCAATCACGGTTGCATACTCTCCATGCATATTTGCTAGAGAAAGGGCATGAACCACCTCTGCTGGGTGTAGATTTCCATCCAAGTCGCGCTTGTCGAATGTGGCTGTGGCATCTGAGACAACATAGGTATCAAACCCGAGATTACCGGCTAATCGTACGGTTGCCTCGACAGAGTTATTTGTGATCACGCCTGTGATCACCAGGGTTTGATAGTCTTTGTCTCTCAACCACTGTTCTAAATCAGTACCGATAAATGCACAGTTCACGTGCTTATCAATCACCTTTTCACCTTTTTTGGGGAAAACCACATTCTTAAAATCACAGCCCTCCTGCCCGGGACGATAGGTTGAGTTTGGCTCGATTGACATGTGGCGAACGTGAACAATGGGGCGATCGGTCCAACGCCATTTTTCTAGCAACCGTCCCATATTTTCCTCAGCTTGGGGGTTATTGCGTCGTCCCCAGCTGGGATGATCAATCGCCTTTTGCACGTCAATGATAATGAGAACAGCATCTGATGGAAATTGTTTCATCTCAACCCCCAGAGTCTTCGACTGAATACTCCTTCTTAGGGTAAAGCGGATAATCCGGCAGATGTGGTGAGAACCAAGGCTAGCTACAGCATCTTCTCAAAAGTTCGTAATGCTTGACTGCTGCCTACCTTTAGCGCCTGGGCAATGACCTGATTGACCATCACTTTGATAGACAGCCCCGGAAATGTAGGACTGGTCTCAACTTCATGATATTGCTCGTCTTCAAACACATAAATCTTGAGACCCCGGTCATAAATCCAAAGTTCGGGTACCTTTAGGGCTAGATAGGCGTCCAGTTTAGTTCTAGACGTGTAATCTGACTCAATTGCCAGGTCCGGGGGCGGATCAGCAGCCAAATTGAGGCGACTTTTGCCGATCACAGCTCGGTAGTTCGCCACATAAAAGCAATCATCCGGTTCCACCCCTGCATCCTTAATCTGACGACGAAAGGTTGTTGAACCTAAAGATTCCCAATCGCGTCGTTGATGGCGTAGCAAAATTTTGACAATATCGGATATCAAAATTTTGGAACGCTCATGATCTGGCAGAGGAACCATAATCTCTAACGTATTCTGACTATAGGCAATGCGGCTGCCCCGAGACTCGCCCAACTCCTGTAAAATCGTTTCAAATTCCTGCCAGCTTACATCCGGAATCGTGACGCGGCTTCCCGGTTCGAGGCAAATTTTGCTAATGGCGGTTGTGACAATCATACGGCAAGCTATTGGGCGATGATTAACCCCAGGATAACACCAACCTAAATGCGCAGGCATATTTACCCGCGCAACAAAGGTCAGCATTGATGGGTAGGGTAGGTGCCTCACCTACCAGGCAAAGGCATCCAAGATGGCCACCCTACGAGGACAGCGTCTTAAGCCCCCGGTAACACTGCTTTTGAAATCACCCCGTGGACACCCCAGTTGCCATCTACCACCTGGGTGACGCCAAAATCCACGGCCACGGACATCAGCGAAATCGCCTCATCCTCACTCATGCCTTGGGT
>JBCDDJ010000670.1:0-2968 GCA_039180385.1 Cyanobacteria bacterium P01_G01_bin.38 | reverse complement strand
TCCTGACGGAAGGCGTCCCAGGCGTTGGGGCTAGAGGCTTTGCTGGCTAACAGCAGTCCAAAGGGTACAGAGACAGTCAGCAGCAGGGTTAAACTTAATCGCCAAACGGGCTGGGAAAATGGGCGGGGAATACGGATAGGTTTCATCGGGGATGTTGAAAAGGGTATAACATTTGCCACCTGTCAATTTTCCCGATTGACGGCAGTAGATAACCTCTAGGGTCGGGTTTTGAGGGGGGGTATGCCAGTGATCAGCGCGCCAGCCAGGCGGATAATGACCAGACCTGGACGACGGCATCTAGATTAAGGGGGCCATAAAGGTGGGGAAAGGTGCCATGGTCAGGGACGTTGTCGTAGCGCAGGTCGGCCTGGAGGCGATCAGGCTCAATCTCCAAGAGGAGGAGCCCGGATTGGTCTCGGTAGAACTGATTGGCGACCCAGGCAACCTGATCTTTTTGGGAGAGGTGGATAAAGCCCTCGGTCGCGAGGGAGGTGGGACGGTAGGTGCCCTCGGTTTGGGCGGTTTGCCAGGTAGCTGAGTCGGTAATGTGAAAAAGCATAGGCACCCCATAGCGTCTCATATCAATTTGGAGCCAACACCCAGCTTAAGCCTGAATAGATGACTTTAACCAGAGGTGAGCATTTCCTGTAGGGGGGAATGGCCAGGCAAGACGCCTGCTTTACGCTGCTTGAGCTAAAATTTACTTGTTCACTTGCTTGGGCAAAATGACACAAACTCTGGCCGTCACAGAAGCCATCACCAACCTCAACGACGCTCATCAGCGCCTTAACCTATGGCCAGTCGCTGAACCCGATTTCTTTTCTGAATGGCAATCCTCTTTGCCGACCCTATCAAACCACGAGCAATCTATCCTCGATCGACTGAAAACTCGATATCGCTATTACCAAGCTGACAGAGCTATTACTGAGATCACAGTCGATTTCATCCTGGTTTCACCCTTGCTAGAACTGTTGGGTCTGTGCGATCCGCCCTATAAAATTCGAGGTAAAAAAGTTTCTATTGAGATTGAGGATGGCGATACCCGACTGAATGGATTGATTGACGCTCTGGTTGTGCAAGACGATTTCTGGATTATCTTGCTCGAAAGCAAACGCTATGGTTTTAGCGCTATGCAAGCCTTACCGCAAACCTTAGCTTATTTGGCCAGTGTGCCCCCTGGCCAGTCACCGATATTTGGCCTAATCACCACCGGAGAGGATTACTTATTTGTCAAAGCTGATCTGCGTTCTCATCAATACGACATTTCTGACAAATTCACGCTCTCTACCCGCCAGGGTAATCAGCTTTACACGGTTGTACAAGTCATGAAACATTTTTTGGAACGGGGGTCGTCAAAATGATTGAATATCTTATCGGGCTTTAACCAGTACCAAATCGCCGTCAACCTTAGCTTCGTAGCTACCTAAGGGGTCAGTGGCTGGTCCATCCGCTACGGTGCCATCGGTATTAAACTTTGACCCGTGGCACGGGCAAGCAAACGTATCCTCTTTCCACTCGACGCTGCACCCCTGGTGGGTACACATTGAGTTGAGGGCGATCACCGCCTCTGCATTGGCCGGGTCGCGGATCACAATCACTGGGCCGGCAACAAAGCCTTTTTTAGCGAGAAAGCCCTCGGTGTCTAAATCAGCGACGGTGCCCAGGGCGGCAAAACCATCTTCTCGGATACTGGTGTCGAGTTTAGGGGCCGCTTCGGGGGGGGCTTCAGCCTCTGGCGCAGGCGCTTCAGCCGTTTCTTTGGGGGTGCAGGCTGCGATCGCAACTGGTAGCGACGTCGCCATAAACCCAGCACCTACCCAGTTCATAAACTCACGACGTTTCATGTCGATACTCCTCTTAAAGTGAAAGCTTGTCTGTCTCCCCCATCCCCCCTATCTTCCCCATCTCCTAACTCCTAACTTCTGACTCCTGCCCCCCGATCCCTGACTCCAACCACCCTTTATACCGAGCAGCGGCGACGAGGACAAACAACAGATCTAAACCCACCACCCCCGCAATCATCAGCTCAGAACCGCCCGTGCCAAAGCCATAGCTGTGGAGCCCGGTCCCGAGAACAAAGTTGACCCCGTACCAGGCCATCAGCACGGCATTAAAGGCCACCACACTGGCGACGCTGATACCAAAGTTGCCAATCCAACCGACCAGGCGACCGTGGAGGGGGACCAGATAGCAGAGCAGCGCAATCAGCGCCCAGGTTTCTTTGGGGTCCCATCCCCAGAAGCGTCCCCAGGAGAAGTGCGCCCAGATGCCGCCCAGGATAATCCCGGCGGTGAGCAGTAATACACCGACCTGTAGTACGCGATAGTTGAGCTTAGACAGCAGCTGGATCCGATCCTTAGCCTGGGGGGTAAACAAATAGCTACCCAGGGCCACGTGGCCCAGCCCCAGGGCCAGGGCAAAGCTGGCATAGCTCAGGGCGATGGTCGGCACATGAATACTCAGCCAGAAATTATCACGCAGCACTGGCACCAACGGGGAAATGCTAGGGTCTAGGACGGCGGGCAAGCTGTCGGCCAGGATCAGACACATCACCGACAGCGGCGCAGCGGCCAACAGATAGTACTTAGAGCGATAGATCAGCTCAAACGCCAGGGCGATGGCGGAGATGCCAAAGCCGACCCAAACCACTGACTCATACATATTGGTGACGGGCGGCCGATCGGCAATCTGCATCCGCAGTAAAAAGCCATAGCTCTGCACTGCGACCCCCGCGACAAATAACCCAATCGCGCTCCAGTAAAGATCTAACCTTTGATCTGGCGGCTTAACCCATAGCGCAGCCAGCATGACGATAAAGGCAAGACCGTAGAGCTGCCAGGCCTTAGCAAAGGGATGAAAGTGATTAAAGAAAACCTCCCGGCGCATCACGCCGTCGGTTGGGTAAATCTCGGGGCTGAGGGCCGTGAGCCCTGACTTGATCGAGGTCGCCAGCGGCGTGAGCATGGGC
>JBCDDJ010000669.1:0-2977 GCA_039180385.1 Cyanobacteria bacterium P01_G01_bin.38 | reverse complement strand
TTTGACCGAGCAGGCCCAGGCGTTTGTGTCTGCGCTGACGTTTGCAACCCTGGCAAGGCATTCGGCTTACACCGATAGGTTATTTTGGTCAGCCGAGCAGGGGCGACCGCTCCACATCGAGCTAGGCGAATGGGCCGAGCTTTTTTTAATTGCGCCGCTGACAGCCAACACCCTGGGCAAGCTGGCCCAGGGACTGGCAGACAACTTACTCACCAATACCGTGCTGGCGTCACAGTGCCCCATTTTGCTGGCCCCCGCAATGAATACCGACATGTGGCAGCAGGCCAGCGTGCAGCGCAACTGGCAACGGCTCTTGTCTGACCACCGCTACCATGCGGTGGGGCCAGCGGCGGGGCGGTTGGCGTGCGATCGCATCGGCACCGGGCGGATGGCAGAGCCCGCCGACATATTGGCTCACCTCACCTCGCTACAGCACACCTGTGAGCGCGATCTCACCGGCAAACACCTGCTGATCAGCACCGGCAGCACCCGAGAGTTTCTTGACCCGGTGCGCTTTATCGGCAACCCTGCCACAGGTCGCATGGGCATCGCCCTGGCCAAAGCCGCCCTGCACCGAGGCGCAACTATCACGCTGGTCCATGGCCCCCTCGAAGCCCAGTTAGCTAACACCCTGCTCGATAAAATCTCTGCCCTGGCTACGCCCACCGCCGCCGAGATGGAAACCGCCTTACTCAACCAGCTACCCCACGCCGACTGGATTTTGATGGCCGCCGCCGTCGCAGACGTGCGCCCTAGCCAAACAGCGGGCCGCAAACTCCCCAAATCAGAGTTACCTGACTATCTACCGCTGGAGCCCGTCCCCGATATTGTCGCCCAACTCGCCCAGCGCAAACACCCCCACCAGCGCCTGATCGGCTTCGCGGCCCAGACCGGCGAGATCGTTGCCCCCGCCCAACAAAAACTGGTCCGCAAAGGTCTGGATGCCATTGTCGCCAACCCCGTCGATCAGCCCGACAGCGGTTTTGGTAGCGATCGCAATAAAGCGATCTTGATCGACCGCTCCGGTCGTCAGCAATCAGTTGGGCCCACCAGTAAACTCCTGCTAGCCCATCAGATTTATGACTTCATAAAAACGCTGGGGCACTAGCGCACTGGATCTAGTGGCAAGTGATGAACTGCTGACAGCACGGCATTTTTTAGCCCTGATTTTTTTGAGTAATGTAGCGGGAGTTACCAATCCACCGTTACAAGGCATTTGAGTTCATCCTTGCCCTGCCCTAAGCTTCACACAAAATCCTCCTCTTCAAAGATTTTGAGAAATCCCCTCCGTAGGACTACCGACCCCTAAATGAGGTTTTTATGATGGGCACAAAGCGGGTCTAATAGTGCTTTCTGTTAGTTCCTTTTATTGGGATGGTTCTATCTGGCGCAAATTCCCTACCATCTTCATCAGGTGCGAACCATGGGTACCCCGTGGTTTGGATTTATACATCCACATATTCACTATCTACATATCTATTGAAGCCATCCTGTCTCGCTATGGTTAGTACCACATCTCTTTTAAATTCAAATCTCCGGACAGCGACGGCTGACTGGATGCCGTCTCACACGATTTGGGGTGCACCGCATGTGTCAGTCTCTCACTGGGGCAAGCGGCTATTAGATATTACGGGCGCACTGGTTGGCTTAGGCATCGTCGGACTGATCCTTTTGCCGATTGCGATCGCAATCCAAATCGACAATCCCGGCCCCATTTTTTACAGTCAGACGCGCCACGGCTATCGCGGTCAGACCTTCCGCATTTGGAAGTTTCGCTCGATGGTTGCCAACGCAGACAGCATCAAACATCTGGTCAAAAATGAAGCCAAGGGGTTGATTTTTAAAAATGAAGCCGACCCTCGCATTACCAAAGTCGGGCGTTTTTTACGGCGCACCAGCTTAGATGAGCTGCCCCAGTTTTGGAATGTCCTTACTGGGGACATGAGCCTGGTCGGCACTCGCCCTCCCGTGACGGCTGAGGTTGAGCAGTATAAACCTCATCACTGGCAGCGTTTGGCGGTCAAGCCAGGACTAACTGGCGAGTGGCAGGCCAACGGTCGCTCAACGGTCAATGACTTTGAGCAGATTGTCGAAATGGATTTGCGCTATCAGCAACGCTGGTCGTTGGCTTATGACGTTCAGCTGATTTTGAAAACCATTGGGGCCGTCGTCAAAAGCAAGGGGGCCTGCTAACTTTTCAACTAGGCGCATCAACCAGGCATAATAATCTGCCACGAGGCGCTGTGGATATAGTGGGACAACTTTTCACTTTCCTCAATGTCCTGAGCGGCCAAAATCATATCAGTTTTGATGGCTGACGGGAGCGTGCTAACAACGCTTCCGTTTTTCTTATTAATCGTCTTATTAATCGTCTAAGGCTGAAGGAGTGGGCGCTTCTCTCAGTTCATCCTCTGAAGATTCTGAGGGGCTTGCCCCTGACGGGGCGAGGTCGAGGGGTTCGGTCAGGCGATCTTGCGCGGCCTGCCAATTATTGATGCGCTGCTGGGCATCACCATAGGCAGCGCTCCCTGACGGGATTTGCTGCGCGATCGCAATCGCCTCCCCCAGATTGTTCGCAGCGCTATTTTCAGCGATATTGAGCAAATCCCAGCTCCATCGATCGATCTGGCCGCTGGCTTCGCTGTAGTTGTTACCCCGTTGAGGAATCTGGCTGGCAATCGAGATCGCATTCGCTAAACCCCGGCTGCTGCCTGACTCAGCGGCTACATAAGCATCCCTCAGCCACTGGGTTGAATTGGTCTGGATTTGCCAATCGCTAATATCGGCCTGGGCGTCATCATAGAGGGCACGACCGGAGCCAATTTGAGAGGCAGTTGCGATCGCACCCTCCAAATCTCCGCTAGCTGCCTGGGCGCGCGCCCGTTCTAAAAAAGGCTGATCTTCGATTTGCTGAATCCGCCGTCGCCAGTTGCGGATGCGCGTATTGGCCTGCTCAGAAAGCTTACGCCCGGAGCCA
>JBCDDJ010000668.1:0-2980 GCA_039180385.1 Cyanobacteria bacterium P01_G01_bin.38 | reverse complement strand
GTCCATAGGTTCTGAGAGGGACTAAAAGTCCCGGCTTCCGAACATGTTCGGAAGAACTAGAAAGATAAATCCGGAATACAGGGTGCTAAAGCCTTGCACTGAAAGTGCATAGATTCAACTAGCGTGTTTGGGACATTGAAGCAAACACCCGTGCGATCTCATCCTGCCTCTCAACATCTAGAGTTTACAGATGCTCAATGGTGCTCTCTAGACGTTCAGTCATGGCAGTCTAACTGGCTTGGGGTCGTATGTTCTATCATGTACGCAATCAGCTAATGGGTTGCAGGCTAGAAAGCACCATGACTTTCACCGCAGATTTTAGATCCCTAACCAACTTAACGGACCAGCAATTCTACGAACTGTGCCACACTCACCCTGACGTCAAATTTGAACGAACCCCTGGAGGCCATCTACTGATCATGCCACCAACAGGCGGTGAAACCGGCAATCGCAACATTGAAATCAGCGCTGATTTCGTCATGTGGAATCGACAAGCCAAATTAGGTGTTCTGTTTGATTCCTCTACCTGCTTCAGGCTCCCCCAGGGCGGCGATCGCTCCCCAGACTTAGCCTGGGTCACTCAACCCCGTTGGAAGGCCCTACCCCCTGACCAGCGAGAAAAATTTCCCCCGATCTCCCCTGACTTTGTCCTGGAACTCATGTCTCCCTCCGACTCCCTCACCGAAACCCAAGCCAAAATGGATGAGTATATGAACAGCGGCGTTCGACTGGGATGGTTGCTCAACCGCAAACTGCGGAGTGTTTGGATTTATCGCCCTGGTGTTGAGCCTCAAATATTAGAACGCCCCACCACGCTATCCGGCGAAGATGTTTTACCCGGCTTTTCACTAACCATGGAAACGGTTTGGTAGCAGGAGTATTACCCTACGGGACTTTGTGAAGCAAGCTGCCAATTTTGAGCATGATCAAGGTGTTCAACCAAGCGATCGCACCCATGCCCGCAAATCCCGCTCCGCCGTCATCTCACTCTGACGAGCCGCCGCCAAAAATTCATAGAGCTTTACCTTGGGCACCCCAGCAAACGTAGGACTCACCTCTAACTCTTGATAAACAACCTTATCGCCAGACCCTTGTAAACCATAAATCCGCCAGGTTTCACCGTTATAGCGCCAAAACTCAGGCACCCCCATCGCCGCGTAAAGCCGCAGCTTATCAATATCTGTGTGGGTAATATCCACCTCCACAACCAAATCCGGGGGCGGATCTTTTTCCAGGTCAACATCGCGTCCGGCGACCAAAGGCTGATTCTGAATGTAGTAAGCATCATCCGGCTCAGCCGAGCGATCTAAGGCTTCTCGATCCAACGTAGTAGACCCCATCGTCTTCATATCCATGCCCAGCTCCATCACCAAAATGTAGATAAATCGCTCTATCAATCGAGCTGCAAACTCATGGGCTTCGAGCGGCATGGTAATTTCCAAAGTCCCCTGGGCATAGGTCAAGCGAGTGTTTCGATCATGACTGAGCAAACCTCGAATTGCCTGGTATCGCTGCCAATTAAGCGACCGAAAAACCACTCGCTTCTCACCAATCGGCTGCGGCACAGGCTGGGCAATCAGGGGGGCTGAACTAACCATTACGAGACATTATTGCAATTGTCATAACCCTAGTTTAGTCCAGGGCCATCATGACGCGAGATCCCATTCCCTCAACGCTAACTTCAAAGACACAAACCGTTAAAAAGCTTATCTCAACTTAAGATTAAAATGGCTCATTTTGAGTCTCAAGTTAATCAAAATGAGTCTCGACTTGATCCAGTAGGAAACAAGTAAGATTCCCCGCGATGTCCTACACTCGAGGCAATTAGCTAGTATTGCGTTGACTAGATCACCGATTGCAGGCTCAAAGCAGCGATTATGACAATCTGCGTTGCCCTGATTGCCCACGATACCCAAAAAAATGAAATCGTCGCCCTGGCCAAAAAATATCGCCCGGTTTTATCGCGCTATCACCTGCTCGCCACCGATACCACCGGGCAATGGATAGAAGCCGCCACCGATCTGACCATCGAGCGAGTGGCCTCAGGCTCCCAGGGGGGTGATCTGCAAATTGCTGCTCGCATCGTCGCCGGTGAAGTGGCTGGCGTTGTTTTCCTGATCGATCCGGTCGCAACCAAACCCCATGAGCCCGATTACCACCCCATCTTGCGAGCCTGCAACCTCCACAATGTACCCCTGGCCACCAATGTGGCAATGGCTGAGCTGGCCATCCAGGGGGTGGCCAAACGGCGAGATGCCTATTTGATCTTTAACCCCGTGGCGGGGCAAGGCAATCCTGACCAGGACCTGGCGCTGATTCGCCAGATTTTAGAACCACAGATGAATCTGCGCACGATTTTTACCCAGCCGGACCTCGACCCGGTGACACAAGCCCGTGAAGCCATTGCCGCTATCCAGTCAGCGGAGGCTGAGAACGAGACTGGCTGCATTATTGCCTCGGGTGGAGACGGGACTGTGTCTGCGATCGCAGGGGTCACCCTCGAAACCGGCATTCCCTTGGGCGTCATCCCCAGGGGGACCGCCAATGCCTTTGCTGTAGCCATGGGCCTACCCACCAATCTCAAGCGCGCCTGTGAAACCATTGCCGCTGGCAACACCCGCATGGTCGATGTCGCCCATTGCAACGATATCCCCATGGTCTTGCTGGCCGGGGTCGGCTTTGAAGCCGGTATGGTCAATAACGCCAACCGAGAACTCAAAAATCAGCTCGGCACCCTGGCCTATATCCTCTCTGGCGCGCAGCAAATGTTTACCCAACAGCCCTTTAAAGCCAAAATCGAGATCGATGGCAAGGTACTTGACCTCCAGACACGGGCCGTGACCGTCGCTAATGCCGCCCCCCCAACCTCCGTGATGGCCCAGGGGTTTGGCGAAGTCATCCCAGACGATGGCCTGTTAGAGGTGACCATTCTCATTTCCAAAACCTGGCTACAGGCCATCAACACCTCCGCAACGCTGCT
>JBCDDJ010000667.1:0-2980 GCA_039180385.1 Cyanobacteria bacterium P01_G01_bin.38 | reverse complement strand
GTTGACTGCGTCGCAGCTAGCTCAGGCGCGTAGGAGAGCGCCTGACGCCGGACAAAGTCTCCCGTAGATGCATCGGAGGGCGAGTCTAAAAGCAGATTACTGAACCCCACTTGAGCAATCAGCTGGTCGTCTGATAGCTCAGCAGGGGCTCCATAATCTTGATCAGCCTGATCAAAGGCGCAGACAGTAAACAAGTTAGAAGACTGTTGAAATTGATCTATCAAAGCTTGACGACCCGCCCCCCTGGGGCGATAGCGATGCATGTCGAGGGCAATGGCGCTAGGTTCAAATGCTTGCAGCGTACTCACGGTTTGTGCCAAGACAGCGTCCGAGAGCGGATAGCCTCCCAGTTCATTCAAATCAGCCTGGGTGACTTCTACCACTAAGAGCCGTGAGTCAATGGTCTCAGCAGGGCGCGATCGCATCAGGTGATCGTAAGCTGCCAGCTCAAACGGCTGCAAAACGCCTAAAAACCGCATGGCTAAAACCAATATTGTCATCACGACTGCCGTGACAACGCTCATCCAACGAGATCGCACCCCGGGCAGACGCCGTTGTGAGAAAGACTGAGCGGAAGATTTAGCCGGGGCAGCCGGGGGCAGCGCTTTAGGCGTTGAGCCTGCCTCCGGCTGCCCCTGCAAGGTGCGCCAGTTTGGCGGCATCACCGATGGATTTTGGTAAATCACCGGCAGCCAGCTAGCACAGGGAAACTGATGCTCCAACCCCTGCAATCTTTCTCGGGCCTGACGGACGCACAGATAGAGGGGCTCACCCGCCGCAAAGGCTTCTAGAAAGTATTTCAAAAAGATCTCAGCCACCCGGTCAGCGACAGGTTCTCGCATCACGATCATCTGTGGGATGCACAGGTGAGCCAGGGCAGGCGCGAGCCCTAACCCATCGCAGGAGTTAAAAATCGCCAGCTGCAAACCCCGATCGATTGCTCTGCGCAGACCGTACCGCAGCTCTGAGACAGACAGGCTATCGGTGCGATTGATAAAAATACGTCCCTGCCTGCGGTGGGTTTCACTGTGCCCTGCAAAAAATAAAATATCCCACGGAGCCTGCCAGAGAACCTCGTTAAGCTGCTGGCGATCGGGCTCAACTAAAAAGGACACCTGCGCCTGGGGCAGCTGCGCTAGCATCCGGCGATCGGCTGCGACATTGATGCCGTGGCTGTGGCCTAAAATTGCCAGGATTCGAACCGGGTGGGGATGCTCTTGTCGGGGTCTTGTGGGTACTGATTCATACTCAGGTGTGCTGAGCGCGACTTCGGCATAGGGATAGCGCTCAAAAAAGTCCCATTCGTGCCAGGGCAGCTTTTGTAGATTGATATCCTGAGTGCGGATTAAAAATTGGATCGTTTCATCGCGGCTCAACTCCTCTCGCAGGCGGCGATCGATCGGCTGAAAAGACTCGGCATTGAGCCAGGTCTGAAAGCGATCGCACAGCACCTGAGCAGAGCGTTGACACACCGCGAGACGCTGATTAATCGAGCCCTTATGAATAATTTTCTGGCCCTTGATCCGCAGTGGAATCCCCAGGGGTCGATAGACCTTTTGCCAATGATAGTGCAGATGATTAGCAACCACGGGAGCTGGCGGCAAAGACCCCTTTGCCTGCAAGATTTGAAAATCTCTTCCAGACCGGATTTCTAAGGTTGCCCGAAATCCGCTGAGGTTCAAATCTCCCTCTAATTCCAGGATGACCCACTTATCCATCCGTGTACTCCTGCCCCAGCCCCCAATATTGGCTAATACTAGCTAAATTTCAAATTGCTCCGTCACCGTGAACTGATTAAAGCTCACTTGAACGCTAAATCGCTCCCCCGAACCGCCGCTAAATCGAAATTCTAACCCCTCGCTCTCGCGGCCTTTGGCCTGTAAAACAGGGGTGTTAGTTTCATCTGTGACAATTAGATGCAGCGTAGCGGGCAAATAAGCCTGATCGCCAGTTGGATAAACCTCTATCGTAATGTTGAAGACCGAACTGCTTTGGCCAGGTGCAATCCCCACGATCAATAAAACCCGCTCCTCAGGGGCCTTGCTCAGCAGTAAAAATTTGCCCTGTTTGACCCCAGTGGTGGCAGGCTCAAGCCAACCTGCTTTCACGGCTCTAAAGCTAAACGCGAGGGCCTGGTCTTGCCACTGGGCAATCAACGTCTCCAGGCTGGTCCAGCTGGCATCAATGATCTCAGTTAGCCAGGGCTGTAACTTGACCCTGGGGGCTGGCGAGACGGTTAAATGTCGGCGCAGCTGCGCTAGATAGTCTGGAAACGTTGCTAACGGCTGTAGCTGTGCTAGGCTGACAATCTCGCCGTCTAGCTGACGCAGAAACCCCAGCAAAGTTGCCTCGGTCAGAGCGGCGTCAAATTGAACAAACAGATAGCCAATGCGGTCGGCCCACACCTCTGGTGAAATCTCTAAAGTAGAGGAGTCTGGCAGCACCGGACGACATTCTAAACGGCCCAGATCGCTCACCCAAAGATCGGCGGTATCGGCTAACACCTGCGAAATTGGGTGCCAGCTTTCGCTTCTCTCTAAATCGGTCTTGACGCCTAAACAAGTCAGGTAAAACTGTACCGCCTGCACGCTCAGGGCATTCAAATAGACCCGCTTACCCTTTTGAGGCTCGGCATGGTGCTGATAAAACCCCTGGGCCGCCCGGTGAAAAGCGTCTGTAATCGGTACGTTAAAAGTGGTCTGATCGCGTTTAACAGTCATCGTCTTTAGAAAGTGGGAAGAAGGTGTGGATGGGATTTGGACATCTGTGGACAAGCACATCAAATAGACACATATTCTTTGAGCACGGGCGCAAATTTAACTAAGCATCTTTGGTAAAAAGAGCTGAGGGTGACAACTTTGACATCTAAATCAGCGGAGATTTCTTTCCACGAATAGCCTCCCAGAAATCTTAAGGCGATGTATTGAAAGTTGGCTTCGGGCTTTTGTAGGATATGGGTACGCCTAAAGACGCCATCTCG
>JBCDDJ010000666.1:0-3004 GCA_039180385.1 Cyanobacteria bacterium P01_G01_bin.38 | reverse complement strand
GTACCAGGATTACCCCGTTGCGAGATCAATCCGGTCAAATCCATCGGCTGGTGGCCACCACTATTGAGCGGTGCGATCGCACCGCTGTCGAAGCCAAAATTGAACAGTCAAAACAGGGTTTGCAGCAGGTCATTGATAATTTGCCCATGGCCATTGTCTGGAAAGATCGCAACAGTGTGTACGAGGGGGGTAACCTTGCCCTCGCTAAAATTGCGGGTCTTAACCATCCCAGGGAGTTGGTCGGTAAGACCGACTACGACATGCCCTGGAAACCCGAGGAAACCGAATGGTTTTTGGAATGCGATCGCCGCATCATGGCTGACGCGACTCCGGAGTTAGGCATCATCGAACCCCAACTACAAGCTGATGGCAAACAAGCCTGGCTGAGGACCAGCAAAGTACCGTTGTACGACGCGACTGGTGAGGTCAACGGTATTCTTGTTGTCGTAGAAGATATTACAGACCGTAAAGCGACCGAAGCGGCAATATTGCTGCGAGATCAGGCCATGGCCGTTAGCCCCGTGGGGATTGTGATTGTCGATGCTCAAGAGTCAGAGCTGCCAGCGGCCTATGTCAATCCTGCTTTTGAACAGCAGACTGGATATACCGCTGATGAAGTATTAGGTCACAATTTCCGGTTTTTGCAGGGTGATGACCGCTCACAACCCGAAATCGATGAGATTCGAGCCGCTTTAGCTGAGGGCCGTCGTTGCACGGTGACACTGCGCAATTATCGCAAAGATGGCAGCCTGTTTTGGAACGAACTGACCATCGCTCCGATTTTTGATGCCCAGGGACACATTACCCACTTTATGGGATTACAAAACGACGTCAGCGATCGTAAAGCGACTGAACTCAAACTCAAGCGCCAGGCCGAAACCCTGAAAGCCACCCTAAAGCAGCTGAAGCGCACCCAGCTTCAGATGATCCAGAGCGAAAAAATGTCTAGCCTGGGGCAGCTGGTGGCAGGGATTGCCCATGAGATCAACAATCCGGTGGGCTTTATCCATGGCAACTTACACCCTGCGCAGCAGTACGCTGAGGATTTGCTTGATCTAATTAATCTTTATCAGCAGGTATATCCCGATCCAGATGCTGCGATCGCAGCCGAAATCCGGGCGATTGATTTAGCATTTATTCAGCAAGACTTTCCCAAACTGCTCGACTCCATGGCAATGGGCACCCAGCGCATTCGAGAAATTGTCCTATCGCTGCGGAATTTTTCAAGATTGGATGAGTCTGACCGCAAAGCCGTCGACCTTCACGAAGGCATCGATAATACCCTGATCATTTTGGGCAGTCGCCTCAAGGGCACAGCTGATATGCCTGCCGTTGACATCATCAAAGACTATGGCGAGCTACCTCCGATTGAGTGCTACCCTGGACAGCTTAATCAGGTGTTTATGAATATCCTGACCAATGCGATTGATGCCCTGGAGGCAAGGTTTGGAGCAGAGGGAGTAGGGAAAGTAGAGGGTGATGGGGGAGCAGAGGCGACAGAGGAAGCGGAGAGTGATGGGGAAGATAGGGGTGATGGGGGTGTGGGGGCTGGCCTTGTGCCTGCCCACTTTGGCAGTGCGTGCTCAGCAACTGATTCCCTGCCAAAATCCAAAATCCCTGACGAAGCACAGCGAAGCCTTAGCGCTAGCCATACCCACAGGGTTATTGACCCTTTGGCTATAAATCTAAAATCGAAATCGCAAATGCCTCAAATCACCATTCGTACCGAACTGCTCTCGACTCATCGAGTTCACATTGTGATTGCCGATAACGGCACTGGGATGTCTGACTTGGTAAGATATAAGATGTTCAATCCCTTTTTCACCACAAAACCTGTGGGCAAAGGTACTGGCATGGGCATGTCAATCAGCTATCAAATCATCACCCAAAAGCACGAGGGGCACATATACTGCAATTCCACACCGGGTGAGGGGGCTGAATTCATCATCAATTTGCCCGCTTAGAAGTGAGGGCGCTGCGCTGGTGAAATCGCTGTGCTCGGTGGGGGCACTGTGCTCGGTGAGTTCGCTGCGCTGGTGCGTTTGCTGAGCTGGGTGAATGGAGAAGTTGCTACCTCACCTACTCACCTCCCAGATCTTAAAAAGTCATTGCCTAGACTACCCATTCGGCAAAAATCCCATTAGAATCTGACGCATCGCTCCGTAATGGCCATGCTAAAACCGGTGATTGATCGCGTCCTAAAAACGCCGCCAAAAATGCCAGGGTGGGCAGTGCTCTCTCTGCTGATGAATGCTGTTTTATTTGTGGCACTGCTCGTGAGCTGGCACGAAAAATCAGGGAGCGGAGAGCCTTCTGTCTTGCCCCAAGCGAATGCCGCTGATGTGACCCTCCCGACAGAGCCGGTGGCAGAGCCAGCTCTCTTGCCCAGGACTAACGGCAAGCGTCGCCTCACCTATGAGGAATGGGTTGAGCTGCTTAAGCAAGAAATGGATGCGATGAGCGCCAAGCATCCCGATCACCTGACGATTTTGCTCGGTGACTCCCTGAGTTTATGGTTTCCGGCTGAGCTATTGCCGGGGCGACGGGTGTGGATGAACCAGGCGATTTCGGGTGAAAAAACCCACGGGCTGCTAGCAAGGCTACACCTGCTAGATCAGGCCGACATCGACACCATTTTTGTAATGATCGGGATTAACGATCTGATTTGGGGCAAAAGCGATGGCGAGATTATTCGAAACTATCGCCAAATTATGGACTACCTCAGCCTCTATCATCCCGATACCAAGATAGTTGTGCAGTCAATTTTGCCCCACGGTGCGGAAACGGCTACCTGGGAAAGCCGCGATCGCTTGCTCGCCTTGCCCAATAGTCGAGTCCAGGCGATGAACGATTCCCTTCAGACCCTCGCCCGCGACTATGATGCGTACTACATGGATCTCTACCCTATTTTCTCAACCGGCGAAGGCCACCTGCGCCCCGATCTCACTACCGATGGCCTCCATCTCAACCGTGAAGGCTACCTGGTTTGGCGCACTGCGATCGC
>JBCDDJ010000665.1:0-3006 GCA_039180385.1 Cyanobacteria bacterium P01_G01_bin.38 | reverse complement strand
GACAGCGTCTTAAGCCCCCGGTAACACTGCTTTTGAAATCACCCCGTGGACACCCCAGTTGCCATCTACCACCTGGGTGACGCCAAAATCCACGGCCACGGACATCAGCGAAATCGCCTCATCCTCACTCATGCCTTGGGTAGTCATCAAGAAGTGACGCATCTTGCGAAAGGCATCGCGCATGGCTCCATCGACAGAGGAATTGCTGTAGATATCTTGCTGGGCGGTTTCACCTAACTCTGCCAGGTAGTTGGCGTAACTAAACCCGTGCACCACATACTCATCCTGGGTCTCTAACAGAGGATAGTCCAAATCTTCAAGAATGGTATCTTCCAGGTCCGCTTGCTTATGAACAATCACCTTAATCACCCCAGTTAGAGAGGTCTCAATTGCCGTACCGGCTAGCTCTGAGTCACCCTGGGCCGCGTGAGAATCACCTAAGGACAGTAACGCCCCTTCAACCGCAACGGGATAATACATGGTGGCCCCTTTGCCAATGCGCCAATTGTCGATGTTGCCGCCAAAGTAACCAGGGGGGATGGAGTCAACAATGTCAGTCTCTTTAGGGGCTAACCCAATCACCCCAAAGTGGGGACGAATCGGAACGCGCACGCCTTCTAAGACTTCAAAATTCTTTTCGATGGTGTCGTGGTCCACCGGTACGCCCGGATAGTCAATGGTTTCATGCACCACGCCATAGGGGTCGGTCTGGGGCACCCAGCGGTAATTGTAGACGGCTTCTGCCCAGTTCTCTCCGCCAGAGGTGTCTAACTCATAGATGGTAATCACTTCGCGGGGTTTGGGCTCCTCGACCATGTCGTTATAGTGATAGCCCCACCAGGCAGCAGCGTTGCTACCAAAGGTTTTGCCGCTATATTCGGGGTTGCCACTGGGGCGGGGGGCGACATCTAAGATCTGCACCTCCAGTACATCTCCGGGCTCTGCTCCATTCACATAAATCGGCCCGGTGAGAATATGCACGCCAAAGCCTTCTCCAGCCCCACGCCCCATGACGGAGGCATCCAGCGGGCCAGCTCCCCGACGGTCAACACCTTTACTGTCTTCTGTCCAGGCAAAAACACTTTCGGCACCAGGGTCACCTTTAACCATTCGCTCAGCATCGTCATTGGCATGGTGGGTGAGGGTTTCGACGGTAACAATATCGCCGGAGTCGATGGTGAGTTCAGGTTCTAGCGATTGACTAAAGTAGCCCCAGTGAACCGTGTCTGCATTCGCTGGGAGATAGTATTCTTTGTGGCCTGCTGCAAAAACCCGTCCATAGTCTGAGAATAGTCCGCCAATACTCAATAGTACGGCAACACCCAACCCCATCAATCCATATGACCAACGCCGCACCCAGGCCCACACCATGCCTTTGCTCCTGATTTTGTTAAGAGAATGGCCTTATCCTACGAGGGGATTTTATTAGGAATTGTGTTTTTCTATACCGTTACTCTGTCTGTATCGAGATTGAAATGTTTCGTAAAGGAGTGGTGAGTTGGTGAGGGGGTGAGATGGTGGGATGGTGGGTCGTGGATAGGGAGATAGCGTCCACACTGACTTGTCAGTTCGCAACGCTTTAGTCTGCTACAGGTGCTTGGGTCACTCCTGCCTGCTCTAGGGCAGCGGCGGCTTTGAAGAGCATTGCTTCATCGTAGGGTCGGGCGATTAACTGTACGCCGACGGAGAGTTCTCCAGGTAGGTGAACGGGGACAGAGAGAACGGGTAGGCCAATGAAGGAGAGAGGCTGGGTATAAAAGCCTAAATGGGGTCGCACTAAGACCGTTTTGCCTTCTAACTCCATGGTGGTTTGGTCAATGAAAGGGGCCGGGCAGGGGGTAGTTGGGGCTAAAATCAGGTCTACGGTGTTGAACACTTCGCGCACCTGATCGCGGTACCAGCGACGGAACCGCTGGGCCTGGATGTACCAGCTGCTGGGCATCAGGGCACCGGCAATGAAGCGATCTCGGGTGGCGGGGTCAAAGTCTTGCAGTCGGGTTTGTAGCCGAGACAGGTGGAGCTGACTGCCTTCGCTGGCGGTGATCAAGTAGGCGGCGGCGCGGGCGCGGGCGGCTTCGGGGAGGGTGACGGTGTCGGTTGCGTTGAGGGCGGTGGTGACTTTCTCAAAGGCTTGGGCGACGGTGGGGGCCATGCCTTTGGCGAAATGGTCGGTTGCGATCGCAACCCTCACCCCACCCATATCCCCAGACAAATCTGGCACGACAGCTGGTTGATCGCAACAAATTGGGTCCCGCGCATCCGCCCCCTGCATCACCTCAAATGCCGATGCGATATCTTGCACCGACCGGGCAAATGGACCAATGTGATCGAGACTGCTGGAGAACAAAAAAGCCCCCGCCCGCGACAGTCGGCCATAGGTCGGCTTGAGCCCATAGACCCCACACAGCGCCGCCGGAACTCGGATTGAGCCATTGGTATCAGACCCCAGGGTCAGGGGCACCAGCCCCGCCGCCACCGCAGCGGCAGACCCGCCGGAGGACCCGCCAGAGATGCGAGTGGGATCGTGGGGATTGGGGGTGGCCCCGTAGTGGTCATTAACAGTCACAAACCCATAGGCATACTCATCCATATTGAGCGCCCCGATCAAAATAGCCCCGGCTGCTTTGAGGCGGGCAACCGCGGTGGCATCTTGCTCGGCTGGCGGGTTGTCTTGATTGATTTTGGAACCCGCCAGGGTGATGGTACCTGCGATATCAAAGAGATTTTTGACCGCAAAGGGAACCCCTGCCAGGGGGCCTACGGGCTCTCCTGCGGCGAGTTTGCGATCAATCTCGGCGGCGGCGCTCAAAGCAGATGAGTCTAGGACGGTTGTGAAACAGTTCAGCCGATCATTCTGGGCCTGAATCTGCGCCAGGGTTTTTGTGACGACGGCTTGGGCAGTAGTCTCTCCACGCTTAATCGCAGCGGTCATTTCCGCAGCTGTTGAAGGGGTAGCTTGTGAGGTCATGGCTCGAACCTCGGGGCCGATTCTAGGGCGTCTGGCAG
>JBCDDJ010000664.1:0-3011 GCA_039180385.1 Cyanobacteria bacterium P01_G01_bin.38 | reverse complement strand
TGGTGCGGTGCGCTTTTCCATAAGAACCACTCCTTTGGCTTGGGGTTGGTAAGTTCAAGCTAACTGGAGTCGGCCTCTTTTTGAAGCTCCCCGCACTATCCACCATAGGAACACTAAGCAAAGCGCACTCACCAGCTCACCTCCCCCAACCAAAATCTTGAACTTACCCCAGTCACTCTACGGACGACGCAAAAACTTACATATCCCGCGTTCTGACGCTTGGATAAACGCGGCCAACTCTTGCACCAGGGGTGACTCAAACTGGCCTTGTAACTTCTCAACCGCACTGGGCAAACTCAAATCTGACTGAAACAAAGTCTGAAACGCCTGCTTCAAAGTTTTACGCTCCTGGGCACTGACCCCGGCCCGACGCAGCCCCACCGTATTTAACCCCATGATTGTATTGGCGCTGACGCTCCGGGTCATACAAAATGGCGGCACATCTTTTTGGATCGCCGACCCGCCCGACATCATTACTAGCCGACCCACCCGCGTAAACTGATGTACCAAACAGCCGCCGCTGACAAAGGCGCGCTCGCCCACCTCGGCATAACCCGCAATCAGGGCCCCATTTGCTAAAATCACCCCGTCACCCAGTTTGGCGTTGTGGGCGACGTGGCTGTTAACCATGAGCAGACAGTCATTACCCACCACCGTTACCGAGTCGGGTTTTGTGCCCCGATGCACGGTGACCCCCTCCCGCAGGACGCAATTATTGCCAATCTGGACATAGGTTTCTGTAGCTTGAAACGCCAGATCCTGAGGCAGATCACCAATCACAGCCCCAGCATGAACCCGGCAGTGGTTCCCGAGTTGAGTATGTCGCAAAATCGTGGCCCGCGGCCCGATGGTGCAGCCGCTGCCGATTTTGACCTGGGTATCAATGTAGGCAAACGCCCCTACGGTTACGTTGTCCCCCAGCTGGGCACCGGGTTCAATCACCGCTGTCGGATGAATTGTCATGTTTTGAATCAGCTTTTGGATAGATGCCAATTTAATCTAAGCCTCGGCCAGATCTAGACTTGTCGCTTGTCCTACGGGAAAAACTTAAGTTTTCAATCTGGATGGGGTTTATGGCGATTTTACGCTACCAAAAAGGCCACGCATTCCACATGGGCGGTCTGGGGGAAGAAATCTGCAGGTTGTACTTTGGTTAACCGATACCCTGCCTCGCACAGCAGCTTTAGGTCCCGGGCCAGGGTGATGGGATTACAACTCATATAGGTAATGCGTTCTGGTCGTAGCTGCAATAGGGCGCTCAACACCGCTGGGTCACAGCCTTTGCGCGGTGGGTCGAGCACCACAATATCTGGACGAATGCCCCCCTCAAATAGCTCAGCCAGGGGCATTTCGGCTTTGCCTATATAAAAATCGGCATTTTGCAGGCCGTTCAACGCCGCATTTTGCTGTGCCTGGGCTACCGCCTCGGGCTGCGACTCAATACCAATGCAGCGAGCTGCACGCTGGGCCAGAGGCAGGGTCAGCGTGCCGACACCACAGTACACATCAACGAGGGTTTCTGTGCCCTGCAAATTTAGCTCTGTGATCATCTTCTGCACCAGGCGCTCAGCCTGTACCGTATTGACCTGAAAAAACGTTGCCGGGCGAATCTGAAACCGCAGCCCACCAAAAGTTTCCTCAAGATAGGGTTGGCCTACTATGCAGTCAGTATGGGGACCAAGGATGGCGTTGGTTTTGGCGGGGTTAAGGTTCAAACAGACGCCAACGACGTCTGAATAACTTTCTAGCCACTGTTGGGCCTGGGCCTCAAGATCCTCTAAGGGCCCAGTACTTACCAGGGTCAACAAAATTTGCCCCGTGTGGTGGCCAATCCGCAACGAGAGGTGGCGTAGCTTCCCTCGATGCTGGGTTTCGTTATAGATACTCCAGCCACGGCGTTGAATATCTTGCTTAAGGTTGGCCAGCAGCGGATTAAGCCGAGGATCTTGCACGGGGCACTGGTTGAGATTGATCAGCTGGTGCGACCCTTTACGGTAATAGCCTGCCTTGATGGTGCCATCTGAGGCCCGGGCCAAAGGATAGGTGGCCTTGTTGCGATAGGCTAGGGGCTCAGCCGCTAACACCGGCTCGACCGAGATATCTGTCAATCCGCCAATGCGCTGTAGGGCCTCGATAATTTGCTGGCGCTTAGCCGTCAGCTGAGCTGCGTAGGCGACCGGTTGCCACTGACAGCCACCGCACTTGTCTGCCACGATGCAGGCCGGGCGCACCCGCTGGGGGGAGGGTTCTAATACCTCGAGCAGCTTGCCAAACCCGTGGGAGGGTTTTACTCGGGTTAGTCGCGATCGCACCCGATCACCGGGCACCGTATCCGCCACAAACACAACCCGATCCTCCCACCGACCCACCCCATCCCCACGGTTACTCAGATCGTTAATGGTCAACTCAACGGTTTGCCCCTGCTGCCACCCCGCCATTCCTATCATCCACTGCACAACTGCTCATCCAGTATGAACTAAAAGCCTCCTTCCCTTCCCCCCTATATCCCCTTCGCCCTATAGCCCTACGGGCATGGCTACGCTAGCGCCTTTAGCCTTTCCCCCTTCTCCCTTGCCTTCACCACCACTTTTGTAAACTCTCTTAAAACAATTCTCAGATTGACCACGGCAGCCAGCTATTATCTTGAAGGCGCAATCATTGCGACATGAGAAGGGCTTATGCTTTTCTTGACGCCCCTAAACTCGTTAAACTGTTACTAAATTCAAAGTCACCGCATTCATAAAGCTATGTCCGTCGTTAGCCAAGTAATCCTTAATGCAGATGATGAGCTGCGCTATCCTACTAGCGGAGAGCTCAAGAATATCGAAGACTTTTTGAAAACAGGTCTGGGGCGTATGCAAATTGCCCAAACCCTAGCCGAGAATGAAAAGAAAATTGTTGACCAGGCCAGTCGCGAACTGTGGCGGCGTCGCCCTGACTTTATTGCACCTGGTGGCAACGCCTATGGTTCAAAAGAGCGAGCCTTGTGTCTGCGTGACTATGGCTGGTAT
>JBCDDJ010000663.1:0-3027 GCA_039180385.1 Cyanobacteria bacterium P01_G01_bin.38 | reverse complement strand
GAAGGGCTAGCCTCTCTGCTGGCCTTAGAAGATGATTTTGAGATCGTCGGTGAGGCCAATCATGGGCAGGAGTCGATTACCCTGGCGGCTCAGCTCCAGCCGGATGTGATCTTGATGGATGTGCGCATGCCCGTATGCAATGGGGTCGAGGCTACCCGCGAAATCCATCAGCGGTTTCCCTGGATTCGGATTTTAGTGCTGACCACGTTTGACGAAGATGAATATGTGTTTCAATCGCTGGAGGTGGGTGCGTTGGGCTATTTGCTCAAAAGTACCCCTGCAAAACAGGTTGCGATCGCAATTCGCAATATCCACCAGGGCTATAGCCAACTCGGCCCCACTATTGCCCCCAAAGTCTTTTCCCAAGTCAAAGCCCCGACCCCAAACCCCAAGCCAGATCCGCAGGTTTTGTTTAACCCTCGCGAGTTAGAGATTTTGAAACTGTTGGGGCAGGGGCACAGCAACCGCGAAATCGCCGAAGCCTTGCACCTCACTGAAGGCACCATCAAAAACTACCTGACCAATATTTTTACGCAGCTAGACGTTCGCGATCGCACCCAGGCAGCCCTTTGGGCGCATCAGCACCTGCTGCTCTAGATATCTTCAAAAACTAAACCCATTTCATCACACTGTCACAGTGGGAAAGTCTGTCGGTTATCCAGGGCTTTGCCGGTCAAGATATCGAAGTCGCGAAATATTATCCTGAAGACAAAGACTTTTTGCTTGAGTTTGAGCCAACCGTCGTCCATTATGAAGTTGTTGGGCAATCTCACTAGTTAATCATGTCCGAACTACTGCATCGATGCATGACGAAAGCGACTACCGCTGAAGGTGACGACATTCGTCGGTCGTTTAACTGGGTGATGTCTCGGCGTGGCCTGTTGAAAGTTTACGATGACCGCCTAGCCTGTGGGGACTGGGATATCCCATACGCTGGTATTGAGGAGGCTGTCTTGTTTCGCACTCGGCAAATGCTGATCTCAGGCTATGTGTTACGGATCAAAGCCCAGGGCCAGATTTACCAGTTTGGGCTGAATCCTGGTCGTTTTTGGGCCTCTGACCTCCCATTTCCCGTTGAGCGAAGATCGGCGAGATTAAAACTCTCATGGTTTAGCCTGACTGTGCGTATTGTGGCCTTGGCTGCTTTAGGATACTGGATTTGGGATCAGTTTTTTCGCGAGGGTTAGCGTGCCTAAACAAAATAGATTTCTCCCAGGAGTTATGGCAATCTTGCTGGTCATGGCGATCTATGCTGCTAACTTTGTAGCGGCCCGCTATAGCATTCTCAATGGTTTGACGTCACTTGATCTAGTAGCTCTACGTTTTTCAGTAGCGGGGTCGATTATGCTGCCCTCCTTTTGTCGTTTAGGCCTTAGCGACCTGGGTGGCTTAGGCTGGCCCAGGGCGATTCTGCTGGCTTGTCTGGCCGGGGCTCCTTACATGGTCGTTTTCTTGTTTGGTCTCAACTTTGCTCCCGCCTCCCATGGCGCAGTTTTGAACCCTGGCATTGTGCCATCCGTCGTTTTTATCGGTATGGTGTTTTTAGGGCTTCAGTCGTTTTCTCTAAAAAGGCTGATTTCGCTGCTGGCTATCACGCTTGGGGTGGTGTTTGTCACCGCGTCTTCATTCTCTCTGCAAGGGGCAGTGTTGTTTGGCGATCTGCTACTGCTCGGCTCGGGCGTCAGCTGGGGGCTTTTCACCCTCTTGACTAAGCTGTGGGCTCTGAAGCCGATACAGAGCGCGGCTATTGTGTCGGTAATCTCCTTGTTGTATATCCCCCCATATTTGCTCTTTTTATATGATGGGTTTGAGGGGGTTGCGATCGCACACGTTGTGTCTCAAGCCATTTTCCAGGGGATTGTCATGTCCATTGGTACCATTTACCTGTTGACCTATGCCGTTCAATGTTTAGGAGCACAGCTAACGGCCCTATTTAGCCCGCTGGTTCCGGTGTTGACGACCTTAATCGCGATTCCCCTACTCGGAGAAATTCCTACCTCAATCCAGGTGACGGGCATTATTTTGGTTGTTTTGGGTATACTTAGCGCCGCAAGACTGAAGTCTGCATCTGATTAGCGTGGGTTTTGCTTCTCCACCAAAGTTCCAGGTAAAATAGAGCTGAAGCCTCAATTTGGAAGCTTTAGAGGTCCGCCAAAATGGTACAAGCCCCATCTAAGCAACTGACATTGGCAGAATTTTTGCGATTGCCGGAAACGAAGCCTGCCAGTGAATATATTGACGGTCAAATTATCCAGAAACCCATGCCACAGGGAAAACATAGTGCCATCCAAGGCGAATTTGTACCCGCCATTAACGCTGTCGTTAAACCTGAGCGAATCGCCCGAGCCTTCCCTGAATTGCGGTGTAGTTTTGGAGGGCGGTCAACGGTTCCTGATATCGTCGTGTTCACCTGGAGTCATATTCCCCGTGATGAGAATGGGGAAATCGCCAATGCATTTCCGATTGCGCCAGATTGGACGATTGAAATTTTGTCCCCTGACCAAAGCCAAACAAAGGTTACAAAAAATATTCTCCACTGCCTTAAATATGGCACCCAAATGGGTTGGCTGATCGATCCAGAGGAGCAAACTGTGTTTGTCTATCGACCTAAGCAAGAAACAGAAGTCTTTGATGAGCCAGATGATGTTTTGCCTATGCCAGACTTTGCCAGTAGGTTACACCTGACAATTGGAGGTTTGTTTGCCTGGTTGCTAGAGTAAACATCAATATTCAATCTTAGTATGATGAGATTTAGAATGATATCTTTTTATCATGAAGGCAGTAGTTTAAATTCATATGAACCGAAATCAAAATCGAAAGACTAATCAGAGCAGAAAGCTTGACGACAGAGAAATTTCAGCTCCTCTGCTAAAGACAGGATATTTACAGGGCTATTTCATTCTAAAAACGCGCTTGAGTGTGTCTAGGCCAAACTTGCAGCATCGTTCGGCCTGAGCCATGTTTGTAAACTCATTATCGCGATAGATATTCAGAGAGAAGTTACGCGCGACCGCAAAGATTTGAGGG
>JBCDDJ010000662.1:0-3042 GCA_039180385.1 Cyanobacteria bacterium P01_G01_bin.38 | reverse complement strand
GGAATGTCTAACTCTCCTGAGCAAACGGGTTCTGGAAAGGAAAAATGGCTCAACAGCCTGGGATGGATTTCTCCAAAGTGACCTGCGGCTGCCCCCCTGACGATGACAGTGGCGGCTCGTCCGGAGATGTAGCGACTGTCTGCACAGATTTCTAGCTGATAAGCAATTTTCAAGGCTTTGAGCAAGGTCTGCACATAGGCTTTTGCAGTTGCAAAGGAGGCGCGGGCATCCAGGCTGGCAAACCCCCAATAAAGGGTTTCCGCTATCTTGCTGTCTGCCAGGGTGATAACTTCCCCGGTTTCGTAAATGTTGATAGGCTTGGGCGCGCTAATGTTGTGGGACAAAATCTCTAGCAGTCCCGCCTGTAGGGTATTGCGTGTCGCACTGTGGGTTTGGCTTTTGGCATTGTTAGCCTGGACAAACTGGCTGCCCAACTGGGTCAGCAGGTCTGGGTTTGTCAGGGTAAAGCTTTTGACCTCCATGAGCTCCATCCGCTGGGCCAGGTCGCTGATTTTAAGCACAGTGTCTTTGAGGGGGGCAGGGGTGCCCATGTGAAACTTGATGGCAGTAGGCTGGGGGGCCAGGTTATCTACGCCGATGGCAACGAGGAGATCCCCCGCGATATCGGTATCGCTAAAGATATCGGTGCGGTAGGTGGGCACCCACACTACGTCGGTGCCGCTGACCTGCAGGTCCATGCGAGCCAGGTATTTTTTAAGATCGGTTTTTGCGATCGCACTGCCCAAAACCTCATTTAACCGCTTTGCTGAGAAAGTCACGGGTTGCCGTTCCAGACTGGGCGTTGTATAGCTGCCTCCGGGATGGTGAATCTCCACTGTCTTCACAGGGCTACCTGCATCTAGGAAGTTGTGAGCCAAAATATTAATCATCTCGAGGACCGTTTTTTGGGAGATGCCCGTGACGTCGATAAACAGATTTTGGGTGTCTGCTTTGACTGCACCCACCTCTGCGGCATTAATAATCGGGGGGAGAGACAAAACTTTCTCGGTGCTGTCCTTTAAGACAGGGACTTGGTCGCTGGGGGGCAGCGTGTTGCCATAGAGTAAACCGTTGGGATGCTCGGTGAGAATCTGCTGTGCATTCAGAGCAGTGTCGGCTTGTAGGGGCACAAATGAGAGGGTGGCTTTATCAGCGGTGGTGTAGTGGATATCGCCCTGGATCTGATCGAGATCATAAATGCCAATGGCAATCTTCTTACGCTGTCGGCCAAAAGTCTGGGTAACCTTTTCTTGAAACTGGATGAGGGACTCTAGACCGGCTGCCCCCAGACTGACATTCTCTACGGTCAAGGCGGCTATGTAGGGGCGCAATGGCAAGACTGAGGGGGAGACTTTTATCCCTCGGTTTGAGTCTGGCAGCTTAATGGGCACCTCTCGAGGCTGGTCGTTATAAATATTGAGGGCACGGGTGAACCCTTCGGCGGCAAGCAGGTCAGGGCGCTCAGCGGTCACCTCAACGTCGAGCATGGCATCCCGCAGGGTGGCGTCTAGCCCATAGTCAAAGGCTTGTTGCTCAAGCTGTTGGGGAGGCATGGAGGTGAGTCGGCTGAGATAGTCCAGGGGGAAGGTGACGGTGGGCATGGGGGTAATGGGTGGGGGGTAGTGGGTAGAGAGAAAGAGGGCAGGGGATGCAGGGGAGGTAGCGGGGACAAGGAGATGCGGGGATGGGGAGATGAGGAAGATGGAGGAGATGAGGAAGATAAGGGAGGTAGTAGCAATCCCTTGTGGGCTCGGCTGAGCACTGTCGAAGCGTAGCCCAATCCAGCATGTGGGCTCTTTCTATCTCAACGCAATATCGGGGCCGACTAAATCTGAGAGTTTTTCGACATCGTATAACAACATTGCAATTCTCTCCAGGCCCAGTCCCCAGGCGATTGTCGCTCTGTCACCGCAGCCTAGGGGGGTCAACATCTCTGGTCGAAATAAACCAGAGTTGCCGACCTCTAGATAGCGCTGGCTGGGGGGGTGATAGGCATATACCTCCAGGGAGGGTTCGGTATAAGGGTTGTAGGTGGGCTTAAACTTCAAGTTTTTGAAGCCTAAGCGCTCATAAAAGTAGGCGAGATAGCCCTTTAGCGTTCGCACATTGAGCAGATCACCGATAATGACGCCTTCAATTTGGTGAAATTCGGCTAGATGGGTCCGATCGACGGTTTCGTTACGAAAGACTTTATCAATGGAGAAATATTTGCCTGTTTGCCCCTGTAGGGCATAGAGTTTGCGGGCGGTGGAGGAGGTGGTATGGGCCCGTAAAATTGCGCGACTGGCTTCGTTGGAGGTCCATTCCCCGCCATAGTTTTGTTCGTGGACCTGTTTCACCTCGTCAATCAATGGGGTATCGTCCGGGAGAGGTAGGTGTTGGGGATGGCTCAGGTAAAATGTATCCTGCACTTCGCGCGCCGGATGGTCCTGGGGGGTAAACAAGACGTCAAAATTCCAAAAGGCGGTCTCAATCAGCTGGCCTGACATTTCATCAAAGCCCATGTTTAAGAAAATATCGCGGATGAGCTGAATGCACTGGGTCAAAATGGTGGGTCGCCCATAGGCCACATCGGGGACTTCGTCATGGATGTTGTAAGGTTTGAGTTCGACCTGGCTCCACTGCCCCGATAGCAGCAATTCGCTGGTTAAGGTGGTGACCAAGGGTTGTAACTCAAGTTTTTTCAGAATAGGCAATACCGTCAGCTGATAGTCGGCTTCACTTTTTTGGGTGATATACCCCTCTTGCTGTAACCAACTGAGATGGGGGGCAGTCTCGTCGGCTAATGGATTGCCCTGGGCAACGGCGCTGAAAATTGCCTGTCGTTGCTGGTAGCACTCAAGGGCTGAGGCATCCAGGACCACCATTGTTTTAGTCCCGTCCTGGTCTTGCATATCAACGGCCTGGCTTTTGCGGAGGGCACCATAGTTGATGCTAAATTCCTGCCCTAATAGCCGCCGCAGGGTTTCAACCTCGCGGATACCCCGCTGGAGTTTTTCCGAGAGTACACTGCCGGGAATCGTGCCCTTGAGATGATCCCCT
>JBCDDJ010000661.1:0-3045 GCA_039180385.1 Cyanobacteria bacterium P01_G01_bin.38 | reverse complement strand
CCGGGAAAATGGTGATACAAGCTGGCTTTGCCCAGCCCCGTCGCCTTGGAGAGCATCGACAGGCTGGCCCCTTCGTAGCCATAGCGCCGAAAGACCGGGGTAAGTTTTGCGATCGCAGCGTCTTTAGTCATCGGAGAATAAACGGATCTTAGACAGCAAATGAATCGGAAGAAAGATATCAAAAGGGCTTTCAGCTGCTGATTTGAGACCTCTGAGCCTTTCCTGGAGATCTCGTCTCCCCTAAAGTTGACCGCTGAAAGCAGATTTCCTATTGACAGTATACCGATCATTCGGTTTAATAAGCCTATACCGATCGTTCGGTTTAATTCCGACTCAGTTTTATTCTACCCAGCCCTATTTCAATCCATTATCTGACCTAAACAAGAGGAGACACCCAATGGATCACGCCACACCCAAGCTCTATGGCCACGAACTCTCTGGCAATGTTTACAAGGTCCGTTTATTGCTGTCGCTGCTGGGGGTCGAGCACAAGGGAGTTCGAGTTGACCTGATGAAAGGCGAACACAAAACCCCCGATTTTTTAGCTATCAATCCCTTTGGCCAGGTGCCTGTACTGGTAGATGGGGAGATCACCCTCGCAGACGCCCAGGCCATTTTGGTCTATTTAGCCAGACAATATGGCAGCGAAGACTGGCTCCCCAGTGAGCCAGAAGCCTTGGCTCGAGTCGTGCGCTGGCTCTCCACCGCAGCAGGTGAAGTTCGCCAGGGTCCCGAAACCGCCCGACTGTATTATCGTTTCGGGGTAAAAAGCATCGATATCGAGCTAGCCACCCAAAAAGCTGGGCAGATTTTACAGCTGTTAGAAAACCATTTAAATGACCGCCATTGGCTTGAGTTGGATCGGCCTACGATTGCGGATATCGCCGTTTTTCCCTACGTGGCCCTGGCCCCCGATGGTCAAATTTCCCTGGCCCCCTACTCCAATATTTCTGCCTGGATTGAGCGCATTAAAGCGCTCCCCGGCTTTGTCGGCATGGCAGGCATAGAAGCGCCGGTGACAGCGTAGGAAATTTGGCCTTTTGCAAGGCAGGAAAACTTTTGAGGAACTGACCATGGCTCGTAAATTTGCAGACATTGCGTTTACTCCGGCGGTTAAAGCCATCCAAACAGAGCGGGGCTCGCGGGAGACCTATGAGCGCTTTGTCGCCAAAGGCCCCGACAACAATAGCGTCGATGAAAAGGTCGCCGCGTTTATTCCCGAGCGAGACAGCTTTTATATGGGCACGGTGGGCGAAACCGGGTGGCCTTATATTCAGTTTCGCGGAGGCCCAAAAGGGTTTCTCAAAATCTTGGATAACAAAACCCTCGGCTTTGCCGATTTCCAGGGCAATGTGCAATATCTGAGCGTGGGCAATCTGTCCCAGGACGATCGGGTGTTTTTGTTTTTGATGGACTACGCCCACCGACGTCGCCTGAAGATTTGGGGTCGTGCCACGATCGTCGAGGACGACCCAGAGCTGCTAGCGCAGCTGAGCGATCCTGACTATCCTGCCCTGGTTGAGCGGGCCATTGTGATTCACATCGAAGCGCTTGATTGGAACTGCCCCCAGCATATTCCAATTCGATATTCTGAGACGGAGGTGGCGGCGATGGTTGAACCGTTGCAAGCGCGCATCGCTGAGTTAGAGGCTCAGCAGTGACGAAGATGTCCAGTCGGCTTTGTTGCATGAATCTGACAATAGACAGATTCATCCTGTCTAGGTGGTTTTCTAGGCTGCAACGGGGTAGCTATCCGGCATTCCTAACTGAGTCATCCGGTTGAGCGCTTTGCACTCAATCATCAACTCTGTGGTTTGGGTTTCGAGCTTACGCGCACACACCTCACCTGTGAAAATGGTTTTGAGGCGGAACATCCCCGTCTCGCTCAGGGAGCGACGATGATAGTTGCTCTCTTGTTTCCAGGTAGAACGTCCCACCTTGCGAATTCGTCTGAGGTTCTCATCACGAGGATGAGTCGCGCCTTTGCGATTGCCGTGGAACCAGATTTTGGCATTTTTGCGCGGCGGAATCGCAGCGGTTGCCCCCCGCTCATCAATGAAGTCGTAGCAGTAGCCACAGTCATAAGCCCCATCCGCACTGACTTGCTCGATCTCATCCTCAATTTCATCGAGCAGTTCACCAAGCACCTCAGCGTCACCTGTTGAGTTGGAGGTGACCACCGCAGCCAGAATTTCGCCAGTCTGCTCATCAATACCCAGGTGCAGTTTTCGCCAGGTGCGACGCTTGCTAACCCCATGCTTACGACGTTTCCATTCGCCTTCACCATAGACTTTCACACCCGTGCTATCAATCACCACATGACGGGGACCATTGGTTGGACTTACCGACAAATTGACCTTCAAACCCTCGGCCCGGCGCGAGAGGGTGCTGTAGTGCGGCAGCTCTAGCTCTAATGACATCAACGAAAATATCGAGCGGGCAAACCCGATCGTTTGACGCAAGGGCTGTCGATACACCGACTTGAGGGTGAGCAACGTCTCTATCGCTAAGTCACTGTAGGTGTTTGATGCGCCTCGCTTACCGGTCTTCTCGGTATTCTTCCAGGCACTGGCCACCTCGTCGCTAATCCAAATGTTGAGGCTGCCTCGAGCGACCAGGGCGGCTTCATATTCTGGCCAATTGTCAACGCGGTAGCGGGTTTTCATCGTCTCCATTGCGTGTGTGTCTACTACAACACTATCGAATTACGATGAGCCTCCGAAACTACCGATAGACCTATTTTGTGCAACAAAACCTTTTCACTGTCAATGATCAACTGACATGTTTTTTTGAGTGCTAATCGCATCAAAAGCAAAGACGACCCCCTTGAGTGCCAGTTGCTTGATAAATTCTGGTAAAGCCTTGATTTCGTTGGTTTTGCTATCTACTTGATAGGGTTCGAGAATCAGACCTCGCTCCACCAGATAGGCGCTGACCAGCATAATGGCTGGGTGGGGCGGTGAGTCGGTATTGTCGGCCTCTAGCTGATAGGACCCTCGCAAGACTTTGCCATCGACCGCTAAGGTTTCTCCAGGTAAAGCGGCT
>JBCDDJ010000660.1:0-3051 GCA_039180385.1 Cyanobacteria bacterium P01_G01_bin.38 | reverse complement strand
TCAGCTGCACATCAATGCTGCGATCATAGGGGGCGGCCCCGTAGCCCTTGGTATATTCCAACAGCTGATCGCGACTAAGCACCCGCTGCGGATGCTCCACAAACGCCACCAGCAGGTCAAATTCTCCTGCCGTCAGCGACATCAGCGTCCCATCCGCTGTCCGCAGCTCTCGCTTACCCAGATCCAGCTCCCAATCCCCAAACCGCAAGCACCGCGTCGTCGGCTCCCCCATGTCATACTCCACCCGCCGCAAAACCGCCTTTATTCGCGCCAGCAACTCCCTAGGGTTAAACGGCTTAGTCACATAGTCATCCGCCCCCATCTCCAGGCCGATGATCCGGTCCATATCCTCATCCACCGCGGTCAGCATAATGATCGGCACCGTCGAAGCCGCCCGCAGCTGCCGACACAAACTCAAACCATCTGCCCCCGGCAGCATAATATCCAACACAATCAAGTCAAACACCTGCTCCGCCATGCGTCGCTGCATCGCCGCCCCATCCGCCGCCACCGTCGCCCCATAGCTATGCTTTCGCAAAAATTGGGACAATAAATCCCGAATCTCACGATCGTCATCAACAATCAAAATGTGCGGGAGCGTGGACATGGCCCTATCTTAGGCAATTCAGTGAGGTTGGAATATTTCAGTTGGTAACAGAGTGCTTCAGGGCAGGAGGTAGTGGGTGGTGGGTAGTGGGTTTAAATTCTCCCACCAATCACCAATCACCAATCACCAACCCCCAGCAACAAACAACACCCCTTCTGCAATCCTCCTGCAACAAACCCTGCCTACCGTTAAGGCATCAACCTTAAAACCCATGCCAAGGAGGCAATGATGAAACTTCATCGCTTATTTTTGATCGGCACACTCGCAACCACCGGACTCACTGGCCTGGTCCTGTCTATCTTCCCCCGCGCCCGCGCCATGTCCCATCGTTACCACGGCACTGTTGCCCAGGTCAGCCAGAGTCGACACTATGTCAGTCGATTTTGTCAAAAAGAAAATCCCGGTGAGCACATCGATACGATAGCGGCGGTGGTAGAACGACGCCTGAACTTAAACGCAGAGCAAACCGCATCGTTTGGGGAAGTTACCAACTCCCTTAAAGCCAGCAGTGACACCTTTAAATCCCTGTGCGCCGATCTCGACACTGAGGTCTCAGCCCCCGACCAACTTGCCCAGCTTGAGACCGCTATCACAACTGGCTTAGCAGCTGTCCAAGAGATTCGCGAACCGTTTAACACGTTCTATGGTTCACTCTCCGTAGAGCAGCAAGCTACCCTGAATGAGGCAATTTCGTCCCATGGGCGATAACAGGAGACGCTTTACCCCGTAAACCCAGGTCGCTCAAGCGCCCTCCCAAACCTCTAACATTGGGGGTTTGGGGGCTTGTACGAGTAGACCAAAAGCTTGTCTCCCGCTTATGAATGAGTATGTTAAACCCCTGACTGAGTCTCATACAGTGAAGGTAATTGCCACCAGGGAATCTCAGGATGCTCATGATGCTCATGATGATAGCCCAGGTGGTAGCAGGCCAGCAATGACAGCACCCAAGGCAGAGGGTAGCTCCTAGCACACGGGTAGCAACCCTGCTCAATGTTTTGATGGGGCCAATACGTCCCAAAATAGAACAATTGCAGCGAACTGAGCAGAAGGGGTATCCCCCAAAACAAGATCAGATTGAGTGGAGACAGCCTAAACACAAAACTCACCATGCCAACAGCGCTAGCCAGCCGAATCAACGGCTTCCATCCCCAATACTGCCCCATAAAACGCACATACCAGCCCCAAAAGCCCGCCTTCCCCGTACCCTGAAAGTCAGGATCTACCTCACTCATGGGATATCGATGATGTAACCAGTGCTTAGTCAAAAGCGTTTTGTAGGGCAAAAAAGCATATGCGATCGCACAGAGGGCACCCAATACGGTGTTGACAGTCCGATTCGCAGGGTAGACAAGACCATGAATGGCATCGTGAACCGTAATAAACAAGCCTGTGTTCAGAAAAGTCTGAAGCAAAATAACGCCAACAAGTCCGAAGGGATGTACCGAAGAGACGCCCAGGGAGAGAAGCATCCCTAAATGGCAAAGCCACGCGCCCATGATGCCTAGGGCAATTAAAAGCCCTTTGCAGTTAGCTAGCGCTAGCAATCGTCCAGATTTGTCACCCTGCCATTTAGGGATGCTAGCGAGTCTCACCTATCAAAAATCCTTAGATGATTACATCCGTGTGAGCACCGTAATCTTAGCTCGCTTGTCTGCCCCCAAACCCGCCAGATCGGACAAGTCTAGCAGACCGTCCTTAACTAACCTGGACAAGGTGTAGGTGAGAAAAGGCTCTCTGTCGTCATACTTGCCATCAATCTCATGTCGTCTGGCACTCAAAAAGTCATGCAGTTGCCAAACGTCTTCAGGCAATGAGATTAAACCTGCTTTGTCTCGAACACCCTTTACAAGGGAATCAATCTCTCGATTGTAAGCTTTCTTAAGCGCTGCTTCAGCAATATTTTTTTCTGCACTACTCCAACAAATTTCAGCCTGCTGCGCCATATTGATAAAAATCTATAACCTCACTTTTAATCATACCGAAAAGTGCTTTTGAAAGCAGCCAAAATCGTCATCTACATCAGTAGAACGTATCTCATCGCTGAGTGGCTCAGCCCCCAAACGTCTTTAGCAGAGCAGTTGCAAGGCATCCTTTTAAGGACATCCTCGCAGATTGTCCAAAATCAGACAAAGACCCCCTAAGTTATCCTTTGCAGAGGACAGCTTAGGGGAAAATCAACGAACTTGGTTAGCCCATTGCTTTGACTAACGCACTAAATTTAATAACTCCTTAGGTGACGCCAACAGGTCAATGGCGACAAAGAATATTTTGTTGTCAGGGCTCAGCAAAAAGCGCCAAGCAATGTTCATACCAATACCCGCCCCAAACCAGGGTGTTTGACATTTTCCAGTCACTTTGATCTGGCTGTAACCATCGTCCGCAGGCTCAGACACGCCCCGCTCGGGGATAAGCTTTAGATTTTGACACTCCTCCTTAAAAAATCG
>JBCDDJ010000659.1:0-3054 GCA_039180385.1 Cyanobacteria bacterium P01_G01_bin.38 | reverse complement strand
CGATCGCAACTGCTTGCTGCTTGGCTTGGGGTGAGGGGGATTGCAAATCTGGCACCATCATCACGGGGATGCCTGCGGTTGTGGCGGCTTGGACTCCGGCATTGGAATCTTCTAACACCAGGCAGTCGCTGGGGGCGATGCCGAGCTTTTGAACGGCGCGGAGGAAAATATCGGGGGCGGGTTTGCCAGCGGCGACTTGATCAACGGTGACAATATGGGCAAATCGATGCCAGATGCTGGCACCTTTGAGGCTGATTTCGGCTTCTTGAAGGTTGCTAGAGGTACCCACAGCTTTTGGGATCTGATGAGTTTCTAGCAGGTCTAAGAGTTCTATGAGGCCGGGCTTGACTGGGATAGCATGATTTTGCACATGCGCGTGCCAGTATGCGGTCCAGTCAGCTCGAAATTTTTGAAAGGGGAAGGTGTCTCCAAAAAATTGCCCCATGAGTAGCTCAGCTTCGGCGTTGCTGTGCCCAACGAGGGAGAGGTAGAGCTGGCTATCAAACTCATATCCCAGGCTCTGAACGGCTTGCTGCCAGGCGAGGTGATAGATAGACTCGCTATCGAGCATGAGGCCATCCATGTCGAAAATGATGGCTTTGGGGCGGGAGAGGGGGGGCATAGGAGATGGGTGTGAAAATAAAATACCAGGAGAGGAGGAGCAGGGGATGTGGAATGTTCTTGAGTTGCGAGTTCCTCAGTAGTTATTTAGAGAAAATCATCTTTAAAGAGACGACCAGTAAAGATACGCCGAAGGCCCGTTTGAGGATCAGCTCAGGAATATCGACGGCGAATTTGGAGCTGACAATGCTGCCGAGGACAAAACCGACGCAGATCAAGACGGCGGCTTTAATATCGACATGGCCCGCCGAGTAATAAGTCCAGGCGGCAAAGAGGCCGATGGGGGGCACCAGCAGCGCCAGCGTAGTGCCCTGGGCCTGATGCTGAGAAAACCCGAACAGATAGACCAGGGCTGGGGTGATTAAGGCTCCGCCACCGATGCCGATCAGACCACTAATTGAGCCAATAGTCACGCCGAGAAGTAAGAATGGAAGAATGGCAAACATGGGCACGAGTAACCGGCTAAACTAAACGCTGGCGAATCTTGGCTGAAACTGTGTCAATAATAGCCACCGCCGCTATCAGAATAATCAGAATGGCCCCGACTTTGCCGTATTTAAAGGATCGAAAGCTTTGGTAAAGTGAAACCCCAATGCCACCAGCTCCGACGATACCGAGTACTGAGGCGGAGCGTACATTTGCCTCAAAGCGATAGAGGGTAAAGGAGGTCCATAGGGGAATGACCTGGGGAATGACACCGAAAATAATCTCTTGGATCTTAGATGCGCCAGTGGCGCGGATGCCTTCTACCGGACCAGGTTCGATGGCTTCAATGGCTTCAGAAAAGAGCTTGCCGAGGGTGCCTGCGGTGTGGACAAACAGGGCAAGCACCCCTGAGAAAGGCCCCAGCCCAACCGCGACGACGAAAATCAGGGCAAAGACGATTTCGTTGATGGCTCGCATAGCGTCCATAAAACGACGAATGATAAACACCACCCAAAAGGGGGCCACATTCTCAGCGGCTAAAATTGACAGGGGGACGGCGACAATGGCGGCCATCAGTGTGCCCCAGACCCCCATGCCGATGGTTTCGAGAATGTCGGAGAGGTAAAAGCGCCAGTCGGTAAAATCGGGTGGAAAGTAGCGGCTGATGTATTCGACCATATTGCCACTGCCCTCGGCAAGCTCTACAAAACTGAGATCACTTTTTTGCCCGGCGTAGATGAGAACTGCGATCGCAACCACCCCCCAAATAATCCGCAGCAGCGTAATCGGCTTTTTCTCCTGGGACAGGGTCGTCAAAACTTGAGGCGAGGTCACGATATCGGGTGAACTCGTATTGGTATGGGCGGTCTCAGGCATAATCAATTAGAAAAAACGGCAGTAAGATAGACCAAACGGCAGTGATAAAAAAGGCAATTTAGGAAAAAGCACAGGCAGCCGCCAAGCCACCTGTGCAACATGTAAACTTTGGCCACATCCAGACCTGCTGTTTGCGCTACGGGAAAAACTCAAGTAACCGGATGGGGTTTAGCAGGTGAAATTAAACGCGATTTGTTACTTAACGGCCTCAAGCTGTTGGTTTAGCTCATCGAGCTTTTGTTGCTTGTCAGCATCGCTGAGGTTAGCATCATTTTGAACGTCTAAAATGTCTTTCGCAATTTGCAGTTCGCGAATGGTATTCCAGTCTTCGTCCCCAGCTGGGTCTAGCTTGGTCCACTGGAGACCCGTGAGAACTTCTTCATTGTCATAGTTAAAGAAAAACTCCTGGATTGAGGTCTTGAGACACTCAGGGAGATCGCTACGATAGGCGAGGGGGTCACTGGGGATGACCGGAGAGGTCCAGATAATCTGAATCTTCTCAAGGGCTTCCGGGGCAGTCTCCTTAAGACGGTCCAGGTTTTCACTGTTGTTGGTGGCCACATCCACCTGATTTTCCGCCACAGACAGCGCTGTGGCTTCGTGGCTACCGGCATAAATCAGCTCGCTAAAAATTTGTTCCGGATTGGCCCCCTGCTGGGCAAAAACATAGTAGCTCGGCACCAAAAAACCCGAGGTAGAGTTGGGATCGTTGAAAGCAAAGGTTAGGTCGCCAGCGTTCTCGACGGCATATTGGTCGCCGTTGCCAGCCTCGAGGTCAATCTCGTCAACGATGGGGTTTTCTTTATTGGTGATCAAATGAGAATAGTATCCCTTGGTGCCATCCAGGGCGACAGTTTGGGCAAACGCCTCGGCATTAGAACGCTCAGCAGCCTCAATGTAGGACTTGCCGCCGTACCACGCGACCTGGACTTTACCCGCGCCCATACCTTCAATGACGCCAGCGTAGTCGGTGGCGTAGAACCCTTTCACAGGGCGACCCACGGCCTCAGACATATCGGCCAGGAGTGGCTCCCACGTAGGTTTGAGGTTGTCTTGAGACTCAGTCGAGATAATGCCAAACTCAATCTCTGCAATCTCTGGGGCGCAGGCTCCGCCTTCGGCGACCTCGGT
>JBCDDJ010000658.1:0-3074 GCA_039180385.1 Cyanobacteria bacterium P01_G01_bin.38 | reverse complement strand
CTTTTGGTTCTCATGGGTTGTCAGCATCGCTGCGTTGGCGATGGTAGATTTGCTCTTTGCCCAGATGGCTGTGACCCGCATTGCCGTTTTGGTTGTGGGCATTGCAGATGGCGTTGCCGAGCCCATCGGTCGTCGCTATGGCCGGCATCGTTATCGCGTTCTGTCCATATGGGGCACCTCATCGTTCCGCTCTCTCGAAGGAAGCATGGCTGTCTGGGGAACAACACTGGCCGTCATATTATGTTGTTCCGCACGAGCTGCAGCAGGTTATAGCAGTTGGGTTGCAGCGGCTTTGCTAACAGCATCGTTTGTGTCAGTAGTCGAGGCGATTTCACCTCGCGGCTGCGATAATTTCACACTACTGCTGGCTGCCGCTGGCTTAACAGATACATTTCTGTTAGCACAGTGGATTTCGTAAAGCCAGGTTTATTTGGATTACATCCATCATCAAAAAGCTTGGTTTTCATGATTGAATAGACCATAGTGACGACCATATTGCTATCCCATACATCTCAACTCCTGAGGACTGTAAGAACCTTCGCCATGGATTTGGTCACGCGTGAAATATTATCGATCCTTGATCGGTGCTGCGATGTCTATACTTTTCCAATTCTAGACAACGGCTATGTGTATCTAGCAGCAACACGCCTCAGTTTATTTCGGTCAACGCAAGCCTGGGCTCTCGTCATTGAAGTCTTTGGCTTCTCACCCCGTGCTGGCCTTCCAGACACTCACATTTATACCTTCGCGAATTGCCTGCAGAATCGAGACACAGCCCACCAATATGTTAGTCATGAGGCCTACCAACGATATTTAGCCAACAACCCCAATAATGAATCGCGATTCGTCTACCCCATAGAAGCAGGTCCATGGCAAGACCCTGAAAATTCGGAGGTCATTGCGCTTGATGCTCCTCCAGTCATACTGCGTGGACGTCCGGCTCAATTGCCAAGCCTGGAGCAATACACCGCGCATGGGATCGAGCTTGAGACTTCTCCAACCGTACAGGTCTACGAAGCGTGTCGCTATTTTGCCGCCACTCAACGTGACTCAGTACTGGCCACCGAAGCAGAGCGTCGATTCAGCATCCCGCCCGAGTTAGAACAGATTCTCCAACTCGAAGACTGGAACCACCCGGATGTCGTTGACGAAACCGTTCGTCCCAGTGATTCAGAAACCTTTCAACAGCTTGCTGCTGTTCTCTCTACCGGCAACATGCAGCTTTATCAACCTTCATTACCGCCCAATACCCACTGGCAAAACTGGCCGGAAGGGGGGCAATTATGATGAACGCTCCCAGAGATGGATAAAAACATCCCAATCTATCTAGCCCTGCGTGTAATCTCAGCGAAGAAGCGTGGAAGCTCGAAAAGGTTGAACGGAGAAGACAAGCCTATGCGGCATTTTTTTGGAAGCGTTTGAAGTTTCCCAGACCGTTTATGGATATAAGTTTGGCTAGCAAATCATTCTAAAGTCCCTGAGTGATAGATTTTGCGATCAGACAGCTTCGGATGATAATAAAATCACATCGTCAAAACCACACCGCAAAGGAAACCAAGCCAGTGAACCCTGACAATTTAGCCTCTGACAAGTCAGAATCCATAGAGCATCAGAATGTACCTCAAGCGCATCGAGGTCTCCACGACTTTTTATATAGCTCTGATGACGAGCATTCAGCAGAATCGACGGCTACCCCCGCACTAGCAGATCATGTAGTCGATACTCCCCTGAGTGTTCAAGTCTGGTGCGATCAAGCTCAAAATAAAAAGGTAGCAGGCGTTTATGCGGTGCTCAACGGCGATCGCGAGACTCAATTTATTGGCTACTCACGCAACGTGGCACTCTCTTTACGCGGTCACCTGACGCAGAAGGGAGCCGACATATGTACCCTGGTGACGGTGCAACTGTTTAAGTTTCCGAAACGGGATGCCATGGAACAACTTCGGGACGAGTGGATTACGGCACTGCCTGGCCCACCGCCTGGCAATTTGGATGGAACTTGGGCTGGCACGATTAGAGAAGTGGCGACCCAGGCCATGTCTCCAGCCGAGCGTGCAGCCTATGAAGAGAAAAAGTTAAAACTCCGTCGTGCCATGGCGGACGGCTCACTACAGCACAACGAGGCAAAAACGCAGGAGACAGCCGCGCAACGCTCAGACTTAGCAGCGGCCATGAATGATGACAACTGGAGTGCGATGATTAGAGAGCAAACCCAGGAAACGCAAACATAGGCCAGCAAACCTATGATTCCTCGCAAACGTCTCGACCTGGGTTGGTCCGATTTGCTGGTTGGCCTGAGATATTGTCTACAGCTCTCCAACCGCCGGACAATTGAGCTGAGGCTAGAACAGACATGGGCGAGTGGTAAAGATCGTTTCATCTGTCTATCTGTGCGGAGCGGCTTTGATGCCCTTCTACAAGCCCTTAACTTTGAGCCTGGTGATGAGATTTTGGTCTCGGCTGTGACGATTCGGGGTATGACGCGCATTATCGAGGCGCACGGATTGGTCCCTGTCCCGATCGATTTAGATTTCACCCAGTTGGCAGTGCAGCCTGAGTCGATGGCTCAAGCCGTGACTATGCGAACAAGGGCGATTCTCGTGGCGCACTTGTTTGGGAGCCGTATGCCCATGGAACCGATTGTAAGTTTTGCCCAAGCGCATAACCTCCGGGTCATCGAAGATTGTGCCCAGGCATATGTGGGGGAACAGTATCGGGGGCATCCTGAGAGTGATGTGAGCTTGTTTAGCTTTGGGCCGATCAAAACTGCCACAGCCCTTGCAGGCGGGATTCTACAGTTTCGAGACACTTCACTCTGTGATGCAGTGCGTGAATGCCAAGCTCGATGGCCGATACAGAGTCGGCTACGTTTTCTAAATCGCATCTTGAAATATTCTCTGCTAATGATGTTGTCTTACCGGGCGACCTATAGTGGGGTGTAATTAAAAGTGGGATGTTCCATCAAGCCTTGCTAGGAGGTAGATTTAACCAATAATCATCCCAATCTTGGTTAGCTCGCAACACTCTGAGGGCTAACATTGTTTCGGCTTTTTCAACAGACCACCAACTGCCAG
>JBCDDJ010000657.1:0-3100 GCA_039180385.1 Cyanobacteria bacterium P01_G01_bin.38 | reverse complement strand
GTGGCGATCGGTGGCAGTTGAAACTGCACCTGGGGGAACAAAGTCTGCCTATGCAGACTACCGGAATTTAACCTGCGCAGGCAGGTTTCGATCGCCTAGCCGCGAATTCCATTCGCCCCAGAGCGGGATACCACAGGCAAGCTCCCAAAAACATCCTCAAAAATAACAGAGAACTCAAAATTTGTGAGTATAGTAGTAGAACAATTGCTGCCCTGCCCTCCCGATCGCATATCCCGTGGTTGATTTTTCTAACTATAAAACTCGAATTAAGCTGACAAACAAGCTGTCTGGACTGCCCCAGGCCCAGCTTAACGAAATTATTTTTGCCCTCAATCCGCCACCAGGAACCATTGCTGAACAAGGTCCAAATCGAGAGCGGGTAGTGGCCTTGCTTCAATGGGTTGAAGGTCCCATTGGCTGTGGTTGGGAGACCTTCTTAGAAGTTATCCATGGGCTTTGCCCTGAACTGGTGCCGCAGCTAGCATCGTCTGTAAGAATAACGCCTCAGGGCTGGTTTCTGGTCCACCCTTACGGAATGCTGCCCCACTTTACGGGACGAAAGGCAGAACTCCAGATGCTAACGGAGTGGCTTACAAAAGACACAATCCATCCGCTGCTAGTGCTGCGAGCGCTGGGGGGCTTTGGCAAAAGTGCGCTGACCTGGCACTGGATAACCGAGGAGCTTCAACCAAAAGACTGGCCCCAGGTGATGTGGTGGAGCTTTTATGAGCAGTTGGCCAGCTTTGATAACTTTTTAAGATCGGCGGTGGCCTATTTGATAGGAGGAAGCGCTCAAACATTACCACCAAGTCAGCAGTTGGAGCAGCTTTTATTGGCAGTGCAGCAAAAGCGGGTGCTGCTGGTGCTGGATGGGTTTGAGCGGGGGCTGCGGGCCTATGGCAGTATGGGGGCGGCGTATCAGGGAAATGAGGATGGGGAAGAGAATGCAGCAGATTTAGCCATGGAAAATCAGTTGGGGCGGGACTGTATTAGTCCGCTGGCGGATCAGTTTTTGCGGAAGCTAGCCTGGATTATTCATGAGTGTTTTCTGAAGCAGTGAGTTCATTTTGAATCGGGCAGCCTATTAGCCACTTAAGGCGAGCAAAGGACAAACGAACTAAACATAACCTAAATCCGACAGAATTTGCCCTTTTTTCTGATGTTTAGACACACCAATCCCACTGCAGGTCTCAAGTTATGCTGGATAGAGCCAAAAATCAGCAGCACATAAGCGTTGCGCGATACGCTTCATTTCTTGGGCAAAGGGACAAAAGGAGGCCAATTCAATTAATACTCGTCGGCTAGAGGTTTTCACTCGTGCGGCGATTTTGAGCACACTCGAACGCAGTCGCTCTACTTGAGCGGTTTCTAGCTCAGTGCCTTGGGCTGCTTGTCGCAGCGTAATCATCAACAGATAAGCCGCCTGGGCAAGAATCAGACGAAACTGATTGGCACAGAAGCAATGGCAACTAAGGCGGTCGGATTTGAGCCCTAATTTGAGTTCTTTAATCGGATGCTCACTGGCTTCACCGCGTTGCGCATACACCTGGTCATACACTACTTGAGCATCCTCCTCTAAATTAGTCACCACAAAACGAGGATTGGGGCCTTTGGGCAACCATTCAGCTTATGCGCTAAGCGCAGGCTTCGCCAACATCACCAAGCGTCGCGGCTCATCCCAACTACCTGCAGCATAATAACAGTCATCGAATAAGCGGGCTTTTTCGCCCGTGCGGCAATACTGGACTCGGGCTTGGTCGAGCAGGTAGTCAACCTTGCGCTTGAGCATCGCATTACTTGCAAAGCCAATCACATAGCGCACGTTTGAGCGTTCACAGAGCTTGAAAATCTCCGGGAGCGCAAAGCCTCCGTCCGCCCGAAATAGAATCGATACACCGGGCCATGCCCGTTTCAATCGCCAAAAGACCCAGCGCAATAAGGCTGCCACTCCTTTGCCAGGATGACTATTGCCTGGGCGTAAATGCAACACCAATGGAAAGCGCAGGGTCGCTTCATTGATCAGCACTGGATAATACATATGATGGCCATAGTAACCATGAAATGCGCTCTGCTCTTGCTCGCCATGAGTGCGGTCGTCCCAGCCATCGATATCTAGGATCACCTCACTGGGAGGCACCTCATAACTGGCAATGAAGTGGTCGATGAACCGACGACGCATCCCTTTGATATCGGTGGGACTCACCTGATTTTCCAAGCGACTCATCGTGGGTTGGCTGGCCAGTTCATTGACCCTAGGCAACGGTAATCGGCCACACACGATTTTGAAAATGGGGTCATGGCGCAACGCATCACTATCATCTGCATCTTCATAGCCGCCCACCAGTTGATATATCCGTTGGCTTACTAATTGAGGCAGCGAATGCACAATCCGAGTAGGCTCTCGCCATTCAGGGATACACTCGGCTATCCCTTGGCAGATCTGCACCACCTGCTCTGCCTGATGGGCTAACAAGATGCCTGCATCTGAGCTGAGGTCCAATTCGGAAAACTTCACTACTACTGGCCGTGGCTGCTCAAAATTCAAAGTTAAGTCCGAATCACACACTGTCATGGCATTATAGAAATGAAAATTCTTGGAAGAGCTTGATTCTAAACTGTTTCAGGCTCTTTTTTCTTTGTCCAAAAATTCTTGAGGTGAATAATTCAGGTTAGAGAGATAGCAAGGATATTTAGCAGCGTGGTAACTCTAAAACGGTGCATTACCTTTAGGACTACCCTATCCTTGATGGAGTGGGAATGTTCGGATTTTTGTGTAATTCGCTGATTTCTAACGAGGAGTCAGGGGTTCTATCCCTATCCAACATGATTCTGTGAACACTCTCGCTTCGAATAGGTGAACCAACGCACTTTACTGATAGTAGTGGCGATCGTAGACAAACCTCCTCCCAGCAAAATTAGCTTGGTACTGGCATTGGAATTCAATATGAATCAGAATCCAGGTTTCAATACCATCGACCAGCCATACCTTTGGCTATTTTTTCCCCCTTAGCACTTTCCATGCCGCTTTGAGCCCTGCAATGCTGCCTCGGGTAGTGGCTTGGATCTGATTAGCCTGTTGTTTGATGACTGTTACCCCTTG
>JBCDDJ010000656.1:0-3118 GCA_039180385.1 Cyanobacteria bacterium P01_G01_bin.38 | reverse complement strand
CTAAGTCTACTGAGCGTGAGATCGCACCTCGGTGGTGTAAAGGGCATTTGCTATTCCACGGATCACCCATCCCGGCTAAGACTTGTCGTGGCCCAGAAAAGGGACGGCGTCCGTGGGCGACCAGCATATTATCCAGGAGTAATACGTCACCCGCTTGCCATGGGAATGTCACTGTTTCAGCAGTATACGCTTGATGAATCCTATCTAGGACTGCTGTCGTAATTTCTGTGCCATCGCCGTAGCGAGTGTGCCGGGGAACTCGATCAGCCGCCATCGTCGCTAGCAGCTGTGCTCGCAAGGTGGGGTCTAAGGTGTTGAGGTGGAAAAGGTGCGCCTGGTTAAACCATACTGATTCGCCCGTATGAGGATGGGGGGCGATTGCCTGACAAATTTGCCGGGTCTGTAGCTGATCGTGATCATGCCAGGTAAACTCAATTTGAGCTTGATGGCAGTAAGTTTCAACAACTTGCCTTTGCTCAGTCTGAAAAACTTCTTGCCAGGGTAAATCAAGGCCACCGCCATAGTTGCGAATGTATAACACACCGTGTGCTTGGAATCGCGATCGCACCGTTGGATCTATTCGAGCTAGCACTCGCCGACTGTCTGCGATGGGGGTCTCTCCGCCGCTAGCTGCGGGCTGTGGGCAATAAAAGGCAATTCTTAGCGGCCACTGGCGAGCGTAGGCCATTTCATTGTGCAGCGGGATGGTGCGATTGGCAGGGTACTCTGTAGACGTATAGACGGGACCGCGGACCTGGGTTCGGGGGGTAGAGCGATAGGTATACGGCAGGGGAGGATAGGCAACCGTCTGGATAAAGGTTTGAAAATCTTCGACGCCCTGGACCTGAAACCCTCGAAAGAGAATTCCGCCATGGTGATGCAACCAGCGAGTCATGTTTTCTCCATGGTGTTGTACCCAATGAGCCAGGTTCAAGTTGTCTAGCGTTGGCTGTACCAATAAGGGCAAGGCTGAGTCTGGCTGCAGGGGAGCAACCTGTACCAATGACGCTGCGTCGAGACTGACGGGTTGTCGTCGTCGATTGGATCTGCCTGGAAAAGCGTTTGATCGGTTGGTAGGGGGCATTGGGTTAAGAAATCTCCTCCTGAGGACTGGAGCAAATCGGTTTGCGCCGAATATTACGCAGCTTTTGTAAGCTAATTTGGGTCGAGGTTTGGGCCTGCTGTTGTCGCCACTGCTGGTTTAAGGTTGTGAGATAGGTTTGTCCCTGATCGACGGTGTTGTCGGCGTGCTCTGCTAGCCACTGCAGCAATGCCCCTAGTTGACGCAGCCAGCGATCTGTCGTTTCAGCAGAAAAGCAGGCGCGATCGCTCATGATCTGCAGCACCAGCGCGGCTCTCCCTGGCAAAGCTCGAATCGTGAGGGGATAGCTGTTGTTGATAAACGATTGCGCTGAGTGGAGTTCTAAACGGCTCTGAACAGTGTCAAGGGCTGTCTCTATCGGGTAGTTTTCAAAAACAACCAGGCTTTCAAACAAGGGGTGCCCGGCTGGGATCTCGCTCCAGCGCTGAATTTGGCTGAGAGCCACATACTCATACTGTCGCGCCTGGCTTTGCTGTAACTGAAGGGCCTGCAGCCAGGTGATGATATCGGCATCCGGCAATAATTGAATTCGCACGGGTAAACTATTGATAAATAGACCGATCATGCTGTCAGACCTGGCTAAGCCAGGGGGGCGACCTGCCGTTGTGGCTCCAAACAAAACGTCACTGTTTCCACTGATGTGACTGAGCAACAGCGCCCAGGCTCCCTGAACCAATGTATTCAGTGTCAAATGAGACTGTTGAACGAAGGCTTGAAGCGCGGCAGTCACGACAGGACTCAAGGATAGGGTTTGGATCTCATGGTGGTGTGATAGATCAGCTGGCTTTGTATACCCCAGCGGTGTCGGCAGTCGGAATCCTCGCAATAAGGGGGTCCAAAAGGCTTCTGCCGCTGCCGCATCCTGGATGGATAACCAGGCAATATAATCCCGATAGGGACGAGACGCTGCCAGGCGGGGAGGTTTATCCTGGATGAGGCTTTCGTATCTGGCAAAGACCTCTCGGAAGACTAAAGGGAGAGACCAGCCATCCAAAATGGCATGATGGAAGCTCCAGATCACCGCATGACTCTCATCAGCCAGCTGAACCAGGGTCAGCCGCATCAGCGGTGCTGCGGACAGTTGAAAGCCTGAGGTGCGATCGCACCTCAACAGGTCTGCTAGCTTCGTCTCTTGCGTTTTGGGTGAATCAGATCGCCAATCTTGCTGATGCCAGGGAAGCGTTACCTGCCGATGAACCGCCTGTAGCGGTTGGGGTAAATCTTCCCAAACAAAGGCGGTGCGAAAAATTGGATGGTGATCGCAAACCCCCTGCCAGGTCTGTTGGAGGGCTTTTACATCGAGTGGACCGTCTAGACGGCAGCACATTTGGTTTAGATATAGGCTATCCTCGGGCGAATACAGCGCATGAAATAACATCCCCTGCTGCGACGGGCTGAGGGGATAAGCATCTACAATCTGGGGCTGGCTGCTGACTAAGCGCTCTAGGGTGGCTTGCTCAAAACCTGCGATGGGCAGGTCAGACTCTGGTTCTACCCTGAGGCGAGGCACCCCTTCCGCCATTGCGGCCAGGGCTCTGATGGTTTGGTATTCAAACAGGTGCCTGGGGGTGAGGTTCAGATCGCTCTGATGAGCTTGAGCCACCACTTGCAAGCTTAGAATAGAATCTCCCCCCAGCTCAAAAAAGTTATCGTCAATGCCCACCGCAGAGACCCCCAATACCTGCGACCAAATAGCTGCCAGGGTGTGTTCTAAAGGCGATCGCGGCGCTGTAAACGACTTTTCGACTGCGACAGTCTCGACATCTGGGGCAGGGAGAGCCCGTCGATCAATTTTGCCATTAGGGGTCAGGGGCATTTTCTCTAACCAGACAAACCCCGCTGGAATCATATAGTCTGGCAGCTGGGTTTGTAGCCACTGACGCAAGGCTCCCACAGAGACAGCAGCCATTTGAGCCGTCGCCTGGGGGTTGCTTGAAAGGTTGGGTGTCAGATAAGCCACAAGTCGTTTTTGCTTTGACCTGTTTCCTCTCGACTCGTCTTCTCTTGGGCTATCTT
>JBCDDJ010000655.1:0-3119 GCA_039180385.1 Cyanobacteria bacterium P01_G01_bin.38 | reverse complement strand
TAAATGGGTCACTACTCACGTAAATAGAAAGACTCAACCAAAAGTAAAGACTCAACCAAATTAACTAAAGTTAATCTACCAACATGAACGGAATGTTAACGTTAGGCACGGCGATTTCAATTGAATAGGAAGAGTTCATCACCGCGCACAGCTCTTCCATAGAAAACCTCCACAGTTTTGAGAATTATTGATAGAATAATATCTATTCACACTTATACTCATTTAGCGCGACCGCTGAGAGGAATTGCCCCTTGATACATGCGACGCTCCATCAACTGAAAGTTTTCGAAGCCACAGCTCGCCACGGCAGCTTTACCCGAGCCGCCGAAGAGTTATTTTTGACGCAGCCGACTGTGTCAATCCAGGTTAAGCAGCTCACCAAAGCAGTCGGTTTGCCACTGTTTGAGCAAATCGGCAAACGCCTTTATCTGACCCAGGCGGGTCAGCAGCTTCTCTCAACCTGTCAAGAAATTTTTGACGGGCTTGAGCAGTTTGAGATGTCTGTTGCCGACCTCAAAGGGATGAAGCAAGGTCAGCTCAAGCTGGCAGTCATCACCACCGCAAAATACTTTGTGCCGCGTTTGCTGGGGCCTTTTTGCCAGCGCTACCCAGGCATTGATATTTCGCTAAAGGTCACCAATCATCAGACCATTCAAGAACGGATGGCCAACAATCAGGATGATATCTACATTCTCAGCCAGCCTCCTGGCCACATCGATTTGACCGTGCATCCGTTTATGCCCAATCCCTTGATTGTGCTCGCGCCTCACAATCACCCCCTGGTCGGGGAGAAAAATATTCCCATCTCAAAGCTCAACGACGAAGCCTTTATTATGCGTGAACCTGGCTCCGGTACCCGCGAAGCCATCCAAAAGCTGTTTGAGGAGCATAATATCAGTGTCAAAGTGCGGCTAGAGCTCGGCAGCAACGAGGCGATTAAGCAAGCCATTGCGGGTGGGCTGGGGATCTCTATACTCTCTCAACACACGATCATTTCAGAAGGCAGCCGTGCCGAATTTGCGGTGCTCGATGTCGAGCATTTCCCCATTAAGCGTCAGTGGTACGTGACTCATCTGTCCGGTAAGCAGCCTTCTGTGGTTGCAGATACCTTTTTGCAATATCTCTTAGACGAAAGCGAGCAGATGGCGCAGCAGTTTCTACCCGGCCTCAAGCAAAAACCCGTCGCAGCAGAAGTGCTGACGACGGTGTGAAATTAACGGCAGGTTAACGGCAAAAACCCGGTTTCTTAGTGAGTTCAACCTAAGTGGGTTTAGTTCGCTAAGAAACCGGGTTTTTAAGGGGTCAACCCACTGGCTGCTTTAACGCCTCCAGCACCTTGTCATGGATTTCGCCATTGCTGACGATGACGCCCCGGTTATCAACCAGGCGTGCACTCTTAGAGAAATCTAGCGGCTTGCCAGTCATATCGGTAACTCGACCACCGGCTTCTTCGATTACGATTACGCCGGCGGCGTGGTCCCAAATCTTTTCGCGATAGTCGGGGGATTTGGGGGAGGGCAACCGCAAATAGAGCACAGCTTGGCCGGAGGCCACAGCAGCATACTTGGCCTGACTGTCCATGCGCATAGAGTCAGCAGTAATCCCGACGGCTTGAGCGATCGCAGATTGTTGGGTCTGGTCACCGTGGCCTGACTCAACACTTTCTACAAATCGGAAGTGGTCGGCATCGGCGGATGAGGTCACCTTAATCGGCGCTGGGGTGCCCTCGTCGAGGGCCATCATCACCGCCCCTTCACCGCGGACAGCCACCAGTAGCAAGCCGGTCGTATCGCCAATGGTCAGCGCTGGGCAAGCCAGTGCGCCGACCTTGATTTCACCGTCTTCGACCATGGCTAGAGCAACCGCATACTGGTCGCCGCGCAAAAAGCCTTTGGTGCCGTCGATGGGGTCCAGGGTCCAATAGCGAGGAGCCACGTCGCCGTTGCCATGGTCAATCCATTGGGTTACCGCATCGGGGGTAGCATCTGCGATCGCAGATTGCACATACTGGGTCACCTTTTGTAGGCGATCAGCCATCTCTGGTGTCTTCAGATCGGCGGCGTCTTCCTCACCCACCACAGGGTCAGCCGGAAACGCATCGGCTAGCATTTTACACACCACGGCCTGGGCCCCAAAGTCAGCCACCGTCACCGGGCTGCGATCATTCTTCTCAATCGCTTCGGGAACCATCTCGGTCCGCACCCGCTGGCAGACAACCGCAGCGGCTTTAACGGCTGCGATCGCAGTTTCTTTCTCTTTTTCGTAAGACATAAGCTAAATAGTTTACTTGCTACACATAACTCAGGCGGGGCTAGGTCCACTGACGAGCGACAGTCCCCTATTGTTCATAACACAGACAAGCGATATGTCCTCATTCAGGCTGGGGCAACCGATATCCGTGCGTTTTTTGAACCCTGACAGTTTACCCAATCTTTATGGCAGCGGGTGTGACTTGAACCAGGCGATCTTGGCTAAGCAAGGCGTCAGGCGTTAGGGGTTAAAATAGGCTGCTCTCGATAGGGTGCAATCCAGGCTCGGGTGCCAAAATATTGACAGGCAAAGGCGGCAACTTGACTGGCGGCTGTCAGGGCTGTTTCAAAGGGGTGTTCTGGGTAAAAGTGGCAAAACGCCCCGTGAAAAATATCCCCTGCCCCCAACGTATCAACCACCTCGACTTGGGGCACCTCAAGCTGGGTATGTTTACCGTGCTGGCTAACTTGTATCGGCTGTCCGCCCTGGGTAATGGCGATCTGATCAATGCCCAATGATTCTAGATAGGTGACTGGGTCGCTGCCGTCAGGTAGGGCAAAATTAGCCGAGGCGATCACCACATTTGTACAGCACAGCACTTGATCAAAGTTTGGCTTCCAGCTACCTGCGTCCACCACAACAGGTATGTTGCGGGCCTGAGCCGAGGCAGCCAGCATGGCTCCCACCGCCATTTGATGACCATCCACCAAGACAATATCTACGTCATTCAACAAATCGGGGCTGGGCAAATCACTCGGATGCTGCCGATCAACCGCATTGCGAGAAATCACAGCCCGGTCCCCCGTGGTCGCACTCACCACAATCGAAGAGATGGGAGGCGGGCTATCTTGCTGAGGGCTCAAATCCAC
>JBCDDJ010000654.1:0-3129 GCA_039180385.1 Cyanobacteria bacterium P01_G01_bin.38 | reverse complement strand
CTACGCTGAAAGATTTTCTCTTCAAAGATTGGCCAGTTGGTCATGGACGATTTTTAATTGGATGCGTTAGATTGCGCCTGTTGGCTAAATCGTAATTGCGGTAAAAATCAATGCTTCGGTCTCGATGCATAGGGTGTAGTCATGTTTTTCTGGTTGGGATATTGGGCATCACTGCCTGCGCGCCCTCGGTGCCGCCCGAGCCGCCAGTGGCAGAGGTTGTTGAGCCGCTGCAAACGGTGGTAGCCCTGGGGCGGCTATCGCCCAATGGGGAAGTAATTAAGCTGTCGGTCCCCAACGCCGCCGACAGTCGGGTCAACCAGATTTTGGTCGAAGAGGGTGACTGGGTCGAAGCTAACGAGGTGATCGCCATTTTACAGGGGTTTGAGGGTCGGCAGCGCGACCTTGACGAAGCCCGTAAAACAGTGGAATACCATCAGGCGCGTCTGGCGCAGGTGACGGCGGGTGAGGCCAAAATTGCTGAGATTGAGGCCCAGCGAGCGAATATTGAACGGTTGCGATCGCAGCTCCAAACCGAGACCCCGGAGCGACAGGCGGCCATTACCAGCGCCGAGGCCGAGCTGCGACGCACCCAACAGTTTTATCAGCGACAGCGCCAACTGGCAGTAGAGGGCGCAATCAGTCAGTCAGATTTAGACCTGGCTCAACAAGACTGGCAAGTCGCTGAGGCGACGTTACAGCAGCGGCAGGCCCAGCTCGACAACACGCAACAAACCCTGCGAGAACAAATTATTCAAGAAGAGCAAAATTTAGCCCGACTGCAAGAAGTGCGCCCGGTCGATGTGCGGGTGGTGCAGACTGAGCTAGAGCGTGCCCAAATCGCCGTAGAACAGCGCCAGGCCGATCTCGCCGACACTCAGGTACGCGTGCCGGTGGCGGGGCAAATCCTTCGTATCAATACCCGAGTGGGTGAACAGGTCAACACTCAACAGGGTATCGTCGAGCTTGGACGCACCGATGAGATGTATGCGATCGCAGAGGTCTACGAAACCGAAATCACCCGAGTTCGTCAGGGGCAACCCGCCACAATCATCAGCGAATACGGCGGCGTTGACGGAGAACTCAGCGGCACCGTTGAACATGTGGGCATGCAAATCGGCAAGCGCACCCTTGATAGCGAATCAGCCAACCCAGCCACCGACCAAAATGAGCGGGTGGTCGAAGTCAGAGTTCGAATTGACCCAAAAGACAGTGAACGCGTGGCCGCCCTAACCAATATGCAGGTGCGGGTCCAAATTGATGTTGCCAGTACCGCATCTTCCGCAGGCTCCCCTTAAAATATGGCACTCTTAAAATCTCTGCGAACCTACGCCCAAACCTACAAGCCTCTCGCCTGGGCGCAACTCTCCCACCAAAAAGTGCGGCTGGCGGTAGCCCTGACCGGCGTTGCTTTCTCCAATATTTTGATCTTTACTCAGCTAGGGCTACGGGCATTGCTGTTTGATGGCATCACCCTACTCCCCGAACAACTCGACGGAGACTTATTCCTGGTCTCGGCCTACACCCCTAGCATTAACTGGGGCAGCAGTTTCTCTAAGATTAATCTTTACCAGGCAGACTCTGTCTCGGGGGTGGCACGGGCGGCACCGCTCTACATGAGCAGTGCCGAGTGGGTCAACCCAGAACAGTTAGAACAGCAGGGGCTATCTGATGGCCCCCAGGCATTTGAGTTATTTCCCAATCGGGTGAAAATTTTGGCCTTCAATCCTGTTGAGCCCGTTCTGGCAATTCCTGAAATTAATCAGCAGCTTGATCGCCTGGCGGTGCCCCACGGGGTGCTATACGATCGCCTGGGCCAAGAGAAACTAGGGCCAGTGCCCGACTTGTTTTTAGAGCAGGGTTCGGTCACCACCTTGATGAATAACGAGCGGGTTACGGTGGTGGGGCTATTTAGCCTGGGCAGCAACCTATCAGACAACGGGCATGTGGTGATGAGTGATTGGAACTACGCCCAGCGCACCTTTGCAAGTGCTTTAGATCAAGTCAACATCGGGGTGTTGACCCTGGAGCCGGGGGCAGACCTTGAGAAAGTGCAGGGGCAGCTGCGATCGCGACTGTCAAAAGACATTCGGGTACTCACCCAGGCAGAGATCATCGAAGCAGAACAAGCCTTTCAAGCCTCGCTCCCCAATGGCAAAATCCTTGACTTTGGGGCAGCGATGGGTTTTGTTGTTGGCGTGGTGATTGTTTACCAGGTGCTCTATACCGATGTCAACGATCACCTACCCGAATATGCCACCCTTAAGGCGATGGGCTTCTCAGATCGCGCCCTGTTGACAGTGGTCCTACAAGAGGCGTTAATCTTAGCGCTGCTGGGGTTTATTCCTGGCTACCTGACCTCATACGGGGTTTATAGCGCCTTAACCTATGTCACCCGCATTCCCTTGTCGATGCGGCTAGGTGTGGCCGTTCAAGTCTTTGGGCTGACGCTGGTGATGTGTATTCTCTCAGGGGCGATTGCCATGAATAAGTTGCGGTCGGCGGACCCGGCGGATGTATTTTAGAGGAGGGCGTAGAGAGTGGGTGGTGGGTAATGGGTAATGGGTAGTGGGTAATGGGTAATGGGTAATGGGTAATGGGTAATGAGTGGTGAGTGGTGAGTGGGACATTCGTGATGGAAACAACAGCTGAGTCATCAATCGTCAAATCTCCATTACCGCCTGTGGTCGCAGCGCGAGATGTGAACTACACTTTTGGGAAAGGGAAGCTGCGTAAGCAAGTTCTCACCGATGTCTCCCTCAACTTGCAGGCTGGGGAGGTGGTGATTTTAGAAGGGCCTTCTGGCAGCGGCAAAACAACTTTATTGACCCTGATCGGGGCGCTACGTTCGATGCAGACAGGCTCCCTGACCATTTTTGAGAAAGAACTGTTAGGGGCTAAGAAAAAACAGCTGATCCAGATCCGCAACCAGATTGGTTTTATCTTTCAAGACCATCATCTGCTGACCTGTCTCAGCGCCTGGGAAAATGTCAGCATTTCTCTCAAGCTACATGCCGAGATTCCCAGAACCGACTATCGACCTCGGGCGGCTAATTTACTCGGGGCCGTGGGATTAGGTGAGTTTGTTGATTACTATCCCGACAATCTCTCGGGGGGGCAAAAGCAGCGGGT
>JBCDDJ010000653.1:0-3142 GCA_039180385.1 Cyanobacteria bacterium P01_G01_bin.38 | reverse complement strand
TCGCCGATTTCGCCAGAGACCAGCTCAACGGTGCTGGAGTAGGGGTAACCATACCCATTATCTCGAAGCACATAAACATAGCCCTCTCGCCCCACTGCGCCGCCTACATCGAGTTTGCCTTTGTTGTTAGGAGGCAGCTCCACCGAGGGGTTATCGACATAACCACGGATGGTGCCATCCAAACCGGCATCGACCAAAATGCTCCCCAGCGGACCATTCCCTTTGACACTTACATTCACCCGTGATTCGGGTCGTTTCATACTGGATACCAACAGTGACCCGGCGGTCATCGTCCGCCCCAGCGCTGCCGTCGCCACGTAGGAAAGCTTATGCCGTTGTCGAGCGACCTCCACCAAGCGAGTAGTGATTGCCCCGACGACTCGAATGCCACCGTCTGCTGCCGTGGCGCGAATGAGCTGATCCGCCATTATGTTTCCTTACAGTTCTTAATGCTTTTATTTTAGGGTGAGAAGATAAAAGACGGGGTGGGGGGGTGGTATGGGTAGTGATGGTTAGGGGTGAGAGGGGCAGGGGAAGCAGGGAAGCAGGGGAGGCAGAGGGAAGATAATAGACAACGAGATGTGAGTTAGCGTTGAAACGAGGGATTTGAATTTGTGCGAATGGTTTTTGTGACGCCAAATGTGCCGCTACAGGCATCGACTGATTTGCTCAGACAGGCTATCGAAATAGAACTGCGGCGGACGGGGGAGCCTTTGCGCTGGGCGGTGACGGCAGTGGATGAGATTGCAAATATGGCCCAAGTGGAAGCCGTTGTGATCATTGAAACGACGTGAAACCTCACACCACAGTCTTGATTATCCCCACCGGGATTGGGGCGGCGATTGGGGGATATGCCGGGGATGCGCTGCCGGTGGCGCGTGCGATCGCAACGGTCACCGATCGGCTGATCACCCACCCCAATGTGCTCAACGGGGCCCAGCTTTATTGGCCGTTACCCAATGCCTATTATGTGGAGGGCTATGGCCTTGACCAGTTTGCGGCAGGGCAGTGGCAGCTCCAACCGGTGCATCAAAACCGAATCGGGCTGCTGTTGGATGCTGCGATTGAAGACGATCTGCGCTGGCGGCATTTGCAAGCGGCGGACGCGGCGCGGGCCACCCTGGGGCTAGATTTGACGGATTACGTGGTCACCGATGCACCGCTGGGGGTGACGCTGAAACAGGCAGATTCTGGGGCGACCTGGGGGACGATTGAGAACCCAGACAGTCTGCTGCGAGGGGCGGAGCGGCTGATTAAGGAGGGAGGGGCGGGTGCGATCGCGGTGATCGCCCGATTTCCTGACGATGAAGACAGTGAAGCGCTGGCAAACTATCGCCAGGGGAAAGGTGTTGACCCGCTGGCTGGGGCTGAGGCGGTGATTAGTCATCTGGTGGTGCGTACATTTCAAATTCCCTGTGCCCATGCCCCTGCGCTGATGCCGCTGCCGTTAGATCCAAGTATTTCTCCACGCTCTGCCGCTGAGGAAATTGGCTATACCTTTTTGCCCTGCGTCCTGGCTGGGCTGAGTCGCGCGCCGCAGTTTGTCACCCAGGGTTCTCTAACAGCTGAAATAATTACCGCTGCTCAGGTTGATACAGTGATTGTGCCTGCAACGGCGTTTGGGGGCAGCGCCGCAATGAGCTTTGGTCAAACCCAGGCGACGATTATTGCTGTGGCGGATAATCAGACACAGTTGGAGGTATCCGCTGCCGCGTTGGGCATTAAAGCTGTGCAGGTTGGGGCTTACCTGGAAGCGATTGGGGTAATTGCAGCACAGCGGGCAGGCGTGAATTACGGGGCATTGTGCTCACGGATTGAGCGCTTGAAGCGCTTATAAACATCACCTATCACCCGCCGCAAAAAGCAGAATGATCCAAAGACAACCCTCGTCAGTCAGCCTCAGAGACTACATTAGGCGATGCTACAATGCAGCTATGAAAGCAGTACATCCAGATATTGTCGTGATAGACCCTGATGGGGAATATCTGATGCTCGTTGAGGTACAACTCAGCAATAGCAGTGTTCGCAGTAAAAGCGCTATCGATCAACTTAGGCACCTGATGGCGTCTATCGGCTGTTCAGTGGGGTTAGCCGTATCTGGTGAGCATATTTTTCTTCTCCGTGACTCTTTAGAGAAGGCCTATGGTGAGTCAATTGATGTAGTGGGTGAAGCAAAACTTCCAGACGCTTTACTACCCCCTGCAGACGAGCAATGGAGAGGAGTACATACTCTCGAGTTTGAATCGCGAGTTCAACGGTGGCTTGAGAACCTAAAACTGACTTCTAATCTAGAAAATTTGCCAAGTGACTTAAGAGAGCTTTTTGGAGAGCCCATTATGAGCCTGCTCCGACTTGGCGAAATTAGGGCTGCTGGTCCAAGGTGGAGTAGAGTAGCCAGTTGAAGCCTAAGGTAGTTTTAGTTGAAACGAACTGGGTTGTAGATGTTACTGCCCCGGCACATTTGCAAAGTCCACAGGCGATTCAGCTACTTCAACGAGCTGACGCTGGTGAACTTAAGCTGTTTGTTCCCGCAATCTGCTTAGCAGAAGCCCGCGAAACTGTACCTCGACGGTTCAGACCTCGCTCTCGCTCGGAGGACTTACGCAAGTTTGTTAGATGGGCAAGGGACAAAGGCCGAGTCAGCCTTGAGGATGCAAAGGCAGCATTTCGAGTATTTGACCAATTTGATGGGTTAGTCGCCAATGAACTGACGAAAGTTTCAGAACGATTGGATGTTTTAGCGAAACATCCTGGACTGAGCATTTTTCCACTGTCAGAACCCATGCTGGAGCGCCAAGTATTGATTGGGGCAATAAATCTTTCCCTAAAGCCCTATGACTTGGCAGTTTTAGCGGCTGTATTAGTTAAATCTGAAGAGTTGCAGCGAGCGGGACATCCTTGGGTCGGTTTTTGTGAATTAGACTCTGATCTTCAACCTTGGGACAAATCTGGAGCTCGAAAACCTATTCTTAGCGATCTCTATAATAATGCCCGAATATGGGTATACGGGGACTTCTTAATAGAAGACGGCTCAATAGCTGTTTCAAGGAGTTGAGATAGAACATTGGCAGAGCGATCGTCGTCAGATAGATCGTGCGTCTAGCCTGATTTGTGATGTAGCCATGCTGACACTGGTGGGATT
>JBCDDJ010000652.1:0-3159 GCA_039180385.1 Cyanobacteria bacterium P01_G01_bin.38 | reverse complement strand
CAGCAGCTACAGGAAAACCTTGCTGTGATCGATTGGAAAATCCAACATTATAAGGAAGTGGAACAAAAATTTTCTAAGAAAGTTCTCTAGCCAGATTTTCCTCATTAATTTCTCGCGGGGATCCCCTTAGGGATCGGCGTAAAAATAAAGCCCCCGTAGAGGATAAGCGGGGGGAGCAGAGGGGGCAGAGGGAGCAAAGGGGGGGGTATTTAATTGCAGATCCCTTAGCTACTTATCTGCCGTAGGGGCGTATAGCCCAAGGGGCATTCAAGACAAGCGGAGCCATGCCCCTACCTTCTAATTTATTCATTTAGGAGAACTTTATGAAAACTATTGCAAATCATCAATCTGTGCCCTCTGATCGCTATCAGGAGGGTTGGCAACAGTTGAAAAAAATTGACGGTGAAGCAGGTGAGAAGGTGATTGAGAGCCTAAAGGAGATTGCCCCTGATTTAGCACGCTATGTGATCGAATTCCCGTTTGGCGATATTTATTCTCGTCCTGGGTTAGATTTGAAATCGAGGGAAATTGCCACGATTGCTGCCCTGACGGCTTTAGGGAATGCTCAACCTCAGCTCAAGGTGCATGTTCATGCAGCCTTGAATGTCGGTTGCACTGCCAAAGAAATTGTTGAAATCGTCATGCAGATGGCTGTTTACGCCGGGTTTCCCTCTGCGCTAAATGGCATGGCTGTGGTCAAACAAGTTTTTGCTGAGAGAAAGATAAATTTACAAGCACTTGGAGAATGAAAAGATGAAAACGCGCAAACTTGGCCCAGAACTTGAAGTCTCGGCCATTGGCCTGGGCTGTATGGGCATGTCTGAATTTTACAGCGGGCGAATTGATGAGGCAGAAGCGATCGCAACCCTCCACCACGCCCTGGATATCGGCGTTACCTTCCTCGACACCGCTGATATGTATGGCCCCCATACAAACGAACAGCTCGTCGGCAGAGCCCTCAAAGGCCGACGCGAGCAGGCCGTGTTAGCGACCAAATTTGGCGTTATTCGCACCGCAGACGGCGGCTTTGCGGGGATCAACGGCAAACCAGAATATGTCCACCAGGCCTGTGATGCCTCCCTTCAGCGGTTAGGGGTAGATGTGATTGACCTTTACTATCTGCACAGGGTTGATCCAACGGTTCCCATTGAAGACACCGTCGGTGCCATGGCTGAACTGGTGCAGCAGGGCAAGGTGCGCTACTTAGGACTGTCCGAAGCTGCCCCGGCTACCCTGCGTCGGGGGCATGCGGTGCATCCGATTACGGCACTCCAGACAGAATATTCTCTCTGGAGTCGCGATCCAGAGGATGACATCCTGCCCACGGTGCGTGAACTTGGGGTTGGGTTTGTCCCTTACAGCCCTCTGGGTCGAGGATTTCTCTCTGGTGCGATTAAAAGCCTGGATGATCTCGCAGCAGATGACTATCGTCGAAACTCCCCACGCTTTCAAGGCGAGAACTTTGCTAAGAATCTGGCGGTGGTGGAGCAGGTGCAGGTAATTGCTCAGGAGAAAGGGGTGAAGGCCAGTCAGCTTGCGATCGCATGGCTCCTGGCAAAAGGCGAAGATATCGTCCCCATTCCTGGCACTAAACGCCGCAAATACCTGGAAGAAAATGCCGCCGCTGCCGATATCGAACTTACTCCAGCAGATCTTGAACGCATTGAGACAGTTGCACCCCAGGGTTTTGCCGCAGGTGAGCGCTATCCCGACATGAGCAGTGTCAATCGTTGAAATTTAGCCGTTTTCTCAGGAGATGTGACTGTGATTTACTTCAAACGACGACAGGTTGTCACCACAGGGGCGATTGCTGCCGCTGGTTTAACCATGGCCCATGAAAAAGCGATAGGAGTAGATGATACTATGCCAGTTGAGCGCAAAAATTATCCTCACCTTGACGCCCCTGTCGGGCCATATGTCCATGGGGTAGCCTACAACGGTTTGCTGTTTCTGTCGGGCTTAACGGCCTTCAACACCCCTGCGCAGGATCAGGATTTGCCCACCCAAGCTGACGCGGTGTTTAACCAATTGGGAAGTATCCTCGAGGCAGAAGGCACCGGCTTTGAAAATCTGCTCAAGGTGACGATCTTTGTCACCGAGTTTGGCGAGATTGATAAATTTAGAGACGTCTTATTTAGCACCTATCAAGACAATCTCCCAGCCAGTTCGCTGATTCAGGTCAGGCAACTGTTTTCACCGGATCTCAAAATTGAGGTTGATGCGATCGCAGCATTTATGCCAAACGACTGACATACTTAAAAATTGGCCAGATGGGTGATGCTGGTTAAAACTTCAAAAGTCAAGCTAGATAGGTCTCCTAAGGTAGGAAATGGGTTGTGTTTTCAGTCAAAAGGGGGTTCAATCAGATCTTTAAGTTTGGAGTCGGTTTGGGGCTAGGTGTCAGCAGTAGGTTGCTGGTTGGGTTGCCCGTCCTGGCTGCCCCTGCGCCTGTCTTTGAGCCAATTCTTGAGGATCTCTCTACAGCGCCTATCGCTCATCCGATCAGGCTGCCCAACTCTGTCCCGTCTGATGTTGAGCTGTATCCATCGGCTACCCAACATTTTGGCATCTTAGTCCTTCGCCTGGTGACAGCCCCTGACTGCGAAGATGTCAGCTGTCTGGGCCTTAATATTGCGGTTACAGCAGAACCTCCCTATTGGCCCCCACCGGGAGACGATACGCTGACGCCGGTGGGTCTGGGCAATGATATCCAGGGCTATTCTTCAGAAGGCGGGGGCTTTGGCGCAGTGCAATGGGTCCAAGATGGCTCACTTTATGCGCTGTCGTATAAAATAGATATGTTTTCTCTAGAAGATGCGATCGCAATGGCAACATCCATGGTGAGCGAACCGCCTGTGACGACTCCATCTCAGTAGATCTAAACATGTCTATTATCACGATGCACACATTCTATACGTAAAAGTGCAGATCAAGACCGGGCTTTGCTAGCATCAACTGATAGCCATAAGAGAATCCTCTGGCGAATTGTTAAGAGAGTTTTCCAGAGGATCTTTAAACTTCATGATGCTAACTCAGTCGCAATCTTGCTCCTATCATGGGCTGCCTGCCCATGAGGTGATTGAACGTCTTAAGAGTAACCCGGAGAAGGGGCTCACAGCCGAGGAAGTGGCCACTCGCTATGAGACCTACGGCTGGAAT
>JBCDDJ010000651.1:0-3171 GCA_039180385.1 Cyanobacteria bacterium P01_G01_bin.38 | reverse complement strand
GTCTGCAACGAATGTGGGGCTGAGGCTTCGCAGTATTTTGGTAAATGCCCTGTTTGCAGCAGTTGGAATACTTTGGTGGAGCAAGTTGTTGCCCCCGTTGACACCAAAGCGCGGCCTAGCATGAGATCGCAATCCCATCGCACGACCAAAGCAGCCCCTAAACCCCGCCTCGCCCAAACGTTTGCGCAAATCGAAGACCACCCCCAGCTGCGGCTGCCCTCGGGCTATCAGGAGCTAGACCGCGTCCTCGGCGGCGGCATTGTGCCCGGTTCCCTTGTCTTGGTGGGCGGTGACCCCGGCATTGGCAAATCCACACTGCTGTTGCAGGTTGCTAATCAGCTGGCTCAGGATCAGCCGATTTTGTACGTGTGTGCAGAGGAGTCGGGGCAGCAGGTTAAGTTGCGATCGCAGCGACTAGGGATTGGGAGTGAGGGGGAAAGGCGAAGGGGAAAAGGCAAAAGGGGAAAGGCGAAAGGGGAAAGGCGAGCAGGGGAGCAAGGGGAGCAGGGGAGGAAAGACGCTGGTCCTAATCTCCTACCTTCTGACCCCTCACCCCCTCACCCCCTCACCCCTTCACCCCCTCACTCCAACTCCGAAGCCAGCCTATATTTGCTTCCCGAAACCGACCTCGAAACCATCTTGATGGAACTCGAGTCCCTGCGTCCCAGAGTCGCAGTGATCGACAGCATCCAGGCGCTGTTTTATGGGGCGCTGACTTCAGCGCCGGGGTCGGTGGCCCAGGTGCGGGAGTGTACGTCGGCGCTGATGCAGATTGCTAAGCGGGAGAATATTTCGCTGTTTATTGTGGGCCATGTGACTAAGGAGGGTGCGATCGCAGGCCCCAAAGTGCTCGAACACTTAGTGGATACTGTGCTCTATTTTGAGGGCGATCGGTTTGCCAGCCATCGGCTGCTGCGGTCGGTGAAAAATCGATTTGGGGCTACCCACGAGCTGGGCGTCTTTGAGATGGTAGACCGGGGGCTAGAAGAAGTCACCAACCCGTCGGAGCTGTTTTTGGGCAATCGGGATGAGCAGGTGCCGGGGATTGCCACGATTGTGGCCTGTGAGGGGACACGACCCCTGGTAGTGGAGATTCAGTCATTGGTGAGTCCCACCAGCTATAGTTCGCCGCGTCGTTCAGCCACAGGGGTGGAGCACAATCGGCTGCTGCAAATTTTGGCGGTGCTGGAGAAGCGAGTGGGCATTCCGCTCTCAAAACTAGATGCCTATGTGGCGTCTTCGGGTGGGTTAAATGTGGGGGAACCGGCGGCGGATTTAGGCGTTGCCATCTCAGTGGCGGCGAGTTTTCGCGATCGCACTGTAGACCCTGAGCTGGTGCTGATTGGTGAAGTTGGCCTGGGCGGGCAGGTGCGCCCGGTGTCTCAAATGGAGCTGCGGCTCAAAGAAGCCGCTAAGCTGGGCTTTAAGCGGGCGTTGATTCCCAAAGGGCAGCGAGTTAAAGGTGTAGACATGGCGATTACAGAGGTGGCGCGGGTGGTCGATGCGATCACCACAGCCCTCGGCGGTCAGACTCCCACAGCCCAGGTGTCAGAAGGCCATACTGAAAATGGGTCGGATGTATGAACCCCTGGGCTGTAGAGACTAGGAGTAGAGCCTTCCTATCCAGTTCAATCACTTGAGTTTTTCCTATCCAGGCAAACGATGGAGTTGGATAGGGTCAAGGTTTAACATGGCGTAGAGATAGGAAAATCGTGATGGTCGATCTGCTCTACTCAGGTGCTGAGTTTCTAAACGAATTTCTAAATACGCGGCTTTTTTGGATTGGCGGAACTAAGATCACGCTTTTATTGCTACTCAAGCTGATCGTCACGCTGGCGCTGATCTTTTTTACGATTGGCCTGATTAAAAACTTTCTCAAACGCCAACTCCTGACCCGCGTTGGCATCGATGCGAGTAACCGAGAAGCGATCGCAACGCTGTTTAGCTACTTTATTGGTGCGATCGCAATCATCGTCGCCCTGCAAAATTCTGGTATCAACCTCACCTCCTTGGGTATTATCATCGGCGGTCTCGGTGTCGGCATTGGCTTTGGTCTACAGCACATTGTGGATGATTTCTTGAGTGGGCTGATCCTCATTTTTGAGCGCACCCTAAAAGTCAGCGATCTGGTTGAACTCGACGACTATCGCTTTAGCGGACTGCTCGGCAGGATCATGGAAGTCAAGCTGCGCTCCACCATCATTCGAACCCTCGACAATGGTGACGTGGTGATTCCCAACAGTCAGCTGATCCGCAACCGCGTCCTCAACTGGAGCTATGACACCCCCATCGCCCGTCTCAAGATTCCGGTTGGGGTTGCCTACGGTAGTGAGCCCACCCTGGTGACCGAAGTGCTGCTCAAGTCAGCCTACATGGAACCCTCTGTTTGTGCCCAACCCATGCCCAAAGCCATGTTTATGGCCTTTGGTGACCATGCCCTACAGTTTGAACTCTGGGTCTGGGTGGACTTTAACCAGCGGTTTGACACCCAAAGTTCGCTGCATTTCATTATTGAGCACAACCTACGCCAGCAGGGTATTCAAATCGCCTTTCCCCAACTCGATCTTTGGCTGCGCAACCCCAAAGCCCTCCAGGCGTCTCACCAAGACCCCAGCCTTCAAGCCCCTCCGGCGACCCCCGCCAGCACCATGCCCAGCCTGCGCGAGCTACTGCGCCAGGTGAGCTACTTCGAGAGCTTTAGTGACCTGGAACTTCGCCAGCTAATCGAAATCGGCTATCGTCAACGTCGCCCCACCGGCAGCATCCTTTTTCGAGAAGGCGACCCCGGCAATGCCTTTTACGTCATCCTCGAAGGCAGCATCGACATCGTCGCCGAAAAACTCGATCGCCACCTAGCCGACCTAAAACCCGGTCACTTTTTTGGCGAAGTCGCCCTGTTGTTGGGCATCCCCCGTACCGCTACCGCCCGTGTCGCTGACAGTGCTCTGCTATTCGTCATTAGCCAACAGGGCTTCTCAAAACTGCTGCGCCGCTACCCAGATCTAGCAGAGCTGATTTTACGTGAGATGGGCAAACACAAAGCCGAACTCGCCGATCGCCAAAAAGAAATGCGTGCCTTAAATCTGGTAGACGCCGCCGAGGATGACAGCAACCCCGTTATCTGGGCGAGAAAGCGTTTGAAGCGTTTGTTTGCGCTCTAGGGCTTTGAGT
>JBCDDJ010000650.1:0-3174 GCA_039180385.1 Cyanobacteria bacterium P01_G01_bin.38 | reverse complement strand
CTTTTTTCAGATCTGTTCGAACAGCTGTGGTGGCTCTGATGCTAACCGTTACTCTGCTGACCGCATCTGCTTGCGGCAGTACAGTTCAAGTTGATCAACCTACCGCCCTGCCAGCCTACCAGCAGTTAGAGCGGGGTGATACGACCGCTGGCCAAACCTATGGCGACTGGGTGGTTACCACGGCAAAAGGGCTCATTTCTGATGCCTATGTACGTGACAACGAGAAACTTGGCGTGGTTATCTCTCCCGATGTGCGCCCTGACGAGGTTCGTACTCTGACAAAGTCACTCCTCCAGGGGTTCCGTAACAAGTTTACCGATCGCGATCTGACAGTGTTGGTTTATGCCCCTGACAAGGAACTAATTTTAACAGCCAGGTACGACGACGCTTCCAATCAAGTGGTTTACCAGTAGTCGTCAGACCATCACTAGGAACCAAAATACCCATACATTTCAGGAGACTGTAACCCAATGTCTAGCAGTGACAGATACAAGCGCGAAATTATGAAAGATTTGGCCCAGGGGAATGTTGATTCCCTTGATGGCCAGGATACTGATTCAAACAGAGAGTACGAGAACTTTGACGACTTTGCCAGGCGATCTTCACGGGATGAACGCCGCTCTTTATTCGGCAAGGCGTTCCATCCTGAGCAAGTATCGGTTCGCCAAATGGAGCCCGAACTGCGACAGGCCATCTCTAAAATCAAACCGAATGAGCGGGATGATGTAGCTCGAGATTTTTTCAAGCATTTAAAAGAGCGCGGTCTAGATGAACGTTCCTTGGAAAAGCAGCTAAGCCTTTCGACCCATCACCCTCGTCGGATGAAAGAGGACGATGTTACCAAACTGGCTTCGTTCGTCTATCATGCGCACCCTGACATTTTCAAAGAGGTTCTGGCCGATCAGCCATCGCTGGTAAAATTTCTGAGCAACCCGATTGTTGGGGCAGCGCTCGGGGCCGTTGCAGCAAAGTGGTTTGGGCGTCACTAGTTAGCACGCTCTATTCTCGGACGGTCACGATAATCATGGGGACGTAGCATTCAGAATGCTGCGTCCTTTTCTATCTAGATAACCTGTACGGCTTCAGCCCATAGCCAGAGGGTTACTAAACCTCTCATAAATTAAACTATTTACACAATAAAAAATACTGCTTTCCTACGGGTCATTCAGGCAATCCAATCTGGGCCGACTGGCTTTTACTAACAATTTCTTTAAGAAGCATCAACTCCTATGACTGTCTCTAAGCCCATAAAAATCCTGGCGGTCGATGATACACCGGACAACTTGTTTTTGTTAGAAGCTGTTTTAAGTGAAGTAGAGTATTATCACTTGTGCTGCGCTGACAGCGGACAAGCTGCCCTCGAAACTATTGAGGCATCTCCTCCCGATCTAATCTTGTTAGATGTGATGATGCCAGATATGGATGGCTACGAGGTAACTCGCCGTATTCGTCAGAATCCAGACCTACCCTATATTCCCATTTTGCTGATCACCGCCCACGAGGGAACTAGCGCAGCCAAAGCCTTAAAGGCAGGGGCTAACGGCTTTATTCGCAAGCCGTTTGATATCGAAAAATTGCTGAATCGGGTGCATAGTCTGCTGCAACAAAGTCGGCAGTCATAAGTCCAAGCTCAACTGAGTATGCTGTGGCTTTTGCAATAAGTGTCGCCATAATATGTGTAGTTAACTAAAATCTTCCTACCGCTGTCTCAGCAGTGGAGCTGTCGGGAAGCTGTTTCACGCCCCCGATAAATTGCGGATGATTTATCTATATTTCATTTCCATCAAAGATGGCTTTGGGCCACGATTGGCCCAAAGCGCGTAATCATCCCGTCTAAAAGTAGTCGGCATCACCGACATACTTCAACCAAGGGCCATGTCTCAGCCCACCGATGCCTGCCGATAGTCTGGGTCAATCCAGCATTGAGGTAAAGACTCGCCCGATGGAAATATCAGCTGTGCCTTCCTGAAGGACTGGGGCGGCTGCTCTGCTTCACCGGCCTGTCGCCGTCCCTGGATGGTGTCTTCAAAGGGGCTAAACAGGGTCTCAGTATCTAGCACCTTAATTAGGGTTTGATCTTCGCGGTGTTTGACAAACATGGGTAAAACTTTTGTAAGTAATTTGATGACAGCGGATCTTGAGACAAGCGGCTGGCTCTCCTCAATTCTGTCCATAGAGTATCGCTCTGATAGCGAAGGTGATGTCTGCCTGAGGGTATAATTTAGCTCAGCCTTAACTCATGATGAACAATGCGCCTACACCGCTCACGTAGAACAACAAAATCAGTAGGCTCTCAAACCCAATTTTGGCAAACCCATACTTCTCACGCTTGAGCAAACCCAGCAATAGCACTCCGGTCATCAAAATGGTTAGACCCATAATAAAAACCTGCCGCTCAGTGATTGCACTGTAGATAGAGCCGTCGCGATAGGCAATATCTGAGCAGGCAATAAACAGTAAGTCAAAGCAATTGCCGCCAATGATGCCGCCCACCGCCAGGGAAAGGGCCCCGCAGCGCACGGCGGCAATTGTGGTGACCAACTCCGGAATCGACGTGGCGACAGCGGTTAAAATAGTGCCCACGAGAGACTCAGACAGCCCTGTTTGGGTTGCGATCGCAACCCCTGACTCTGCGATCAGATAGCCTGCCACGGCCACCAGCCCAGCCAGAAGGACAAATCGACCTATGAGTGAACTTAGCCGGGTATCTAGCGCCTCGTCTTCTAGCTCATCCAGCACCGTGCGTTCCGTCTCCTTAGGCATCCACATCTTCTCTGCTCGAGCTTGAGCCACCAGCCGAATGCCAAAGAAATAGCCTGAGACCAGCAGCACCGTAGCGGGGTGAACCCCTAGCCAGCTCACATCAGGCCCTGCATAGGCCACCATCGGAATCGCCAACAGCGTCACCAGCAGCGTGCCCTGGAGCAGGTTGGCAATGGAGGCCGCCGCGTGCTCTAAATTAGCTTTACGATAGACGATATCTGCCACGGCTAGAAACGCAGTTTGAGCGGCGATACCGCCCACGGCATTACTCACGGCTAGCTCGGCATAACCTTGGTAGGCTGTGCTGACGGAGGTAATGATGCCAGGTAGTGAGGTGCTACCGCCGAGAATCACCGCGCCGACGATGGCCTCCCCCCAGCCAGTTTTGTCTGCGATCCGATCGGCTACCCT
>JBCDDJ010000649.1:0-3188 GCA_039180385.1 Cyanobacteria bacterium P01_G01_bin.38 | reverse complement strand
TCAGCGCGGCTGTGGCAAAAGCACGCCCCACGCCGAGTTGGCGGAGAATAGTACCTGGGATTTGGTGGGGGATATTGAACGGTTGCGATCGCACCTCAATATTCCTCAATGGACCGTCTTTGGCGGCAGCTGGGGCAGCACCCTGGCCCTGGCCTATGCCCAGACCCATGCCGCTTACTGTGCCGGTCTGATTTTGCGAGGCATCTTTATGCTGCGCCGCAAAGAAATCCGCTGGTTTTACCAGGAGGGAGCCAGCTACCTTTTCCCCGATGCCTGGGAGCACTATCTTGCTGCCATCCCCCCAGAGGAGCACGCTGACTTGCTCAGCGCTTATTACAAGCGCCTCACTAGCAAAGACCCCCAGGTACGCCAAGCAGCCGCCCGCGCCTGGTCAATCTGGGAGGCCAGCACCAGCAAACTCATCCCTGACCCCGCCCTGATTGACCGCTTTGGCGAGGACACCTTTGCCGAAGCCTTTGCCCGGATCGAGTGCCACTATTTCATCAACAGCGGTTTCTTTTCCCCCGACGATCAGCTGTTATGCAACGTCCACAAAATTCGCCATCTCCCTTGTGTGATTGTGCAGGGGCGCTATGACGTGGTGTGCCCAATGACCTCCGCCTGGGAGCTAAACCGCGCCTGGCCTGAGTCAGAGCTGATCGTGATTCCTGATGCGGGGCACTCTGCGACTGAGAAGGGGATTGTCAGTGCATTGGTGGAAGCTACAGATCGATTTGCTGAGCTGTGAGCTTTCAGCAAGTTGGGCTTTGCTGAACCTCATATCTTTGTCGAGAGCTTATCCAAATGAATTGGGTACGAGTTGCGATCGCCCTGGATTGCTACCGTGCGTGCAATGGCTCAATAGCTGTTTCAAGGAGGTGAGATAGAACATTGGCAGAGCGATGGTTGTCAGATAGATCGTGCGTCTAGCCTTATTTACGATAAAGCCATGCTGACCCTGGTGGTATTGATGGATGAAGCGAAGTGTTACGAAACCCTCCGTCAAATGCGCTGGCCCGAGGGCATTTGCTGTGTGCAATGTGGCTCGTCTTCAATGGTTAAACGCGGCAAGCATAACCGCCAACCAGCGCGTCAACGATATACCTGTCACGAGTGTGGTCGCCCGTTCGACGACTTAACCGACAGTCTTTTTGCGGGCCGTCATCAACCATGACAAACTTGGATAGCTTGTCTGTACTGGATGGGACTTAACCTGTCAAATCAGCAGATTGCGCAAGAGTTGAGCTTGCACAAAGATGATGTCTATCAGATGACGAGTGAGCTGCGTCAAGCGATTGCCAACCCTCGACCCGAGGTTCAACTATCGGGGGAAGTCGAGTTTGATGAAGTCTATCTCACTGCAGGCCACAAAGGCCAACCTGAAGCTGTGAAAAAAAAGGCCGCAAAGGTCGACGTCGGAAACTCAAAGGGTTTCGGGGTCGGGGCACGCTCGAAAAAGAAAAGCCGCCGGTCTTCGGGATAATTCAATGCGGCGGCGAAGTCGTGATCCGCATGCTCGCCAATGTCCAACAGAAAACGATAGTGTTGGACTCAACTTAACTAGTCCCACCCCTGGCTAGTAAGGACGCTGCCCAATGACGTTGCCCCCAGGGGCATATTGGCACACCCAGACTTCCTTCGTCGCTTCCTGGGTACGAGCAACGCCACAACCTACCTCTGTTGTCCCCTCCCAGACGATTTGGGTGTAATGGTAACACTGTTCTCCGGCAACACAGGTATTTGTGTCATAGTCGTAGAAATCACGCTCGTCTAGCCATCGGCCAATCGCTCGCTCCGGTGTACTGTAGGCTCCTCCCGGGGCGCTGCTTTGCAAGCTGGTGAGGTTCTCTCCTGTTGCACCATTGTTGCGAAGATTAGCCGGACTATGCTCTAGTCGATCTCGTTGCAACAAGGTCTTGGCCCACTGCTCAGCGCTAACAGCTAAATCAGCTGACCAGGATAGTTCAGGCAGGCTTAACAATCGTCTCTCCTGGTTATGGGTTTCGAGGGCACTGTCAATCCCCGCCTGGCTTGAGAGCGTATACGTGTTGGTCGTGAGCCCCGCGGCCACCGCCTGCTCAAGGGTGCGAATGCGAGTCGTCACGACATCGGATTCTGTTTCACCGGAGCCATCTAGATATTGGACATCGTAGCTCCAAACCCACGGGCCACCAGACGATTGCCCAACCGCTCCTTGAATAGTGGCTTCACGCCACGTTTGGTTTTGAGCAACATAAACAACACCACTCAACCCAGGCTCTGTTGGCCGGGCATGCGCCTTTTGAGAGTCAGGTAAACCCTCACCCCCTGCCCAGATAGCAGGCTGGGCTAAGAGACCACTCAGCACTAAACCCAAAATTGCAAACCCAAATATTTTTTTATTTCTCATGAGTCTTGCTGCTTTAGAGGGTCGTCAAGAAAATGCCATGGGGTAAACATTTCGTAGAGCACCTTGGTTAAGACAAGGGATCCCTAGAGTAAATCCCTGTCTCAGCAGCATTATATTGAGGACAGACAGGTGCCTTGGGTAGCACAGGTACACCTGCAAAATTGGCCTGTCCAAATAGCGATTGTTATGACAGTTGCGAAGTGCGCGATCGCATCCTACAAACGATGTTCTTGCCGTCCAAGCGGCTACCCAAGCCAGGACAGCCAAGTGACTAGCCGGTTAGCGGACAATCGGGCCCCCTTTTTTGATATAGTACAAATGAATCTCAATGAGATGTTCTTAAGGATATCTAGTGTTTAGATTCGTTAATAACCTGGGTTAATACGCTATATTTAGGGCGTCTTAAAAAAGAGTCGACTATGGTTTCTCAGCTTAGGGCTGTGAGTTCTGCTCAAGGAGCTGCCAAGGTGATCCGGCATCCCTTGCTCCATGCCATTTCGGGCACGCTACAGGTGTTTACCTGTGTGCATCGGAGCTTTTTTACCAATGTGATGGTGCAGGCCCTGCGGGCGGCTGAGCAGGGGCGTTCGGTGCTGTTAGTGCAGTTTTTAAAGGGCGGCATTCATCAAGGCCCTGACCATCCTATGCAGATGGGCCAAACTCTAGACTGGCTCAGATGCAGCTACGCTGGGTGCATTACCGAGACGACCACAGATGATGAGGCCAGAGCGGCGCTACAGCAGCTTTGGGAGCATACCCGCGCTGTGGTAGATCAGGGCAAATATAGTCTGGTTGTCCT
>JBCDDJ010000648.1:0-3207 GCA_039180385.1 Cyanobacteria bacterium P01_G01_bin.38 | reverse complement strand
TTTCGCATGACCATCACTTTGCGTGAGCTGCAAGGCTTAACCTACGAAGAAATTGCTGACATCACCGGAGTTTCACTGGGGACCGTCAAATCGAGAATTGCGCGGGCCCGCGATCGCTTGCAGCGCCAACTGGGTCAATATTTAGAAACGCCTTCTGCGAATGAGATGTTGGTTTGAGCTAAAACCGAGTGAGCCAAAACCAAGTGAGCTCAAACTAGATATCACCCACAAAGCGACCGGGATTAAAGAGGCCCTGGGGGTCAAAGTTGGCTTTGAGCTTTTGCATGATGCCCAGGGCATTACCTGAGTACCCCCAGATATCTATCTGCTGTTTAACGTCTGAGGGCGCTTGCAGAAGGGTGAGATACCCTTGATGGGTTTCACAGTTAGCTCGCAATTTCCCAATTAAGTCAGCGGTTTTCTGGCTGGCCTCAAATCGTAGCAACCCGACTCCGCTGGCATTGTGCAACCGGGCTAACCAGCCCTCTGGCAAGAGAGCCTCTGCTAATTGTAAAAAGTCAATGCCCTGGGTGGGTAGCATCCCCACCTTACAGAGCACGCTAGTGTCGGGATGGGTGACCAAGGCGGTTGAGATCGCTGGCCAGAGGGTTTCCTCTACGGTTTGAATTTGGGCACCGGCAGTTTCTGCAAGGGTGCGAAGGCGATCGATTTGCTCTTGGGCACCGGCTGAAATGCCCTGAAATTGAGCGATGAGAACATAGGGGGAAAGGGGCAAGGGGGAAAGGGGAGAGGCCCCGGCCAGGATGTCTAGGGCGACGGGGGTGAGACCGGAGAGTCTGGCCTCGAGGGCGACTTTGCGAATGGCGTCGGCGCTGCCGGTAACCGCGACGGTTTGGGAATATTCGGGTTGGGGAAAGAGGCGTAGGGTGAGCTGGGTGAGTATGCCAAGGGTGCCGTAGGCTCCGGTCATGAGTTTCATCAGGTCGTAACCGGCGACGTTTTTGACTACGCGCCCGCCCGCCTTAACAATTTCGCCGTCGTGGCGAACAAACTGGACCCCGATCAGCATATCGCGGACGCTGCCGTAGCGCTGTCGCAGGGAGCCTGTATCAGCGGTGGCGACAATGCCACCCAGGGTGGCGGCTGGGGCGCAGAGCGGATCTAGGGCTAAAAATTGTCGATGCTGCGCTAGCTGCTGTTGCAAAGTGGCAAACCCAACCCCAGCCTCAACCCGGACGGTAAAGTCTTCTACCCAATGGTCGATGACTCGATTGAGTCTGGCCGTACTAACAACAACATCTATATGCTTGGCGGGGTTGCCCCAGCCTAACTTTGAGCCATTGCCGCAGGGCAAAATCTGCCAGTGATGTTGGGCACAAACCTTAACCACAGCCGCCAACTCTGCTTCAGATTGGGGAAAGCTGACACAGCCGGAAGACACCTCAAGACCAGCGGCTATGAGCCGATGCTGCCAATATTGATCTAAGTCAGCGCCTTGAATGACTTGCTCAGCGCTCAGCAGCGATTGCAGCTTTTCAGCGATCACGACCATGGGCTCTAACGGTAGCTACAGCCTTATAGTGTACGCGGTTGAGGGTGCCTGTTATCGACTTCGATGGGCAGGGGGGCCGGTGACACGTTATAAAGTTGGCTAGGAATTGGACATTGACAGACGACTGGCCCAGCGTCTGACTAATCAATGCCAATCTTAACCGGCCCAGATGAGCGACTGGGGTCGCTGCCTCGAGTTTTTCTATAGTCTGTATAGAGTTGATCGCGCCAGTCCCAAAACGGCTTAAATTCATCGGTATCGGCGAGGCCAGGGATGCCCTTGCCGCAGATACCCTCGGGTAAATCGAGGTATTGACGCGCCGGAAACTTGATATACATAGAGAGGCCTGCCACTGCAAAATCGGCCAGGGTAGGCTGCTCACCGACCAGGTAAGGGCTTTCGGCCAAGATCAGACACAGGGCTTCTAAATCCTGTCGCAAAATATCTGTGGCGGTTTTAACTGCGTCAGGGCCAAACCCAGCGCCAGTGCCGAGCAGGCTCAAAACATCACCGGGGACAGCACCGACCAGGGTTTTTAGCAGGTCAGGAGTAGACGCGGGCAGCAGGGCTGTTCTGAAGTTAGGATGCTGGTTAAATGCGCCAATCATGGCTTTACGGGCGTTTAACCCAATCGATTCGTCCGCCCAGGCTTCCATCATCAGGCACAGGCCTCGCTGTTTGGCCTCCGTGGGGATGAGTGGTCGGTTGGGATAGGTTTGATCGAGATATTTTGCGATCGCAGTTGAGTCGGGTACCACAGTACTGTCGTCTTTAAGGACAGGCACCTGGCGCTGTCCCGATATTCGGTAGAGATCGACTTGACCCACACCGGGGGTTACCTCAATGGTTTTATAGGGCAACTGTTTATAGTCCAGAACTAGCCGAACCTTCTCACTATAGTGAGATGCCTCAAACGTATATAGCTCAAGCATATGCCTGCCTGTGAGTGGGGATATTATTCAGACCGCATTCAGTTTTGTCCTTGAGTTTGAACTGCCCCTGAACGCGAATTGTGAACTTGGGTAGACCTGATTTATATTCTCCAACAAATTCCCCGTGATTTCATCTATCAAGCGTTAGATGAGTATGGGACAAGCGTTTAGGCAACCTATCAGCAATCAATCTAATCTTTTTTTTACAAAGTTTCATGAAAACTTGATTGATTTGGGTTAAGGTATTCCTCGAGCAGTTAAACGTAGACGAGTAATTATCTCGTTAGAGTGTTGCAGCAAGACGGAAATAAACAGCAAATTGTTCCTGATATGGCTGTTAAACCACATTCAGCTTGAAAACTTGAGGTTTTCTCTGACGGCAAATTACAAGGCTGACTGTGGACAACGATTACATAATGATTCAAGTTTTTGACCACTCAGATATTTAAGGAGGTTTGTATGCGCGCCATGCAAGCTAAGACATTAACAAAGACGCTTTTATTCTCTTTGGGATTGGCTGCTACGACCACCCTCACTGCTTCTGTTTCTTTTGCTCAAGTCAAGCCCGGAGCGGCCAGTGCGCTGGAGACCACTACGGTCGAAGAGACAGCAGAGCTCACCGACGAAGCAAAACCTGAAGCGATGGAGTCCGCTCCTGTTGAAACGCTTGAAACCGCTGAAGAGGTGACACCTGCCGTCGATGATATGGACACCGAGGCCATGGAGCCCGCCGATGGGGCAGAGGTCGTAGAAGAGCCCATG
>JBCDDJ010000647.1:0-3210 GCA_039180385.1 Cyanobacteria bacterium P01_G01_bin.38 | reverse complement strand
CGGGACCTCTGCCAGCCAGGGCAGACCCTGTGAATAGCAAAGCAGGCAACAGGGACAATACAGTGAGATAGAAACCTTTCATAGCATCCTCCTCTTGGCATAGCTGCCATCGCTGTTTGCTAAGCCGTAGTCCAAGTCGGGAGATTTGAAGAAAATTTTACTGAAGGGAAACAACCTACTCGCTTGAGATTAGGCTTAGGCGGCGTTAGGACAGTTTGAAAAACCTACCTGCCCTAAGTTAATTTTCGCATAGATAGCGATATTCAGCTGGAGCAGGTCATTGATTTAATGAAAAGATACGTGCATCCTCGATCCTCATAAGTTCCTCAAACTATTCAGGCATAAATCGGGTTGGAAGCCACTAAAGGTCCTTCTATAGTTTGTCTCTTGGATTGGGTTCTCATGGTACAAACCATATATTCGACTCCAACTACCACCATCGATACTGATTTCATCCTTGAATTTGAGCAGGTTGGCATCCAAGATATTCCTCTTTCAGCCTCAACCCCGGCTCTGTGCTAAAAAGCACCCTGGCCGTTGCAGAGATAGAACATCGTCTTGCCAAATCTACAGGAGGTTCCTAAAAATGCTGAGTAAGATTTTAGTCGCCATTGATCAATCCGTTGCCAGCCAACGGGCCTTTGAAACAGCGCTGGAACTGGCTAAAGCGCTCGGAGCCGAACTCACGCTGGTACACGCTCTGGATGTTTTTGATCCGGGCAGTCCTGAGCGCCCCTCTATCCCCGTCGGCACCTACTCTATGAAACTGGATAGTCTTTTGCGAGAAGACTATGAGCGCCAATGGGCTGAGTTTGTCGATCATTACGACGCGCTGCTCAAGCAAAAACAGACTGAAGCTCAGGCAGTCGGGGTCACAGCCAGCTATGTGCAACCCTATGGTTGTCCAGGCCCTGTCATCTGCAAAGCGGCTACCACCAGCCAGGCTGATTTTATCGTGGTGGGCAGTCACGGGCGCGCTGGGCTGAGCGAAATGATGCTGGGCAGCGTCAGCAACTACATCATGCACCATGCTACCTGCTCAGTCATGGTGATTCATCCTGACGGTCGCCGCGATCATCTTCCCAAAGCAGGGCACTCAGCGCTCAGCGTTGCCGCAACGTCCTGATTTACTCCGCTCAATGTTATTTCGATCAACGTTATCTCGATTAACAAGGAGATCACTATGTTTAGCAAAATTCTCGTTGCCCTCGACCAGGGAGATACCTGTACAGTCCTATTCGAGAAAGCCCTTGCCCTGGCTGAAACAACAGGGGCAGCTCTGATGTTGCTAAGCGTTCTAAACTCAGCAGACGACAGTAGCCTAACGATGCCTCCTGACGCTGGCTTAGGTTACTTTTCCATGGGTTTTGACGATAGCGTTTGGGATGTTTATCAAGAACGCTACCAAGAGCAGGAAGCTGAAGGGTTAGAAAGACTCCGCAGCTTTACCCAGAAAGCCACAGATGCCGGGATACGCACAGAGTTTACTCAGGCTATAGGAAGTCCTGGGCGGTCCATCTGCAATTTGTCCAGGACTTGGGAAGCCGATTTGGTGATAGTGGGCAGCCACGGACGCACAGGTCTGAGCGAAGCCTTGCTGGGCAGCGTCAGCAACTACGTGATGCACCACGCACCCTGTTCAGTCTTGGTCGTCCATCAGCCTACAGCAGCTGAGGATGTACTCGAAAATGCTGATTTAGCCGCTGCAGAAGGATAATCAGAACAAGCCATGGATCTGCAAGAACTTCGCCAACTCTCAATATCCTCCCAAAGGCCTCATCGCATCTGCTGCTGCACCGTCGGTGGCTGTCTCTCTGCCGATGGTCTGGCCGTCAAAACCCAGCTCGAAACAGCGGTGACTGAGGCTGGACTTGATGCTCAGATAGCCGTCTCCAGCGTCGGCTGCATGGGCCTCTGTAGTCAGGGACCGCTGGTGCAAGTTGATCCCGAGGGGGAGCTTTATGGCAAAGTGACCCCTGAGCAAGCGCCTCAAATTGTTGAAAGGCTTAAGGAGTCAGGAGATAAGAGTCAGGCAGCCAGAAGAGATGGGGAAGATACTGTCTCTTCCGTATCTCCCTTATCTCCCCCATCTCCCTCTCTACCCTCCACCCTCCACCCTCTACCCTCTACCCTCCCCTTCTTCACCCGCCAGCACCGCATTGTGCTCGAAAACAGTGGTCAAATTGACCCTGAGCGGATCGAGGACTACATTGCTGCAAGGGGGTACGAGGCGCTGCACCACAGTTTACTCGAGATGCAGCCAGCGGAGGTGGTGAATGAGATCACCCGCAGCGGCCTGCGGGGGCGGGGCGGGGCAGGGTATCCTACAGGTCTAAAATGGGCGACGGTGGCAAAAATGCCGCCGGGACAAAAGTATGTGGTGTGCAACGCTGACGAGGGCGATCCGGGGGCCTATATGGATCGCAGCGTGTTGGAGAGTGACCCCCATCGGGTGTTGGAGGGGATTGCGATCGCAGCCTACGCCGTCGGAGCGACTCAGGGCTACATCTATGTGCGAGGCGAATATCCTTTAGCGATTAGCCATCTGCAAACCGCTATTCGCCAGGCCAAACGCTATGGTTTGTTGGGTAGCCAGATTTTTGACTCTCCCTTCGACTTTCGTATCGATCTCCGCATTGGGGCGGGGGCCTTTGTCTGCGGTGAAGAGACTGCCCTGATGGCCTCTATTGAGGGTAAACGAGGCATTCCTCGCCCCCGCCCTCCGTATCCGGCAGAGTCAGGGCTATGGGGTTGCCCCACCCTGATCAACAATGTGGAAACCTTTGCCAACATTGCCCCGATTATTCGCAACGGGGCCGACTGGTTTGCCAGCATTGGCACCGAGCACAGCAAGGGCACCAAAGTCTTTTCGCTCACGGGTAAGGTGCAAAACGCTGGCCTGATCGAAGTGCCCATGGGCATTACCCTCCAGGAGATTGTTGAGGAGATGGGGCAGGGGGCTCCCGAGGGCGCACAGGTCAAGGCTGTGCAGACGGGAGGCCCCTCGGGTGGCTGCATCCCGGCGACGGCCTTTGCCACCCCTGTAGACTACGAATCGCTGCAAAGCCTGGGCTCAATTATGGGCTCCGGTGGCATGATCGTCATGGATGAGCACACTCGCATGGTGGATGTGGCCCAGTTTTTCATGGAGTTTTGCATGGACGAGTCCTGTGGCAAATGCATCCCGTGCCGCGCTGGCACTGTTCAGCT
>JBCDDJ010000646.1:0-3215 GCA_039180385.1 Cyanobacteria bacterium P01_G01_bin.38 | reverse complement strand
TCGCGGTTATTTTCTCGCATAAGGGGGTCGAGGAAAGGTCAACACAGAATTACAGTTGAGTTAGAAGGATCATAGCAATGTGTCATCCTTTGCTGCGTATCATATTATTCATCGTCCCTCCCTAACCATGATTCAACTTGCGATCGCAGTACTTATCGTACTGATTGGATCGGCCCTCTGCTCAGGCACGGAGGCAGCTTTGCTATCGGTACCGCTGCTCAAGGCCCGGCAGTTGGCCAACACGCGTAAACCGGCTGCGATCGCACTGCTGGCCATTCGGGAAAGAATCAATCGCCCGATTGCCACGATCGTCATCCTGAATAATATTTTTAACATCGTCGGCAGCATCATCATTGGGCGAATTGCCACGGTAGTTTTGGGCGATGCCATGCTGGGGGTTTTTTCAGCGGTCCTCACCTTCTTGATCATTTTATTCGCTGAAATTGTCCCCAAAACCTTGGGTGAACGCTATGCAGAACGCATTGGTCTGCTAGTGGCGCTGCCGATCCGCACCCTCACCTGGCTGATGACGCCGATTATCTTGATGCTCGAAAAACTCACGGCCCCTCTAGTTGAGGGCACCCGACGACCGATTACGAACGAAGCTGAGATTAAGCTGCTGGCCGTCCTGGGTTATCAAGAGGGGTTGATCGAAGACGACGAAGCCGAGATGATCCAACAGGTTTTTCGCCTCAATGATATGACCGCTGCCAAAATTATGACCCCTCGGGTGGCGATTACTTACCTCTATGGGGAAGATATTTTAGAAACCGTCCAGCAAACCATCATCGACTCGCAGCATTCTCGCATTATCATCATTGGCGAAGACCTGGACCATGTTTTAGGGGTTGCTCTCAAAGCCGAGCTATTGGCAGCTCTGGTGCAAGGCAACGGCAATGTGCCCGTGCAGTCCCTCATGCGCCCCGCTCAATACGTGCCTGAGACAGAGCGCGCCGATGGGTTACTCAAAACCTTTCAGCGCGAGCGGGAGCACCTGATGATCGTGGTAGATGAGTACGGCGGGGTCTCCGGTGTGGTCACCTTAGAAGATGTGATCGAAGTGCTCACGGGCGAAATCGTGGATGAGACTGACCGCAATGTCGATTTACAAGCCCTGGCCCGACAAAAGCGACTACGTCTATTGAAGGCTCGGGGGTTTCGAAAAGATTTGGGAGCGCCTTAGGTGTGTTGATGCCCCGATTACATCGTTTGCAACTCATCCAATCGGGCCAATACCTCCTGACTGTGGATGGCAGGCCGCACGCCGAGGAAGCGTTCGCGCAGGATGCCATCGGGATCAATCAGGTAGGTATGACGTAATGACATGGGTGACATCCAGGAGCCATAGGTTTTACTGACGGCTCCTTCCGTGTCGGCCAGCAGCGGGAAACGCAACCCTTCGGAGTCGCAAAACTCGGCGTGGACATCGACGTCATCGGCGCTGACGCCCAGCACCTGGGCATGGCGCTCAATATATTGGGGCAGATCCCGTTGAAATCGCTGGGCCTCAAGGGTGCAGCCGGGGGTAAAGTCTTTAGGATAAAAGTAGAGCACCACCCATTCGCCGCGATAGTCAGTCAGCGCCACATCACCGTCGCCGCTGTTGGAGGGTAGGGTAAACTCTGGGGCCGGGTCGCCAATGGGAATCTGGGGCCCGCCGAGGGCCTGGGCGGCAGGCTGCCAGCTAAAAATAGACAGACAGAGGAGGAGTGCGATCGCAGCTCGGCAGACTAATGCTCGAAACTTTTGAATATCGGACATCATGACGGGCAAACCCAAATAAGAATACTTTATATAAGTTTACAATTGTCTGATGGGCTAAGCTAACTCAGCCGCCTAATCATTTGAGTCAGTAAACTTCCATTTTTCCTCCCCATGACCCAGCTCAGCGTAAACCTCAACAAAATTGCCCTGCTTCGAAATTCGCGGACCCTGGGGATTCCCAGTGTGCTTTGGGCGGCAGAAACCTGCATTGAGGCAGGGGCCTATGGGCTAACGGTGCATCCGCGCCCTGATGAGCGTCACATTCGCCGCAGTGATGTGTATGAGCTGGCGGAGTTGCTCAAGGCCCATCCCACGATTGAGTTTAATATTGAGGGCAATCCCCTAGAGCCTCGCTTTATGGATATCGTGCGAGATGTGAAACCCAACCAGGTTACTCTGGTGCCGGATGATCCCAACCAGTTCACCTCAGATCACGGTTGGGATATTCAAAAAGACGGCGAAAAACTCAAGCCGATTATCGAAGATATCCAGTCTATTGGGGCGCGAGTCAGCCTATTTATGGACCCTGATCCCAGTCAGATTCGCCAGATTAAGCCCCTGGGGGTGACCAACGACAACGCCCGGATTGAGCTGTATACAGAACCCTACGCCACTGCCTTTCGGGAAAATCGAGCTGAGGCGGTGGTTGAACAGTATGCCGAAGCTGCCAGCATCGCTCAGTCAGAGGGACTCGGCGTCAATGCCGGTCACGATCTTAATCTGGATAACTTGCCCCTGTTTATAACGATTCCGAATATTTTGGAGGTGTCCATCGGCCATGCGCTGACCGCAGACGCGCTTAAGATGGGACTCCGTACTGCAGTGAAAGCTTATTTGGAGAAGGTAAAAAGTTAAAGTTACTCGATCTCCGTCGTAAACGGCAGTCGCATGTACATGCCGTTAGGGTCATCCATAGTTTGTAGGATTTTCAGTTCTTCTCTGAGTTTTAAGATTTCTTGGGAGATTGGGTCTTTGGCCCAGGGCAGGCGAGCGACGCCGCCGATGCCAAAAAGGCTTTCGATAATTTGCTCTTCGAGACTGACCGGCTGGGGATATTCTTTGACCTGCCAATCTTCTACCTCGGCGGCACTGGCTGCGGCTGCGATCGCATCTTCTAGCCCCCCCATTTGATCCACCAGATCGGCCTGGGTGGCATCAATGCCAGACCAAACTCGCCCCTGGGCGACCTGGTTGACGCGGGCCGGGGTGACCTCACGGGAGTCGGCCACCAGAGTGACAAATCGCTGATAAAGGTCGTTGACAAAATCCTGCTGCAGTTTAAGTTCTTCGTCAGATTGGGGGCGGCTGATCGTATCAATGTCCGCAAATTTTGCGGTTTTCAAGACATCCCAGGTGACGCCGTTGCGGTTGGCAATTTCCTTAAAGTTCAGCACCAGGCCGTAGACCCCAATCGAGCCCGTGATGGTGTTGGGAGAGGCAAAAATTTCAGT
>JBCDDJ010000645.1:0-3228 GCA_039180385.1 Cyanobacteria bacterium P01_G01_bin.38 | reverse complement strand
GACCACAGCCAGTCTGCGATTGGGGTGTTTAGCTGTGGGCAGCACTACCCAAAGCTAGGGGTGTTACAGCTGACGGTGCTCGATTTTGGCATCGGCATTGCTGACTGTGTGCGATCGCTCCCCCAAAACCAGGGCCTCTCAACCGAGCAGGCCCTGGCCTGGGCCTTTGAGTCGGGCAATACTACCCAGCGACAACCGGGCATCAGTCGGGGGTTAGGGCTGGCCCTGCTGCAAGACTTTATTCAACGCAATCGGGGCAGCTTGCTGATTTACAGTAATGACGGTTGTTTAAACATTGACGATAATGGGATTAACTACCGCGATCAGTTAATTAATTTTTCGGGCACGCTGGTTAATATTAGTTTGCGATGCGATGAGGCGGTCTATACGCTAGACTCGGACGCTGCCCCCCAGGAGAGCTGGTTTTAAGGATGTCGTTTAAGGATGCCATGACATTATCTGTGTTTGAGATGACCGGGGAATATGCGATCGCATCTGACAGCGGCCAGCAGCTCTATGACCGCATCTACCCCCAATTACAAGCAGGGCAGGCCATCACCCTGGACTTTACGGACGTCAACGTGTTTGCCTCGGCCTTTTTTAACTTTGCCATCGGTCAGCTGCTGCGCGACCTTGACCCAACCGACCTCAACCACCTGCTGCACATTGAGGGCCTCAATGAAACCGGCAAACTGCTCCTCAAGCGAGTGATAGACAACGCTAAGCGCTACTACGCCGACCCCCAATACCGTGCCGCCGTGGATGATGCTCTAGAAGAATACGCCCAGATGTAATCCAACCCATCCCCCATGACCCTGCCGATCAACGTCCGGGCAACCGTCATCGACCTGCTCGATGACACCCCCCAGAGCGAAGACATTTTCTTAGTTGATACCAACGTGTGGGTATGGCAAACCTATAGCCATGCCAGAGCTGCCTCAAAAGTAGCTGGTCAAAAGATTCGCGACTATACCCCTTACCTTAAACAGACCCTCGACCAGGGGGCGACACTAGCCTATTCCAGCCTGATCCTCTCTGAGTTGGCCTTTGTCATCGAGAAAACCGAATGCTCTATTTTTAACCGTCGCAACAAAACCCGTCTGCGGACCAAAGAGTTTCGCCATACCTGCCCCCTGGAGCGCAAAAATGTGGTGGCTGAGGTCCACGCCGCCTGGGGCCAGGTCAAAGCCATCGCCGTCCCGATTGCGGTCACCATTGACGAGGCGCTCACCCAGGCGGCCCTCAAACGGTATGAAACCCAGGCCCTGGATGGTTATGATTTGTTCATTTTAGAATCAATGTATCGGGCCGGGTCTGGGCAAGTCAAAGTGATTACCGATGACATAGACTATATCGGCGTCCCAGATATTCAGGTCTTTACGGCTAACGCTAAAGCGCTCGAGGTGGCCCAGCGTCAGGGCAAACAAATCAAGCGATGAAATAAATCAATGTTAAATCGCTCTTAGATAAGTTTGGTGGCACCTGTCACGTCTTAGAGGTGATGACGCTGTAGCATGGCAGAGCCCTGGCCGTCCCTAAATGTAGACCGCTCCCCTCAACATCCCCACCAATCTTCAGCACAATTGGTAGCCGTTGCCCAGCCCCAACAACCGTTTGTAGTATATAGTTATGCGGCTCAGACTGCCGGTGAGGCAGCAATTTGAAGCTTGTTTGTCGGCGTTCAAGATTCCGCCAAAACTTCCTCGTTCAGCCTGCTCAGTTTGGTAACTAGGTAAGTCTTGATTGCGTCGAGCTGCTGAGTCTTTTCAAGAATTTCTTCAATTTTGCGCTCGATGATTTTAATTTGGTCTTGTTTAGACATTGTGCCACCTTCCCACTCGTTGAGCAGCTGTTTAATTTCATTGAGGGTAAACCCCAGTCCTTTACCTTGAACAATCATTAGAAGGCGTTCTATGGTTTCTGCACTGTATTCCTTGTAAAGTCTTGTTCCTGCGCGTCTATCACTTGCAGTAATGAGTCCCATTTTTTCGTAGAAGCGAATTGTGTCCTTTGATAACCCTGTTTGCTTAGATAGTTCACCGATCAGCATTGCAGCAATCTCATCCCTCTAAAGTCCACTTGACTGTGGAGTATACTCCACAGTTTAGGCTGCTTGATATCAACCTTTAAATCTCTGGGACTTATATTGAGCATGAGCAAAACTGTTTTGATCACAGGTGCTTCAAGTGGCATTGGCGAGGCAACCGCGAAATATTTTCTTCAGAAAGGCTGGAATGTGTCAGCAACGATGCGATCGCCTATCCATTCAGGAGATTGGGCAAAAGTAGAGAACGTTATTTGTCCACGCCTTGATGTCACATCCCCTGAAACGATTGAGGTGGCAGTCCGTGAAACAGTAGAGTATTTTGGGCAAATTAATGTGCTCGTGAATAATGCCGGATATGCTCTCATGGGGCCGCTTGAAGGTGTAACGCCTGAGCAATTAAAGCGACAATTTCAAACCAATGTCTTTGGATTGGTGTCTACGATTCAAACCGTCCTTCCAATTTTGCGACAACAACGAAGAGGAAATATCGTTAACGTTGCTTCTATTGGGGGACGTCTCGCTTTTCCCCTTGCATCCTCTTACCATGCGACCAAATGGGCTGTGGAGGGACTTTCTGAGGCTTTACGCTATGAATTACGTCGCTTCAACATTCAAGTCAAGATTATTGAGCCAGGCGGAATTAGAACAAATTTCATCGGTTATGGTTCAGTTTGGGCAAATCACCCAAACTATGCCGATCTGGTTGAGTGCGTGAAGCAGTTCAGCGAAGACCTGAATGAATCGCTGCCAGGTCCTGAAGGCGTCGCTAAAGCCATTTACAGGGCTGCAAATGATCGCTCAGGGAAACTACGATATTCCCCACACGGACAAGCTTTCCTGCTCATGCACGCTATTCTTCCTGATTCGCTATGGCGATTGCTGGTTACGCGTATGATGTTTGGGGGCAAGCAATAGATCTACATGACCAAATCCCATTCACTGACCGCTAAAAGGAGAGGTTGAGGGTTTTCATTCGTTTCTAAATTGTCGATTTATCGCATAGATGCATTTGCCAGCCCCCCAGCTTCTCAGGTGCAGATCCCTTCAAAGGACAACAGACGGGCTTCGCCGCTGTCGAGATCTGGGTAGCGAGTACAGCCCGCATAGGCAGAGTTAGGAAACGCCTCTACTGAGAAATCACATTCAATTCGCTCAGTGGGGGGCAGTGAAATCTCGCTATT
>JBCDDJ010000644.1:0-3230 GCA_039180385.1 Cyanobacteria bacterium P01_G01_bin.38 | reverse complement strand
GCTTCGGTACTCTCGGATAGCACTTCGACAATCAGGCAGGGATAAGCAATGTATTGAGCGTTGGCCTGATCGCGCTCGTCGCAGGTGACGCTAGCATCGGGATAGGTGTAGTTGGTGGTTTCAGGGATATTGACCCTAATATCAGAATTACCTGTAATGCAGCCAGTATCTTCTAAGTGGATGTCGAATAGGCTGACAAATCGGATAGCGATGCGACCGTGGTTAACAGTGCCACCCCCCATCGCATAGATTTGCCCATCGATATATTCATGTTTTTCAAGCTGCTGTTCTTCCCAGACGAAGTATTCTTCGGGGGTGAGCTGTGGCAGGGACTCTCTGGCAGCAATCATGATGGTTGAGGAACGGTGATTAGATTCATCTTAACGAGCCAGAGCCCTGAGCGCGCGATCGCAATTCCGTTCAAGACCGAATCAATCGACCTTTGCTAGGCTGACAGTAGATGGCTCAAGGGCAGGTCAGATGGCAATTACAATTTCTCGGTTTGCACGGTGGAAGCAAGAGGGCCGCAAGGTGGTCATGCTCACAGCGTGGGACTACATGACTGCACAACTCGTGGATTCGGCAGGGGTTGACATTATATTAGTGGGCGACTCGCTGGCGATGCCGGTGCTGGGCTATGACACCACTGTGCCCGTGACCCTGGATGAAATGCTGCACCATGCGCGGGCAGTGAGGCGTGGGGTTAAAAATGCCTTGGTGGTGTTTGACCTGCCGTTTTTGAGCTATCAGGCCAGCACCGCTGAGGCAATCCAGTCGGCGGGGCGGGCGCTAAAAGAGGCCGGTGCCCAGGCGGTGAAACTGGAGGGCGGCTATGAGGCGATTACCACAACGGTGCGGGCGCTGACCCAGGCAGGGATTCCGGTGATGGGGCATGTGGGGATGACACCCCAGTCGGTGAATCAGTTTGGTGGCTTTCGGAAGCAGGGCAAAACTCCGGAAAGTAGCGATCGCATTTTCAAAGAAGCGATCGCCCTCGAAAAGTCCGGGGCCTTTGCGATTGTGCTGGAACACATCCCACCAGAGCTGGCTAAGGAAATCTCTGAGGCGTTGACGATTCCGACCATTGGGATTGGGGCTGGGCCAGACTGCGATGGTCAGGTGCTGGTGACCTCAGATCTGTGGGGCCTCTCAGAATGGCAGCCGCCCTTTGCCAAGGTGTATGTGGATTTGCGATCGCAGGCAATCGAAGCCGCTCAGCAATTTTGTGAAGAGGTTCGAGCCTCTGACTGTTAAGCTTTGCTGATGTCTGTACTGCTGCACGGTTGCCCGTCACTATAATTTCGGCATAGGCCTTTCCATTGGCTTGCATCTATCGCAAGGACGTCACTATGCCTAAATACTCTGTAGACGAAGTGCTAGACATTGTCAAAAGTTTGACCGCTGATGAGCAGGTTGCCCTAAGATCAAGACTGCCCGACGTTTGGGCACAGCAGCCGGTCCCGATTCCGCCCAAAGTGCAACAGTCGCAGTCATTTGGAAATATCTCGGTGGGTAGCAGCAGCAGCTTCGACATTAACCAGCTATCAACCGATAGCCCGATTGATTTATCGCGCACGACCACCCAGATGTCGGGTCTGAATCCGTCTGATGTGCAAGCGGCACTGGCTTTATTGACCCAGATCAAACAAGGGCTTTCCAGTACCGACTCACTCAATCGAGTAGAGCAGAAAAATGCCGAGTCCACCATTGAGTTAGTCGAAGAAGAAATTCAGAAAGACAGTCCAGATAGAGGCCTGATTGAGCAGGCGGTAGAGGCCCTATCTAAAGGACTAGCTGGGGTTGAAAAGCTAGCTGCGCCGACGATGCGGGTGGCTAAATTAGTAGCGACGGCCATGGCACTGTAACCGCTGATAGACAGTGAATGCTAGACATTAAGCCCAGGTATGACCATCCAATGAATTCTCAGCTTTTTGACTTTACCCATACCTTCAAGGGATTCGGTTTATGCCGCACGACTCGCAGCAGGTGCAAACCTTTGGTGATATTGCCATGGGAGATGGCAGTGTTTTCACCATCAATCAAATTATTCAAGTTACAGCGCCTGAGATTCAAACCCGCCCATTGAAGACAAACTCTCCCTATCGGGGGCTCAAGCGATTTGAGGTGAGTGATCAGGACTTGTTCTTTGGGCGCGATCAGCTGATTGCCAGACTGATCGACAATCTCAAGCATCATAACCATTTGCTTATCCTGGGGGCTTCAGGCAGTGGCAAGTCTTCGGTGATGCGGGCAGGGGTTGTCCCTCAGCTAATCTCTCAGCTCAGCGATACGCTGCAAACGTTTACATTTACCCCCGATCGCAATCCCTTTCGATCGCTGTGGGGATGTCTGGTGAGCAGTGGGTTTAAGCAGTCGGACGCGGATTGCGTACTGGATGACCCAGATAGTGCAATGCTGACGCTGATCAAACAGCACAAACCCGCCTCTGCCCAATGGCTCTTTTTTATCGATCAGTTTGAGGAGATCTTCACGCTCTGTCAGGATCTCGATCAGCGCCAGTCGTTTATTCGTAACTTACTCCAGGCGTCTAGCCTTGGGAAAGGCGCGGTCAAAATTGTGTTGGCCATGCGGGCCGACTTTTTAGATCGCTTTGGGGGCTATCCAGAACTGGGGCAATTTGCCCAGCAGAATATCTATCTGATCACCGACATGCACCCCGACGAGCTGCGCCTGGCGATTGAGCAGCCCGCAGCTAAGCATGGGGTGGTGTTTGAGGCAGGACTGGTGGATGAGATTATCCGGGATCTCGAAGGTCAGGCAGGGGCGCTGCCGCTGCTGCAATACACACTGGATTTGCTCTGGCATCGCAGTGACTTGGGTGCTCGGACCCTATCCTGCAAGACCTATCGCGAGCTAGGGGGCGTGCGCGGGGCATTGCAACAGCGGGTTGAGAATTTGTACGGGGCGCTGGATGAGTGCGATCGCACCACCACCAAGCAAATTTTCTTGCGCCTGATCGACATCACTGGAGCCGCCGAAGAGATGGACGTGGTCGGCAAAGCTGTCAGTCGCCGTGCTGCCCTGTCTGAGTTTGACCACGAGGCTGCCCAAAAGGTGTTGCCCCAGCTGATTGATGCCAACCTGCTAGTCAGCAATCGTCAAGATACCTCCACCGTGGAGCTGGCCCATGAAACCCTGATCAATGCCTGGCCCAAGCTAAAACAGTGGATTGATGACAGCAAAGAGGTGATCGTCATGCAAAATCGCCT
>JBCDDJ010000643.1:0-3254 GCA_039180385.1 Cyanobacteria bacterium P01_G01_bin.38 | reverse complement strand
GTCATTGAAACCACTGGCTTAGCCGATCCGGCCCCCGTCATCCAATCCTTTTTTGTCGATGAGGTGATGCTCAGGCAAACCCAGTTGGACGCGGTGGTCACCGTGGTGGATGCCAAGTACATCTGGGATCACTGGGACAGCAGCGAAGCCCAGGAGCAGATTGCCTTTGCCGATGTGATTTTGCTCAACAAGACCGATCTGGTCTCCCCGGAGATTTTGGATGCCCTGGCCCAAAAGGTGCGGGGGATGAATGCGATCGCAAAAATCCATACCACCCAAAACTGCGACATTGACCTGAAGGCGCTGTTAGGTGTACAGGCCTTTGATCTCAAAAATGCCCTCAGCATCGATCCTGCCTTTTTAGACGAAGACGCCCACGACCATGATCAGTCTGTTTACTCCGTCGCCATTACCGAACCCGGCAGCGTAGACAGCGACAAACTCAATCGTTGGCTCTATCAGCTTGTGCAGGATAAAGGCCCTGATATTTTTCGCATGAAAGGCATCTTAGATGTGGATAACGCAGCCCGCCGCTTTGTCTTTCAGGGGGTTCACATGACCCTGGAGGGCCAACCCGGCAAACCCTGGCGACCGGATGAGACCCGCCGCAACGAGCTGGTCTTCATCGGCAGAAATCTAGACGAGGCCAAGCTTCGCGCTGGATTTGAAAGCTGTTTGGCCAGAACTTATGCCCATGCCTAACATTACAGGCGTTGCATGCAACGCCCCTACCCTTCACCTTTCGCCTTTTACCCACTACCTAATTACCCAAACCCATGAAACTACAACACAACCTCGGGGGACTAGAAGGTCTAGACCCGATCACCCCAGAAATCGAAGTTTTCGTCGAACCCTGGGAAAAGCGTATCTTTGGCATTCACACCGCCATGATGGCGCTGAGTAATCACCTCGATGAATCGATCCCAGACTATACCATTGATGAGGTGCCCACCACCTTCAAGAGTTTTTGGACCTGGGGACATTTGCGCATGGGGGCGGAGGGGATGCACCCCTTTGAGTATTTTCGGCTGCGCTATTACGAAAAGTGGCTGGGGGGCATTTCTGGTTTCTTTGTCTCTGAGGGCTACATCACCCAAGAAGAACTCGATACCCGAACTGCTGAGATTTTAGAAGACAGCGAAATCGCGGCGACCCCCCTTCCCAGCGGCGGTGAGGCAGCCATTGATGAGCAGGTGGTGAAATACCTGAGAGAGGGAGATTCTCCCATGCGCGCTCTACCTGCGCCGCCAAAATTTAGCGTGGGCGATCAGGTGCGAATTAAGGATGTAGACCCAGCTGACCACAGTCGGTTACCTGGTAACTTGAAGGGGTGTGTGGCTGAGGTCGTCAAAGTTTACGACAACGCCTTTACCTATTTCTTCCCCACCGCAGATGGGATTGGCACGCCCATGCCGGTTTATAGTCTAGCCTTTAAACCGGAAGATCTCTGGAACGAGTCGCTGATTGAGCCCAATTCGGTTTACTACAACGACATTTTTGAAGTGTACATAGAAGCCGTTTAAGCAAGGCAGATTAAGGAGCGCATTATGCCAAGTAACTATCCAGGATTTCAGTACGGGGCTGATCGAGAGACGTTTAGCGCCGCTAAGGTCAAAGCCCTAGAGTCTCTTTTAATCGAAAAAGGGATTATCACCGGGAATACGGTTGATACCATTCTTGGTTATTTTGAGACTGAGATGGGACCCTTTAATGGGGCCAAGATTGTCGCCAAAGCCTGGGCTGACCCAGCCTTTAAAGAACTATTGCTGACAGATTGCAATGCGGCGTGCGAGTCCCTCGATTTCCCCGAGGGCATGTCTGGAGCCGAGGGTGAGCACATGCGGATTGTGGAAAACACACCGGAGGTGCATAACGTGATCGTGTGTACCCTGTGTTCGTGCTACCCCTGGCCAACCCTGGGGTTGCCCCCCTACTGGTTTAAAGATCCTACCTTTCGGGCGCGGGTGGTGCGTGAACCGCGCGTGATCTTATCTGAGTTTGGGGTGGAGCTTGATGACTCGGTCGAAGTTCGGGTTTGGGATAGCAGTGCCCAGATCCGTTGGTGGGTGTTGCCCATGCGGCCGCCTGGCACAGAGGGGATGAGTGAAGAAGCGTTAGCGGCTTTACTCACCCCAGAGGCGATGATGGGCGTTGCAACAGTTACGGTTTAAACAGTGACGGTTTAATATGTTTACAAAGTTCGAACATTTTGCGACCACCAGCTTGATGGGCTCTCCCGAAGAGGCTCCGCCTCGCCAAAATGGGCATCTCAAGTTTGACCGCGATTGGGAAAAGATGGTGTTTGGAGTGGCTATTGCCCTCTCAAAGCAGGGCCATTATGAATGGGAAGAATTTCGCCAAACCTTGATAGCCACCATTGCTGAATGGGAAGCTACCCACGCGCTGGATGACCCTGAGTGGGATTATTACCAATGTTGGCTGACGGCGCTTGAGAAAGTTGCGATCGCATCCGGTGTCATTGAGGCAGGGGAGTTAGAGACGCAGCTTTCTCAACTGTTGGACTGTAAAGCAACGTCTGCCCCGCCGAACGTCTGACCTCCCGAACACTTACCCCTTCAGAACAAACTAACAGCTATGGAGAAAGCGATGAAATTGATAGCCATGATGAATGATTTAATTCCGAATAATCTAAATCGAAGAATGCGCAAGATTCCGACAGTCAAGATCGGAAACATTTTCTCCGTGGTGCCCCTCGTCTGCCTAGCAGTCTTCATCTTGTCCACTCCGGCCTTTGCCCACCACCCCTTTGGCGGCAGCACCCCAAGTAGCTTTGTAGATGGATTTTTATCTGGTCTGGGGCACCCGGTAATCGGCCCAGACCACCTTGTTTTTACAATTGTGGTGGGGCTACTCGCCACCCGACTAAAGCCCCAGTGGGCCATGCCAGCTGCCTTTCTAGCCGCAGCATTAGCGGGAACCGGCATGCATCTGATGGCGTTAAATATGCCTGCCCCTGAGTTGTTTATCTCACTATCGATCTTGATCTTCGGCGGACTGGCCGTTTACGGACGCAGCTTAAATACCGCATTAGTCGTTCTGCTTGCAGCCATAGCAAGCCTGTTCCATGGCTATGCCTACGGTGAGGCAATCGTTGGGGCCGAGATCACCCCGCTGCTGTCTTATCTGATTGGGTTTACCGCCGTGCAAGGGGCCATCATGGCAGGGGCGTTTGCAATCGTGCAGCGGCGTACCCCCACCCAAAGATCAGCCTGGCTGCGCTATGCCGGGCTCGT
>JBCDDJ010000642.1:0-3264 GCA_039180385.1 Cyanobacteria bacterium P01_G01_bin.38 | reverse complement strand
TCAAGAATTTTCTAATTTGAAAGTAGTCAAATTTCGAGAATGCGCACTAATTTAGAGGTAGGTTCCTTCAAAATGTGTTCGGAGTACTTTAATGAAAGTTAGTTTAAAGGCGGTTTTGATGGGTGGGCTCGTGGCGGGTTTGCTGGGCGGTACCGCGAATGCTCAGCTTAACCAGCCGATTATTACGACTGAGCCACCCCTGCCAGGGCAGCTCAGTGACCCCATTGCCAGCGTCACTCCGGTTAACGGTCGGATTACCATTGAGCTCAAAAATGAGACCGGGGCTAGTCTCACCTATGAGGTATTTGGGGTCACTGACCAGCGCACCCTGATGGCCGAGGAGTCAGCTACTTTGCAGAATATTCCCCTGGCAGCCACTATCACAGCGCTGCGACAAGACAACGGCTTGATTGATATCACGGCTAGCAGTGAGGAAGCTGGCCTACTGACGATCTCGATCCTGCGGGAAACTAACTTTGATGATACCCAGGGCGTGATCGATATTCAGCCCAACGGAGCAGTTTTTGTGAATTAACTATGCTCAATGGCATAGGTTGCTTGCAAGCGGTACTGATTACCGGGTGACACGTTGATCACCTCGTCAGCGGCGTTTGCGGTCTCGACACAGATAAATTTTTTGTAGTCGTCATCAGCTAGATCGGCCATTTTGGCAGAGATTTCCATCCAGGGGTTCCACACAATGGTGGTCTGGCTGCCTTCTGTGGTAATCCGAATATGGCGACCCAGGGCAGGGTCATCAATCACCAGGTCAGGTTTTACGAGTTGATAGACGCGATCGACTTCTGCTGAGACCGTAACCGCCCCGAATTGGTCTTTTTGGGCCCCGCCGTCTACCTTATCAAGATAGGCAGTGTCTTCTAACCCTAAGACTTTGACCTGGTTGATATCACCAATGGTGAAGTAGGTGTGCAGTGCCTGGGTAATTGAAAATGTCTTGCTGCCTTTATTTTGGGTGATCAGCGCCACCGTTAGCTTGGTGCCCACGGTGATTTTGAGGGTGAGTTCAAAGGTGTGCGGCCAGATTTCTCGAGTCTCGTCGCTGGCGGTGACCCCGAGGGTGACCTGAGTATCGCCGGTTGGGGTGGTCTCAGTGCTGAGCAGAGTCCAAAGACGATTGCGCACAAAGCCATGGCTGGCGCGACCGAGGCCTTCGGGGTCTGGGCCAAACCAGGGCCAGCAAATAGGGATGCCGCCCTTGGTGGCTTTGCCGGTTTTGTAATAGGCGTTCTCGCTGACAAACATCAGGTCTGTAGACTCGCCCAGGGGTTGAAAGGAAAGTACCTGGCCTGCATAGATAGAAATCAAGGCTTTGGCTTTGCTATTGTCGATGGCGATGACCGGAAAGCCGCCTTTGCCCTCGATAATCTTGAGCTGACTGGCAATGCCGTAGTCGGTGTTTAACTGCTCAATATTCATGTTATTTAGGTATCAATTTATTTAGATTTATCCCATACTAACTAAGTGCGATCGCAAGGGCATGTCTTGTAACCCACAACTTTAAATAGTTTTTGTGCATAGGTTTCAGGGGCTTCATTCAGCTCAGCAATGCTTCTGTAATATTTAATCAGTCGTTGATTTGCCCCCTTTCAACTATGCTTGATCGCCTTGTCCGTCCTTTGGTGCGTACTCAGATACAGCTGCTGACTCAAACCCAGTCGGCCAGTGGTCGTTTGGTCAATATGGTGTCTCAGTGGCTGGGTTATTTGGGCATTCAGGCCAATGTGACCCAGCTGACGACTCGCAACGGGCAGGTCCAGATTTCATTAGCAGTGGGCCGCCCCGACCAGTGCAGCGAAACGGAATGGCAGCAAATTTTGGACAATATCAATCAGCAGACCGACGCCCAGGACGAGGCAGATGTCTTGACCTATGCAAATATGCCCCGGAGTCAGCAGGTCAAAGTCCATCGGCTACTGGCCCACATCATCCACGTCGGCAACCCAGAGGCGGCGTTGAGCTGGGATGATTTGCAACCCCGCCTAAAAAAAATAGGGCTAGGGGATTCGATGTTGCTAGAAATCAAATCAGCGATCAAAGTGCCTGCCATGTTGGATACGCTGCTCGACGATTTAGAGGCAGAAGTGGCGGCTTTCGTGCTGTCTCGGGCCATCAGCATTGCCCTAATTGATCGCGAAATCAATCAGGGTGAAGATAATGCCCTCAAAGCGATTTACGGTGTCCTGGAAGGCAAAGCTAAGGTATCGGATATTTAGCTGAGGCGCTTGCAACTCAATAAACCCCCACGCTTACCTGTTTCCCCTTATCCATTTTCCCATCGGGTCGCTTACTCTGGCTGCATGTATCGCATGTATCTAGCAAGCACAAGTAAAACAGTTGGGGGCACGTTAGCAGGGGCCATAAAAAGTCACAGAGGCTGAAAGCAATCAAAATACAGACACTTAACGCGGTGTTTAACTTTTAGTAAAGCTTAGGTGAAAGTACTGACTTTGCTTGCCCAGGCTAGAGGCGGTCAGGGACATTGAGGACTAGTCAGAATAGAGCTGCTTTTTGCAATTTTTAGGCATCTTGAGCCAAAAAAGCAGCTTACTCTGGTATGTTCTTGACTTTATACCGAACCGCTTTAAATAAATGAGTCACTCCCTAACCGTTTCCTGGAAATCACCCCTTTCAGTGACAGCCCCTGCTGAGGGACGGTCTGCAAAGCCTGTGCCGCTGTCAACCTCGGAGCTTGTTATTCGCTGTCAGCGAAATAGTCGCCCCGACCCGGCTGCTTTTGCTGAGCTGGTCAACTGCTATCAGCCCTATGTAAATAATGTGCTGTTTCAGCTAGCGTCAGATTGGTCAGATCGGGCTGACCTGGCCCAAGAGGTCTGGATCCGCGTCTATCGAAATGTTCATCGTTTGCAAGACCCCATTAAGTTTAAAGGCTGGCTGAGACGCATTATCACCAATTTGTTTTACGATGAGCTGCGCAAACGCAAGCGGTTTAATCAAACGGTGTCTTTGGATGCGCCTCTTGCGATCGCAGATGGTTACATTGCCTGGGATCTGCCCTGCGGGTGTCCGAGCCCGGACGATAGGATGATGACCTATGAGTTTTACGATAAACTCAGAGCCGCCATTGTTGAGCTGCCTGATGTTTTTCGCATGACCATCACTTTGCGTGAGCTGCAAGGCTTAACCTACGAAGAAATTGCTGACATCACCGGAGTTTCACTGGGGACCGTCAAATCGAGAATTGCGCGGGCCCGCGATCGCTTGCAGCGCCAACTGGGTCAATAT
>JBCDDJ010000641.1:0-3272 GCA_039180385.1 Cyanobacteria bacterium P01_G01_bin.38 | reverse complement strand
ATCGACTCCATGATGGTGGGTCGCGTGGTACCGGTGTATCCCCTGACAGAGGGGGTGGGTGCTGATCTGGTGCGTCGGGCCGTGGTGGCAGCGCTGCCCGCTGCGGTCGAGATTCGAGATCCGCTGCCTGCTGCCCTTCGGACGGAGTATGGTTTGATCCAGCTGCCGGTTGCGATCGCACATATCCATTTTCCTGCCAACAGCGAGAAGTTATCCACCGCCCGCCGCCGCCTGATCTTCGACGAATTTTTCTACCTACAGCTGGGGCTCCTGCGCCGTCGCAAACAGCAGCAGGCTGAGCAAACCAGCATTCAGCTAGCCCCGACTGGTGAGCTGATTGATCAGTTTTATGGGGTGCTGCCGTTTGAGTTTACCGGTGCCCAGCAGCGGGTGGTGCAAGATATTCTCACGGATTTGCAAAAGCCCACCCCGATGAATCGGCTGGTGCAGGGGGATGTGGGGTCAGGTAAAACTGTGGTGGCCGTGGTGGCCATTCTTTCTGCGATTCAAGCCGGATACCAGGCAGCGCTGATGGCCCCCACCGAGGTATTGGCCGAGCAGCATTACCGCAAATTGGTGGAGTGGTTTAACCTGCTGCACTTGCCAGTGGAGCTGCTCACCGGCTCCACCCGAGCCGCTAAACGTCGAGAAATTCACGCCCAACTAGAGACAGGGGAGCTGCCTGTCTTGGTGGGGACCCATGCCCTGATTGAGGACCCGGTGAAATTTACAAATTTGGGCCTGGTCACCATCGATGAGCAGCACCGGTTTGGGGTGGCCCAGCGAGCCAAACTTCAGCAAAAGGGCGACAATCCCCATGTACTGACCCTGACGGCGACCCCCATTCCCCGGACCCTGGCGCTGACGCTGCACGGTGACCTGGATGTGAGCCAGATTGACGAGCTGCCTCCCGGTCGTAAAGCGATTAAGACGACCTTGCTCAAGGGCCGCGATCGCAACCAAGCCTACGATCTGATCCGTAGAGAAATTGCCCAGGGGCGTCAGGTCTATATCGTACTGCCCCTGGTCGAGGAGTCGGAAAAGCTGGATCTTAAATCTGCAATGGAGGAGCACAAACGCCTGAGCGAAGTGGTGTTTCCTGAATTCAAAGTAGGGCTCTTGCACGGGCGGCTGAGTTCGGCAGACAAAGACGCGGCGATTAGTGAGTTTCGCGATCGCAAAACCCAAATCCTCGTGTCTACCACCGTAGTTGAGGTCGGAGTCGATATCCCTAATGCCAGCGTCATGCTGATCGAGCACGCCGAACGCTTTGGGCTATCTCAGCTACACCAGTTGCGGGGTCGGGTTGGACGGGGGGCTGACCAGTCATTTTGCCTGTTGATGAGCAGTACCCGCAATGAAACGGCGCTCCAGCGTCTGAAGGTGCTAGAGCAGTCCCAGGACGGCTTCTTCATTTCTGAAATGGATCTGCGATTTCGCGGGCCAGGTCAGGTGCTCGGCACCCGTCAATCAGGCCTACCCGACTTTGCGCTAGCCAGTCTGGTTGAGGATCAGGACGTATTGGAACTGGCCCGCAAAGCGGCTGAATCGATCATTGTAGAAGACCCCACGGTGGAGCTGTGGCCGATGATGCAGGCGGAGTTAGACCGTCGCTACCAAAAATTGATGGGCGGTGCAATTTTTACTTGATAAACCACATCCAGTTTGAAAACTTGAGTTTTTCCCGTGGGGCAAATGACAGGTTTTGATCTGGTCAAGGTTTAGCTAGTTGTGGAATTTAAGTTGATGGTCCTTTTTACTATTTCGAGTGAATACCAGGGTTATTGGGCTATTCAGCTATTTGATGTGGTGCATATTGAGGTAGATGGACGCTCGTCAGACTGAGCCGTCAGACTGAGCCCTTATGACAGGAATCCTCCATCCAATTATGTCTTTGGGCAAAACTTGTGCAAAGCGGCAGGTCTCAACCTTGGGGGCTGCCGCTTTGCACATGGGATTGATTGTTTATGAGGTGTAAGGCGAGGAACCTGACGGAGCTCGAAAGAATTGTCGTTAGGCTCGACTGATTTTGAGGATTGGCATAAAACCCTAAATGATTAGCGACCGGGCGCTGTCGCATCGGCAGCTTGGTATGAATGGGGGCATTCAGCGCTTTTGGTCCCGAGGGGGTGTCGATGACCAAAGTGGTAGATCCGCCACCGTCTAAATTGAGCGCGATATCGGCTCCCAGGTCTAGAAACACCTCCGCTAACTCTGCCTCTGTCAATCCTTCGCTGTATAAGGGTTGTTTGCCATCAACAACCACGAGCCAAAGCTGGGTGCCATCGGCGTTGAGCCCCACTGCGACGCGGGCGTAGGGTTTATCTTGGGTCTGGGCCTTAGGATTAATTGCAGAAACCCCATCAGCAACCAGGATTGCCTTACCGGCTATAGCATGGGCAGTATCCGCAGGGCAGGTCCCCGTTTGATCAATGTGGGCAGATCGATCTGGGCTAAAGCAAAGGGCAGGCCATTGTCGCTGGGATCTAGAGTACTGCTGTTGATTAGAGATAGCCGCTCCGATTACATTGACTCGATCACCTGTGTGGGGAGAATACCGCCAGGGGGTCTCTTCTGAAAATTGTGAGAAATAGTTCGCGTTGATAGCAAGCTGCACACCAGAGGCCTCTAAAAAGTCTGAGGTCTTGGCCGCGTGGACATCTCGCTCGTCATCCCCAGACGCCCCTGGGGTTACCAAAGCCTCAATGCCCGCGGCTTGCAAGTCGATTGCCACGGTATGGATCACATGGGGGCGAGGCGTGGTCTGGATAGTGCGTTCGTAAGTGATGCCCCGAAACAGCGTTTGTGCTGATGGTTTTAGCGGGGGGCGACGAAAATGTAAGCTGCCATAGCTGACCAGGGGGATGGCCAGCAGCAGCCCCGCGCAGATTACTTGCCAGCGGTTCGCTCGTCGTTGGTTAGTTGTGGGCGTGGCATCTGATTGAGTCACAGGGGTGAAATGGAAGGTTCATTCTCTAACTTCAAGCGAATAGTGGGGCATTTCATACGAGAAGGCATCAAATCAGCCTGTATCTTATCGAGAGAATGTTAAAAGCGATCTGAACAAACTCTATGGTGCTTACTTTTATCAATCGCGACCTTCGTAACCGATCGTTTTATCAACAGGATTTGCGCGATGCTGTTTTTGATCATTGTGATTTGAGGGGGTGCGACTTTAGATACGCCCAGCTCCAGGGGGCGATCTTTCAACAGGTGCGATTGGGGATTGCCCGCAACAGACTCGTGGGGTGTGGCGCGATCGCACTCGGGGT
>JBCDDJ010000640.1:0-3294 GCA_039180385.1 Cyanobacteria bacterium P01_G01_bin.38 | reverse complement strand
GGCAAAGCCAATGAAGCCAATGGGCTTTTGGCCGACCCTCATGCAGGCGCAGGTTGAAGCACGATGTCCCTCGGCCTGGTGCCAGGGAAGGGATTCGGGCCAGTAAAGATCAGCGGCTTGGGGGTTGTTGTCGTCTAAGGTGAAGGGCTTGGGTGAGTTAACAATCGTCTGCCAGGCACCTGAAAGATTGGTTGGGAAAGGATGGTGGAACATCTCAGGGTTACCAGGGGCTGCGCCCTGATAGACTTGACCCTCTTGCACTGCGATGTATTGGTATAGTGTATCGGTCGCTTCGTCATAGAAAAACAGATGCGCCTTGCAAGCCCCAATCTGCTCAGAAATCTTAATCAGAATTTGTCCTAAAAACTCGTTTAGCTCAGGCGTAGCGGTTAGCGCACTTAGCGTTTCACTAATTGCCTCGTTAGTTTTAGCTAGCTCAGTTACCCGCTCTTGAGCCGCGCGTTCGCGCTCGGCAAGGACGGCTTTCTCGGCAGCTTCGCGGGCTTGCTGGGCCTGTTTTAGCTCGGTGATGTCGGTCTGGGTGCCCCAAATTCGTACCAGATGATTATCTTCAACAATACCAATCACGTTGTTGAGGAAATAATGCACATTCCCCGAGACGTCGAGTTCTTCAGATTCGCTGTTGCTAATGCGACAGTCATGGCTAGCAAGCCATTCGCTCAAGAACTCAATATTTCGCTCTGATGCCTCAACATGGATATCGGTGAGTCGCCAACCGATCATCTCCTCGGCTGTCTTGTAACCATACATGGCAGCAAGGGCGTCATTAGCTTCCGCACCGTAGCAGTTTTTGTAGAATAAATCGACCTGTTCTCGAACCGGCAAGCTGCGCGAAATTGGTTCGTCTAGCTCCAGGCGATAAATACCTTCGGTGCTGAGTTCAATCAGGTTTCGATAGCGTTCTTCAGCTTCGCGGACGGATGCTTCCTGGGCCTGACGGGCAATGGCGGCGGCGATGCTCTCGGCGGCGATCTGCAAGATGGCAATCTCAGCCTCGTCATAGAGTCGAGGTTCGCCGCAGTTGTCAAAGCCAATCTCACCCCAACATTGACCCTGCACCATAATCGGCACAAGCAACATCGAAGTATTGCCCTGGGCTTCTAGAAAATCTTTCTCAGGTGTCGTCAAGTCATTTACGAAGAAGTTCACAACTTCACCGCGCAGAAGCGTTTTGTGAAATTCTAGAAAATGACCTTCTAATAAAAGAAGCCCTTCTTCAAAGAAATCCGGAGCCGCACCCATTGCAGACTCAACACCTTTTCTGCTCCACTCGTGCAAAACTTTTACGGCCAGGCTTCCTGACGGTTTGTGAATCACATCCTGTGTAATAGCGCACCGGTCGCACCCCGCAGCCTCACCCAACAATCGTGTTACTTCTGGGAAAACGGTCATATAGTCAGCCGTTCTCAGCAGCAAGTTCGCCGCCTCCGCCACACTGCCTAACAACCGTGCCCGCTCCTGAGCGGCGCGATCGCGCCGCACACTAGCCTGATAAATCGCGCTACCTACACAGGTCGCCGCTGTCTTGAATACCGCTAGCTCAGCCGCACTCAGTCGCCTGGCATCGCGGCAGTGGTCCATGGTTACGATGCCCCAAAATTTGCCCTCTACAAAGACTGGCATCGCATAGGTCGATTGTATGTCTAGGGCTTGCATACTGCTGCGAAAGGGGTCTTTAAGCACCCCGATTAGGCCGCCTACCCAGTGGCCTGCCATGACTCGCTTAAACCAGTCTTCGACCCCGTCACTGGGAATTTCACGAAGATCCGGATCTTCACATTGAGAGCGGATCCCCTCGGCATCCCATTCGTAGAGGACTCTCATCAGCCCCAAATCCGCCGCAGGGGCATCGGGCGCTAGGATGTGCTGCATGACTGAGACGCGATCGCACTCGAGATTTTCGCCAATGGTTTGCAGCGCCACCCTGACGCCAGCCCTGACATCGTCGCTAGAAAGCAGCTGATGGGCAGCGATGGCAGTGGTTTCAAGCCAGCGATCGCGCCTGGTCAGCACCTGATTAGCGGCCTCTAGCTCAGCCGCCCGCGCTGCCCGCTCCCGCGCGACAATCATCTCTCGCTCAGCCGCTTCACGGGCTTTTACGGTACTGTCTCGCTCGATAGCATTACCAATGCAGTTAGCGAGCGTTTTGAGAGCTTCGAGTTCTGACTCACTGCGGCGAGTGAGCTTCTGACAGTCGTCAAAGCCAACTACACCCCAATAACAGTTCTCTACCTTAATTGGGACAGAATAAGTCGATTTAACGCCTAGCTCCAGCTGACCGCTACGAAAGGGTTCAGATAACTCCTCAACAACACCCCCAAAAATTTCACCTCTACGTACAGTGTCAATCGCAAACTCTATGCCGCTATCGCTGACTCTTGCGAGCTCAGGATGCTTTATCTGGCTCGTGGTCCCGGGTGAGGTCCATTCATACAAAAACTGGTGATAGCCCGGTGACTGCCGATCGGTTGCAGCAAAATATTCTCCCAGGATGACTCTATCAACGCCTGAGCCCTCACCCACGATTTTTAACGCGGTATTAACCGCACTGTCAAAATCATCGGCGGTGAGCATCACGTTGGCGGCGGCGGCGGTGGCTTCGAGGATGCGATCGCGCTCAGCCAGGGTCTGATTGTGCTGTTCTAACTCAGCCGCGCGGGCTTTGATAGCGCGGTTTCGCTCAATCGCGCTGCCAAAGCAATTTGCTGCTGTCTTAAACGCCGCTAGCTCAGCTTCGCTCAGCAATTTCTTTTCGCGGCAATGATCAATGCCAAAGACGCCCCAAAATCGACCTTCAACAAAAATAGGAATGTTGTGGGTAGACTGTACGTTTACCTGCTGCTGAAGCCCCCTAAAAGGCTCAGGTAAGTCATCAATGACTCGGCCAAAGGCTTCTCCTTTGATATTTGCAGCGAACCAGGCTGCCATGCCCAAGGCTTGCCAAGGAAAGTCTGCTAAACCTTCATGGTCAGTCAGCTGTGCACTGGTACCCAACGAATCCCACTCGTAGAGAAATCGGACGAAGCCCAGGGTTTCACCAGTTGGGTCGTCGTGCTGCTGGCCGACGCCGACGCGATCGCACCCTACACTCTCTCCTAAAATTCGCAATGCCGTATTGACGGCCAGGTCGAAGTCATCTTCGGTAAGCAGCACATTTGAGGCCGCAGCCATGGCTTGCAGAATGCGATCTCGGCCCTCTAGCGCCTGGTTATGGGCCTCTAGCTCGGCGGCGCGGGCCTGGGCAGCGGCTTCGCGGTCTTGGCGGGTGCGATC
>JBCDDJ010000639.1:0-3320 GCA_039180385.1 Cyanobacteria bacterium P01_G01_bin.38 | reverse complement strand
CTTTTTTGCCTATAACTGGGGCTTGCCGCTAACCATTCGCTCGGTGTTTTATCCCATCTTGGGCGATCGCATCTACGGCTGGGCTGGCAATGTGATCGATATTTTGGCAGTCGCCTCTACCTTGTTTGGTCTGGCCACGTCCCTGGGGTTTGGCGTTCAGCAGGTGAATGCGGGATTGAACTTTTTGGTAGGGTTGCCCGTGAGTGTGCCTATTCAGGTGGGTTTAATCGCCATCATTACGGGATTTGCCACCGCCTCTGTGGTGTCAGGCTTGGATGGGGGAGTGCGTCGCCTGAGTGAGCTCAACATGATGCTGGCGGCGGTTTTCATGGTGTTTGTGCTGCTGGTTGGCCCCACCCTGTTCATCCTGGGTTCTTTTGTACAGGTGGTGGGGTACTATGCCGCCTCTTTGCCCACCCTGAGCTTTTGGACTGAGACGTTTGAGGGTACAACCTGGCAGAATAGCTGGACCGTCTTCTATTGGGGCTGGTGGATTTCCTGGTCTCCTTTTGTCGGGATCTTTATTGCCCGTGTTTCCAAAGGTCGCACCGTTCGAGAATTTGTCCTAGGGGTGTTGCTACTGCCTACGCTGCTGACCTTTCTCTGGATGTCGGTGTTTGGCGGGACAGCGATGTCTATGGAGCTGGGAGATTCCCAGGGAATTATCGGCGACGCTGTTGCTGAGAATGTGGCAACCGCGCTCTTTGTGATGCTGCAACAGCTTCCCCTGACTGGGATTACCTCCTTTGTGGGGATTGTGTTAGTGGTCGTTTTCTTTGTGACCTCTTCTGATTCGGGCTCTCTGGTGGTCGATAGTCTCACCTCCGGCGGCAAGCTTGATTCTCCGGTGCCTCAGCGGGTTTTTTGGGCCGTAACAGAAGGGGTCGTGGCCGCAGCTTTGTTGCTAGGCGGAGGCCTGCAAGCGCTGCAGACGGCTTCGATCACAACCGGGTTACCCTTCGCAGTGGTGCTGTTGATCATGTGCTACAGCCTCTATCAGGGCCTGAGCCAGGAGCTTGCCATGATTGAGGGCAAGGCCCTACAAGCCACCGAAGGACTGGCTGCCGAAGGGCTGGCGGCTGAAGCGCTGGCCGAAGAGGCGATTGTTCCTTAGAAACCGGGTTTCTCCCAGAAACCCGGTTTCTAAACCCTGCCTGTCAATATGAAAGTCTCTTGAGGAGTTATCTATGGCTCAACAGTTTGACGTCATCGTCATCGGTGCAGGCGGCGTGGGAAGCGCTGCGGCCTACTACCTCACTAAGGCCGGGCAGCGTGTCCTTTTGCTCGAGCAGTTTGAGCTCAACCATCAAAACGGCAGCTCCTACGGCCACTCCCGCGTCATTCGCTATACCTATGACGACCCTATCTATATTGATCTGATGCGGGATGCCTATCCGCTCTGGTTTGCGCTGCAAGCAGAGGCGGGAGAACAGCTTTACGTCAAAACGGGGGGTTTGGATTTTGGTTTCCCCGAAGTGGATACCTTCCAGGCGCTTAAGTCGGCTATGGATAAGACCCAGCTGGACTATGAACACCTCACCCAGGACGAGATTCGCGAGCGCTATCCTCAGTTCACCCTGAAAGACGGCATGGAAGGGTTGTTTCATGCTGATTCGGGGCTGTTGCGAACGTCTCGCTGCGTGTTGGCCCATCAAAGATTAGCCCAGGCGCGGGGCGCGATGATCCTGGATCAAACCCCTGTGGTCAAGGTCTCCCCTAACGCCGATGGGGTTGAGGTGCAGACAGCCAGGGACGTGTTTCGGTGCGATCGCATCATCCTCACCGCAGGCAGCTGGGCCAAAGGGCTATTAGCAAACCAGGGTATCGACCTGCCGCTCAAGATCATGCCCTGCCAGCTCGGGTTCTACCAGCCCGAGACCCCTGCCAGCTTTGAACCCGGCACCTTTCCTGTTTTCTTTGCCCACATGAACGGCGACTATGGCGAAATGCCCTACGGCATCCCCCACGAAGACCCCAGCATTGGTGTTAAAATCACCACTTTTTACGGGTGGGATACCGTAGATACACCCAGCGAGGTTGACTACACACCTAGCCAGGCCTGGACGGAGCGCATTCGAGACTTTGCCCGTGACTATATCCCCGGTGCGGCTGGGCCGCTGCTCAGCACCCGTCGCTGTCTCTATACCCTGACCCCCGACAAGCATTTCATCATTGACCAACACCCTAGCTACCCCCACGTTGTGATCGGAGCTGGGTTTTCTGGCCATGGGTTTAAGTTCACGACGCTCAGTGGCAAGATGCTGGCAGATTTGGCGATTGACGGCAGCACTCCCCACGATACGAGTTTGTTTAAGGTGGGTCGATTTCAGCCGGTTGAGGTGTAGTGCCCCCCGTCAGGCACTGGCCTCTGCGTCACTGGGTCAGTTACGATAGCAGAAGTAATTCCCACCCATGACATCATCCTTTATGGTGCCGAGTGAGCCAAGCGCCGCTAAACAACCCCTGCACATTGCCATCTCAGAGCAGCTAAAAGCAAAAATCGAGGCAGGCCAATATGAGCCAGGGGCACGTTTACCCAGCGAATTTGATTTGGGGGAAGCCTTTGGTGTCAGCCGCACCACTATCCGCCGAGCCGTTGCCAACCTGACCCAACAAGGGCTGGTGACCACCCAGCGCGGTAAAGGCATCTTTGTCAAAGACCGGCATAAGATTAGCTTCTCCATGTCTAATCCGCTCATGCAATTTGATGATGCCCTCAAGCAGCAGGGCTACACGGCCCATGTTCACACCCTGAGGTTTCAGCAAATAAAAGCCCCGGCTGAGGTGACTCGCCAGCTAGCGCTTCCCAGCCAGCGCGATCAAATTTATTGGCAAGAAAAGATTCTCTATGCGGATCAGTCCCCTGTCGCGCTCGATATTTCTTACTTTCCCTCAGCCATTGGCAATGCCCTGGCGGAGCAGCTACAGCGGGGGTTTACCTACAGCACCCTTACAGCGAACGGTATTCACCTCTGTGCGGCTGAAGTTCGCTTAGAAAGTGTCCCAGCTACCTACGAGCTGAGTGAATATTTGGCAGTCCCCCTGGGCATGCCGCTGCTGGTTTTTAACTATGTTGCCTATTGGGGCAAAAACCGGACCCCAGCTGTTTGTGGCAAGACACTATCTCGCTCTGACTGGACCTGTTACACGTCACAAATTGAGCTAGACGATTACGTAGCCCCCCCTATGCGGATTGACTGACCGAGGGCGTTACCTGCACCTCAGTTTGTCCAGATTGACTGTCTGATGGTTGCGATCGCGCGGGTCGCACCACCCACACCGAGCAAGGGGCATGGTGAGTGACATAGTTGCTAATGCTG
>JBCDDJ010000638.1:0-3325 GCA_039180385.1 Cyanobacteria bacterium P01_G01_bin.38 | reverse complement strand
TCATACGCCCCGATTTCTTGATCGATGACGGCAAAGCTTTGGTAAACAATCGGGTGATCTTCAAAGGATGGCATTCGTTTGCAGCTGTGACCTCCCTATCTTCACCCAAGAAGTACTGCTCACTACCCCCTCACTAAACCACAGACTAAACCACAGCGCACTAAACCACGGTCTCCAACGCTAGCTGAGCAAATAGCGGTTCATCCAGGGTCTGAGATTTAGTGGCAATCACCTTTTCGAGATAGACCCGCAGCCGCCGACCCTGGATCTCGTTGGGGACATAAATTTGCCCGCTTTGCTTGGTAAACAAAGGCGCATCGGTGAGAGCTTGATAAGTGGCAATCTCTTCAGACCGATTGCTAATCAGAGGGCGATCCGCATCTGTGGGCACCAGCCCCGGCGGCAGATGCCCCTCTAGCAGGGCTAAAATATGCAATTGACAGGCCTGGGTATTAATGCCCCGCTGCTCTAGTAGGTGCATGATGCCGCTCACTGGCAAGGGCTGCTCTGGAAACACCCGCAACAGCTCCATCAACAAGAAATAATCACTGTACTGGTGTCGCGTAATATCGAGCACCTGGGGATAGCGAGCCAAATTGACCAAACCATAGGCAACCCGGCTACAGCTATTGGGCCGATCACCCGTGTAGGTATCTTGGATAATCGTGGCATTGGGAAACTTTTGACGCAGCCAGCGAGCAATGGCCGGTAGCGAGGCCGACCCACCGGTACAAATCACCTGCTTAATCGACTGGGTCGAGAGCCCCTTTTGGCTGAGCAACACGTTGAGGTGCCGGTTCATCCGCTGGATATAAGGCAAAAAGGTGCGGCTTTCCAGGTCGCGACGTTTGAGCAGCCAGCGCTGATTGCCTAAGTCTAACTGGAACTGGTTTTGATGTTGCAAAATCAGCTTGAGATGGCGAGCCGCCTCTAGGGCGCTTTGCCCCAACGGAGAACTCTCTAGCCGCTGCCTCAAGCGATGGCGATGAGCCAGATCCGACTCACCCACCTCGGGTAGGGTGAGCTCGTCGAGGTTGAGACTCTCCCAATCGGCATTGGCCCAGCTAGGCAGATCGGCCTGCCATTGCCAGTCTTGCTCTACGACCGACGCCGTATTTCCGCTCAGGGGCTGGCGATTGTCGCCAGGATGCAGCAATTGACAGACAATATCTTGGTCAATGCTGTCTCCGGCATAGGGAAAGCTGCGGAGGGCAAAGTCATCGTAGCTGAGCGTGGTGGTGTCACTCGGCAGCTCGGCCAGGGCCAGCTCCGTCAGGGTCGCCCCGCCGCTGATAACAACAGTACCCCCCTCCCAATTGCAGTTATAAAGACTGGGCTGGCGTGAGAGGGGGACGGCTTCTGGGTGCTGCGCGTGTGGGTCAGGCAACCCTGATAAGACCGTTGCGATCGCATCTTCGATAAAGAAAATCCGATCTGCTTGAGAGACCAGTCCTGAGGCCAGCACAACTTCTCGCAGATTTAGGCTATAAGTATCTGGCCAGTTGGTGGGGTAGCCCATAATAATCCCCTGCAGCTGCTCTATCGCCTGCTGTAAGCTAGCATCGTCTAGCCCCACCGCCCCACAAGTCCGGATATTCTGAAGCAGTGTCTCCAGCCCCAGTTGAATTCGCCGAAGCGGAAATGACTGGGTCTCCGACCACTGCAAAATGGGCTCAGCCTCACCCCCCGCTACCCCATGGGGAATGGCCACTTTCATCAAGGGTTTGAGCTGCTTAATCAGCAGCCCCCCCGGCGTCTCCGTCGCCCGCGCTTGATGATCAGCCTGCCAGGCAGCCAAGCCCACCGTCTGTATATCACCCTGGGCACTCATCCAGGCCACCGCCGGTAGCCGAAATCGCTTTTCGCCCTCAGTCTCGGTCTCCAGCCAATAAAGCGGGTAGACCTGACCCGACTGGCGGTCGAGCAGCACCGCTGAGAGCCCCGTCGTCCCGACATCAATGCCCAAAAACCAATCCGCCACCGCCAAAGCGTCTGGAATATTGGCCCCAGGAGCAGCAACATCTAGCTCGTCTGCAACCTCAAGCTCCAGATCTAAGCCCCCCGCCGCTGGAACAACGGCTAGCCCCATGGGATCAGTGGCCAATTGATCATCCGTATCCGCTATCACTATCGGCGTGTCTGGGACCAAAAGGTCAGGGGCCGCGGCTTCAGCGGTCAATATATCGGAGTCAGCCTCCAGCTCAGCCACGTCCAAATCGGGGGCCAGGCCCACAGGCAAATCAGGAATAATAGCTGATTCTAAGGGCGAGGCAGCCTCCGGCAGCATCGGGATCTCGGGCATCTCCTCTTCAAATAGCAGCGGCTCTTCGAGATCGGGATGTAGACGATTTAACCCATCTGCCCCCTCGGTTTGAGCCGCCAGCTGATCCGCTTCTCGACTCAGGGCTGACAGCGAGCGATCTAAATCATCTGAGACCGCATCATCCACCTCAAACACCCCAGTTGCATCCAACACACTGGCATCACCCAACACCTCTGATGGGCTCAAGGGGGCAATCGTTGCCGCCTCAGAGAAGGGAGCTGGCGCATCGACTTCTACCGTATCGAGACCCTCTGCCGCATCTAGCTCTGAGGCATCTAGCTCTGAGGCATCTAGCTCTGAGAAATCTTCTGGCTCTGAGAAATCTTCTAGTTCTGAGGCATCTAGTTCTAGAGAATCTAGCTCTGAGGCAGGCGTCTCCTCAGGCATTAAATCCTCTATTGACATGGCCTCAAGGTTTTCGGTTGACAGAGCACCAGGCTCAAGGTAGCTGTCTGGAGTGAGCCTAAACTCATCCCCCAGTTCAAATTTTTCTGCGGGCCTGACCTCATCAGGACCTTCTAAAACAGCGGTATCTTCATCTGAATCATAGGCTTCTAGATCGTCCAAGAAGGGCATATTTTCAAAGTCAGGGAGATCGGCTGATGCTATCTCTGTCTCAAAATCACTCCCTTCAAAATCACTCCCTTCAAAATCACTGTCTAAAGACAGCGATGAATCCACCGCAGAGTCCCATGCCGCATCGCTGGCATCGTCTGAGCTGGGTTCTGATATCGGCTCTAGATCATCCAACCCATCCACGATAATGGTGTCAGGCGACAAAATAACATCAAGCTGATCATCAACCGCCCCTGGCTGATCACCAAACCCAAACTCTCCTAATAGACTTGGGTCAAGCAGTTCATCAGGCACCTCAGACTGAAAAGAATCTTCAGGCTCGATAGCCATGTCGGTCGTGACTGCCAGCTCATCTGTCACCGACAGATCATCTTCCAACGGGATTTCGGCTGACCACAAAAGCTCATCTTCTACCGGAATCTCAGG
>JBCDDJ010000637.1:0-3338 GCA_039180385.1 Cyanobacteria bacterium P01_G01_bin.38 | reverse complement strand
GATCGCACCCCATCACCCATCTGATCTTCACCGGCGTCACCACCGAAGTCTGCGTCCAGACCACGATGCGCGAAGCCAACGACCGCGGCTACGAATGCCTGCTGGTCGAAGACGCCACCGAAAGCTACTTCCCCGAATTTAAGCAAGCCACCCTGGAGATGATCCGCGCCCAGGGCGGCATCGTCGGATGGACAGCGACGACTCAGCAGGTGATCGCAGGTATCGCACACACGGAGAAGTGATGGGTTAGTCCGAGTGGAACATCCCATGGGCTGTAACGATTTGCTTTCTTAGTTTTTTTCAGACAAGTATCAGTATTTGCTCAGCTGATCGCCACATCTTTCTCAGCAAAGGAGCAGACATTAAGCAATGTAACGTCAAAGGGACGGACATTCGTCCCTAAGTGTTCAACCATAGGTGGCAACCACCGCCTTATCTTTGCCTGTAGTTGCCAATGAGTTGTTACATGTCCACCCTTCAGTAAAAAAAGACTAATGGTTTCAATTACACAGATCCCAACCGCGTCTGGACCAGCAGCAACTCTCACACCGATTTCCCCTAATACCAAGCCCGTCTCTACCGTACATCAGGGAACCGTTTACTTTGTCCGTCACGGGGAAAGTACAAGTAATGAACGCAATATTTTTGCAGGGGTATTAGATGTTGAGTTGACTGCCTTTGGCAAAATGCAGGCCCGTCAAGCGGGTTACGACATCCAGAAACAAGGTGTCGCCTTTGATGCTGTCTATGTTTCTCACCTAAAACGAGCCCGACAAACCTGTGATATTGCCTTGGCAGTGAGCGGGGCGCTCAAGTCTCCTGACATCGAGCCCCAAATTGACCATCGCCTTGGCGAAAAATCCTTTGGCATCTTTGCCCAGCGTAATAAGAATTTGCTGCGGATGGCCCTAGGCTATGAAGGCTTTGAAGAATTTTTACACTCCCACAATGAAAGCCCCCCCTCCGGTGAGAGTATCCAGCAGGTTTATGAGCGGGTTGCTCAATTTTATGAAGAAGCCATCGTTCCTCGGTTAGCGCGTGGCGAAAATGTGTTAGTTGTCTGCCATCAGTATGTTTTAGAACCCTTAGCGTTATATTTAAGCGGCTTACCGGTTACAGCCTATCATCATCTTAAGTTACCCAATGGCAAAGCTTTGAGCCGGGAAGCATTGGTTAATTTCCAGCATAAAGAATCGAGCGGTTCGGCTTCGCTGCGCAAAAAGATCAACGACATTGCTACCATGTGGGGCGTTGGCTTGAGCGCATTTGCCTTTGTGACTGGGGTGGCCATTAAAGCTGTGGTGAGCGCGATCTCAATTCCCTCAATCCTCTTCACGGGGATCATTCTCACCTGTTTATCGGTTTCCACATTTTACGCCTATCTCGACATTGACCTGCGAGCCAGCCGTCGCAAAATCTCTAAAACCGTCACAACCGTCGTCAATGGCTGGATGTTGCTGCGCTGGGTCGGCGGGATTGCCCTATTTTTATCAGGCTGGATTTATCAAGGCCCAGACGATCTCTACAAGGTGCTATGGGTATTGTTTTGGATGGTCCCGCCAGCCCTGTCAACACCGGTCATGTCAATTCTTTGGGGAGGCAATCTGTATCCCTCAGCGGTGTTATCAAAAGCCTTATCCATTTTTGTTTCGGCAGCCCTTGTCAGTTTGCTCTCTGTCGTCATGCTGCCCATCAGCCCGACTAGTTTAGAGGTTTTTTATATCATTCTAGGATTGGGTCTGGTTTTGCCGGGTGTCATCGCTCAGCTGTGGCGTACCAAGTCCCCGGTAGAATCTAATCACCACAGCAAAAACTGGAAATTTATCGGGATTTTTGCAGGGGCGATTATGGCATTCTCTGCGGGTCTACAGTTTACACCTGCCCACCTGATCTCAGATGTCTTCTTAGGCGCTGATCCAGAAAGCTCTTTGGCTTGTCTACAGCAGATGGGTATCGCGTTAACGAGTTTGCTGCTAATGCGAGGTCTAGCAGCCCTGGCTATTTTGCTGCCTAGAAAATGGGCAAACAAAGCTGAAGCCCAGGATGCTTATTTACTACTCGCGACCCCCAACTTCTTTCTTTGGGCTTCATTACTCAGCGGTGCTAGCGTTATGAGGGATCATCCCATACTACAGTATGCAGTTTTCTGGGCTGCCTTCGGCTTTTTCTTCTTCCCATTGATAGAACAGCTTTTCTTTGTGAATGTGTTTACTCGACGGATGTTAAGAGAAGCCCTGCGATCCTCACGGGTCAGCTCTGAAGATGCGCGCAATCTGTTTCAACATTTTGATATGGATAACAGCCGCTCGCTGGATAAGGTCGAGCTGATGGAGCTGCTACGGTTTATAGAAGACCAAACAACCGGGCAGCTGAATGCAGAGGATATTCGCCCTTATCTGGCCGACCAGCTGTTTTCTATTCTGGATTCGGACCAGAGTGGCTCTGTCGATATCCACAAGTTTGAAAACTACTTGTCCAGAAACGGACTCGTTGTGAATTTGAATGTTGCCTAGAGATAGGGACAACGGGAGAAGGTTTGGAATCAGAGCTGTCAGGATAATCACCATTAGGATGTGATTAATGGCACTTACGCAACGCGGTGTTTGCTTGGAGATGAGGCAAACACTGCGTTGCGTATTTCTGATAGCAACGGCTACAAACTGACCTGGTTAGCTGACAAAACTCTCGCGGCGGGCGATTAAAACCACGCCTGAGGATTACAAAACCTGCCTGTGCAGGTTTCTAGAACCCAGAATTTATCTGGGCTACAGAGAGTCCGCGTAGGCGGACTAAAGCCCAACGGGCAATAGCCTAAAAGGCATAGCTAAAGCCTTCGGCATAGCTGCGCGTTTCTTGTATGCCTCTTGGGCTTTACGCTAGGGCTACGCGAACGCTAATGTATAGGTAGGCTTGACTTCCAGCTAGCTGAAATACCCTAAATCATAGGTTTCATAACTTTTGTCAGTTCATCAGCAGACTGACTCAGCCCCTAAATCAGCGATCGCAAGTTTTCTAATCTAAAGCTTATTCTATCAGCCTGTTTGCTCAGGGAAGATTCAGATTAAACCTGTTTACTAAAAAACATAGAGCCGGTCATTCCCGGCATCTCGATATCCTTCCAACTACTTTTCTGGGTAAACAACATGAAACTCACCTATTTTGCAGCCTTAGCGATTTCTTCTATGCTCACCGTTGGCACTGCCGTGGTAGCACCCAATGTTCAACCCGCCTATGCCAATCCTTGTGCAGCGGCTGACCCTTGTGCAGCAGCTAATCCTTGTGCGGCAGCTGACCCCTGCGCGGCGGCTAATCCTTGTGCAGCGGCTGACCCTTGCGCG
>JBCDDJ010000636.1:0-3358 GCA_039180385.1 Cyanobacteria bacterium P01_G01_bin.38 | reverse complement strand
GCTGCTGCGGTCTTGATTCCGACGGTGTGGGTTACTCAGCCAGTGCTGAGCGAAAATCCAGACGATTTGCAACGGCTGCAGCTCACCGAAAACTGCGAGGCTTGTGACTTGAGCGGCTCAGACCTGAGCGGCATGCATCTAATTGGGTCTGATTTACGCAATGCCAACCTGGTCGGGGCCGATCTGAGCTATGTCAACCTCGAGGGGGCTGATTTGACCGGGGCCGATTTAACCGGGGCAAACTTGACCGGGGCTTTTTTGACCAATGCCAGTCTAAGCTATGCCAACCTCACCGATGTGAACTTGACCCAGGCCCATCTTTATTATGTAGAGGTGACGGGGGCCATTTTGACCAACCTCAATCTGGCCGAGGCCGAAATCCTCGAAACCCCCATTAGCGTGGGTGGCGAAGCAGATTCTTTGCCGTCGGAGTTAATCCCAGGGGCCCCGTCAGATCGCCCCGTCTACGCCCCACCGGTCGAACTGCTGCCCCCTCCTCGAGAGACCCTCATTGATGGCATTATCCAGGTGCCGCCCCAAACTGCGCCCGATGTTCGATAGGGTTAGTGAGCCTGAGCCAGAGGTTGAATATTGAGCGTAAAGGGCTGCATGGGTTTAAGGGGCTCTACTTGAGTCGTTAGCCCGGCTGCTTTGAGCTGCGATCGCAGCTGCTCGAGCCCCCCCTTTTGCTTGAGCAGGGTAGAGATCATCCCGGTATAGGTCACCTCCCCCCCGTCGGCGGTGGGCAATATCAGCTGAGGCTTTAGCATCTGGGCTAGCTCAGGGGCTCCCTGACTGCCGCGAATCACGGGGCCCAACAGGGGTAGTTCTAAGCTCACAATGGGCGTAATCACCACATCAACCCGGTCGATAGCCTTAAGCGCGTCCGAAGGATATCCGTGGGGTTCGTAGTAAAGCGTCAAGCCGGTTGACTTGATCGTCAAGAGATAGGCATTTTCGGTCAAAAACGGACCGATTGGCGAACCGGGGAGGGCACGGATCTGCAAAGTATTCTCAAAGTCAAATTCGTCGTCGGGGGCCAGAGGGGTCACCGACTCAAACCCCATGGCCTTGACCACCCCTGCCGCATTTTCTGACGCCACCACGGGGATCGACTTATCCAGCGCCTTGAGGGTCTCTGGATGAGCGTGATCGTTCATACCTTGGGACAGCAAAATCAAATCGATCTGATCGGGGATCGGCACCGGAGCCGGACGGATACCCCGAATCAGCCAGGGTGCATTATTAAAGACCAGATCGCCCATCAACCACGGATCGACCAGAATGCGCTTTTTGCCTAAATCAGCCGCGTCCAAATCAATTTGCCAGGTATTGACATCTAGCCAGGTCAGCGTTGGAGTCAGCGCCATATTTCATCCTTAAATACGAACAATCCTTGATACCGATGCATTAATTTAGACCGTATTGATAAGCTGCCGCAAACCAGGTATTTTTTGTCCGTTACAGACAACATTCTCAAAAATATGGAGGTAGAGCAGGGTTTATAAGGTCAAACAGCCTCACAAATCACCGTCTAAACAACCTTAAATCAATAAGCTTTAATTATAGCTTTAGCAATCTAAACATCAATGTTCATAATTCGTCGCATTATTTGCAAGCGATCCCCATATAATTTTCAAGGTCGCAGCTGTGAAGAAAATTTAAGTTCTACCGTTTCTTAGGGATTTACATCACTCGATGACCATGCGTCAGCAATTGCTGAAGAAATACACTGTGTTGGTGGCACGGACCGGTCAGACACCTATTACGCTCTCCTTTACTCCGATCAGTGGAGCCGTTATTCTTCTCATTTTGGTGGGTGTGCCTCTTGGATGGCTAGGGGCGCTGCTCTTCTCTCTATTTCACAATAACGTCCAGCTCAGTCAAGAAAATCGCCAGCTCACAGAGAAAGCTCACGAGGTTTTAAGTCAGTTAGATACATTGGGGTCTGAAATTGATGTCCTGCGAGAGCGGGCAGGCATCTCTGAAAACGAATCATCGGTTAGTGCCCCAAACGCCAGCTTCAATCGTTTTGCTGAGCAAGGCTTTGATGTTGAGCAGCCAGATTTTGAGCGGCAAGGTTTGGATCAAGACTCTGATTTGTCGAGCAGCCTGCCGCCCCGAGGGGGGCCAGCCACTGCGGCAGATGCCTTATCACTGTATGCGCTAGCTGACCAGCGCATGCCCCAGCTCAACCAAATCCTTGACAGCCGGGTCAAGCCTGCCCTAGAAGAAACCCTGGCTGAAGAAGAGGCCCGGGCTGCTGCTTACCCAGATGGTAAGCCTGTGACTATTCCCCTCCAGGTCTCTTCAAGCTATGGTTTGCGGTCTAACCCGTTTGGTGGATACGCCTACGAGATGCATGAAGGCATTGACCTGAGAGGTCCTTACCGCACTCCCATTGTGGCCACGGCGGATGGCATGGTTAAGAAAGCTGGCTATAACGGGGGGTATGGCAACAGCGTGACCCTCGCCCACGGCTATGGCTACGAAACTGTCTATGCTCACATGGCTGATGTGGCTGTCACAGTGGGCAATACAGTCAAAAGTGGCGACATCGTTGGCTACTTAGGCAGCACTGGACGTTCTTCTGGCCCTCACCTGCACTACGGCATCTATCGAGATGGCAAGTCGGTTGATCCGGCTTCTTATCTCAATTTAGAGAATGCTATGACGCTGAGCGAGTATTGGCGATTGAGGTAATATAGTTCCTATGGGCAATACCTTCGGCCATTTATTTCGCATTACCACTTTCGGTGAATCCCACGGGGGTGGGGTGGGTGTTGTCATTGATGGATGCCCTCCTCAGTTGGAGATTTCGGCGGGCGAGATTCAGATAGATCTGGATCGGCGTCGCCCGGGTCAGAGTAAGATTACAACGCCTCGCAAAGAGACGGATACGTGCGAAATTGTATCGGGTACCTTTGAGGGCAAAACCCTGGGCACGCCGATCACCCTCCTGGTGCGTAACAAAGATACGCGATCGCAAGATTACAACGAGATGTCAGTTAAGTATCGTCCCTCCCATGCCGATGCAACCTATGATGCGAAATATGGTATTCGCAACTGGCAGGGCGGTGGACGTTCCTCAGCTCGGGAGACCATTGGCCGAGTGGCGGCGGGTGCGATCGCAAAAAAGATCCTGCGTCAGGTAGCCGGGGTCGAGATTGTCGGCTATGTCAAACGCATCCATGACATCGAAGCCTCGATCAACCCCGATAGCGTCACCCTGGAGCAGGTCGAGAGCAATATTGTGCGATGCCCTAACCCCGCCTTTGCCGACGAGATGATCGAGCGCATCGATCAGGTTCGCAAGGAGGGTAACTCCATTGGCGGTGTGGTGGAGTGTGTAGCTCGC
>JBCDDJ010000635.1:0-3366 GCA_039180385.1 Cyanobacteria bacterium P01_G01_bin.38 | reverse complement strand
AGTACCAGATACATGAGGGCAACTGCCGCATAGATCTCAAATGCTCGGTAGTTGGTCGCCACGACCAGTTGGCCGCGTCTAAACAGCTCCTCAAAGCCAATGATAGCTACCAGACTCGTGTCTTTGAGTAGCGTAATAAACTCGTTGCCTAACGGCGGGATCATCCGCCGAAACGCTTGGGGAAAGACAACATACCGCATGGTCTGTATTGGCCCAAGCCCCATGGACTCAGCCGCCTCCCACTGGCCCCGCTCAATAGACTGGATCCCCGCCCGCATGATTTCGGCTAGATACGCAGCTGAGTTTAGGGTCAGGGCCAAAACAGCGGCACTCCACTGGTTAAACTTAAACGGAATTCCCAAACTGTTTGTGAGTCCAGGGATGCCAAAGTAGATCATAAATAACTGCACCAGCAGCGGCGTCCCACGAAAAAAGTCAACGTAAACACGAGCTGCAATGCTAAGGGGCTTAAAGGCAGACAAGCGGGCAATGCCAATCAGTGTCCCCAAAATCAATCCCAAGACAACCGAAGCCACTGTCAACTGTAGGGTAATGACGGCCCCCAAAAGCAGATTTGGAATGGCCTCGACGATGTAACCTAGTGACTCGCTCAAAAGATATCTCCGATGCTAAAGGGGGCAAAAAGCCAAGGGGCCAAGTCTAGCCCCCTCTCTCCCAGGGAGAGGGTTGGGGAGAGGGCGGCGGGAAGGCCACTATGTGGCCAGATTTTGAATGCTCGTGCCTCACTAAAAGGCTGATTCAGGTAAATCAACATCTGGCTCAGTGCCAAACCATGTCTGATAAATCTCAGCGTAGGTGCCATCTGAGAGCATTTCTGCCATGGCTGCATTAATGACTTCTGTATTGGGTGAGTCCTTAGGGAGTGCGATGCCGTAAAATTCTTCAGTAAGCAACTCACCCACGACCTCAACGCCTTGCACTTTGCCGGTTGTAATGGCATCTAAGGTGACTGGAGCATCATTGATCACCGCATCGACGTTGCCATTAGTCAGCTCTTGCAGCGCCAGTGGAGCCGAGTCAAATGTGCTGATGTCGGCACCGGGGATTTCTTTGGCTTGGTCAGCGCCGGTGGTGCCAATCTGGACAGCGATTCTTTTACCTTCTAGATCAGGCAGGGAGGTGACTTCTGTATTGCCTTCTGCGACTGCGATCGCAAGCCCCGCCCGAAAGTAAGGTCGAGAAAAGTCAACCGTCTGCGCTCGTTCCTCGGTAATGGTCATGCCGCTAATGGCCGCATCAATGGTGCCCGATTGTAGCGAAGGGATCAGACCGTCGAAAGGCAGACTTTCAAAAGCGACTTCCACCCCCGCTTTTTCGCCGATGGCGTTCATCAAGTCGATATCAAAGCCTACCAGCTCACCCCCGTCCCCTTGCGATTCAAACGGCGGAAAGGCCGGTTCTGTGCCAACGGTCCAGGTCCCCCCGCCGGTTGCGCCAGCATCCCCGTCCGTTGCCTCGGGGGCTGGGGTCGAGCCGCCACCGCCGCAGGCTGCCAACACCAGGGCGACCCCTAATCCTAAAGCTGCGTTTTTCAGAAATCGAGAGCGTTTAATCATGGTTCTACCAAAATTTTGTTGAAGCGTTCATTTTTGCTCAAACTATAGCCCCTAGTCTACAAAGAAGCAGAACCCTGATTTGTTCATGGTGTAATAATTAACGCTGTTTATCGGTCGTTTTGGGGATACGCTATTACCCATCTGATACTGCGCCAATCTTACAGCTTGGGTTAGGGCGGACGCGGAGAGGCGGAGAGGCAAAGCCATGAGCCCCCCTTTCTGAGTTTCCGGGTCGGTCCTATCCGACCGTCAAGACTGACCGTCTAAGCCCCATCCAGTTTGACAACTTGAGCTTTTTCCTAAGCGCAAACGACCGGTCTGGATGTGGCCAAAGTTTATTTACCAATCTTAAGGAGTTCCTGATGCCAGACGACAGGCCCGCCATTTACTTTGCTAACCTTCAAAAAAGCTTTGGTAGCTTGGAGGTGCTCAGGGGTATCAGTGGCCAAATCCATCGAGGGGAGGTGGTTTCTATTATTGGCTCCTCTGGCTGTGGCAAAAGCACACTGCTGCGCTGTTTTAACCGCCTCGAAGTGATCAATGGCGGTCAGTTAGTGGTCAACGATATTGACCTATCCAAGGCTCAGCTCAATCGCCAGCGTCTACAGGAGCTGCACTCTAGAGTAGGGATGGTGTTTCAGCAGTTCAATCTGTTTCCCCACATGACCGTGCTTGAGAACCTGACGCTGTCACCGCGCAAAGTGCTGGATCGACCTAAAAAAGAGTGTGCCGACCTGGCCCGCCACTACCTCAATAAAGTCGGTTTGGTTGAGAAAGCCGATGCCTATCCCGATCAGCTCTCCGGGGGTCAAAAGCAGCGAGTTGCGATCGCACGCTCCCTCTGCATGGAGCCCGAAATCCTTCTGTTTGATGAGCCCACCAGTGCCCTGGACCCTGAGCTTGTCGGTGAGGTGCTGATCGCCATGCGCAACCTTGCCCAAGAAGGCATGACCATGGTGGTCGTTACCCACGAAATGCAGTTTGCCCGCGAGGTGGCTAACCGCGTGCTGTTTCTCAATAAAGGCCAGGTCGAAGAAGAAGGCGATCCCCGTCAGGTGCTTGGCAATCCTAAAAGTGAGCGGTTAAGATCATTCCTAAGTCGATTGAATATGGCCTTAGCTTAGTAAACAGGACGTTAGTCTAGGTCTTTTTCCGCCGCCCCCGTTTTGAACGCTGGGCAGCTGCTTTCGCGTTCTCGACCCACTGTATGAGCTGTTCGGCGTCCTTAAAAATGGCTGGCGGCACCTGGTAGTATGACATTTCGACTGGGGTGCCCTTTCGATCATAGACAAAAGGCTCCATGCCCTGGGCGGTATAGTCCGCTCGATTGCCATCATCGATTTTGAAATACACGGTTTGATAAGCAATTAGCCCAAACATCACGCCTTCGGTGTAGAGGCCATATCCGCCAAACATTCCCCGTGCCGTGACTGGGGCAACTTGGTTGAGTTGATGAATGACGCGGTCTTTGTGGGCGATGTCGTCAGGCGCGGGCATAGCCTGTTTTCTCTACTTAAGAATGACGTCCAAGAATAACGGGTGTTGTCAGCAAGATGGCCGGTGCTATAAGCGCTCAGAAAGCATCGCTAGATAGAGCGATCTCAATTATTTCACTAAATTGAGTCTGCTAATCTTAAAAAAGAAACGTTAACCGTTCAGGAAACGCTATCGCTCTAACTGTAAAGCTAGAAGCGAGTCGGTAGCCCTTAGCGGCAGGGCAATGTCAGCCTGACGCTGGCATTCTGATAGTGCATTCGCATCTAAAAACTCGTGGGACATTTTGGGATCT
>JBCDDJ010000634.1:0-3369 GCA_039180385.1 Cyanobacteria bacterium P01_G01_bin.38 | reverse complement strand
CTGCGTACACTGCGGCTTTTGTCTGACCACCTGCCCCAGCTACCGCGTCATTGGCAAAGAGACCGACTCCCCTCGGGGCCGCATCTATCTGATGGATGCCATTAACAAAGGCGAAGCGCCCCTGTCCCCCACTTCGGTCAGTCATTTTGACTCTTGTCTAGGCTGTTTGGCCTGCACCACAGCCTGCCCCTCGGGGGTGCAGTACGACCGCCTGATTGCCGACGTGCGTCCCCAGATCCAGCGAAATCACCCGCGCAGCTGGCCTGAGAAAGCGTTTCGACAGCTGATCTTTTCTCTTTTTCCTTACCCCGATCGGATTCGGCTATTACTGGGGCCGCTGGCGCTGTACCAAAAGCTAGGCATTTCAAAACTGATTGAGGCCACCGGGCTCCTAAAGCGCATCTCGCCAAACCTGGAGGCAATGGAGCGGCTGCTGCCCCAGGTCACCCCCAGCTGTTTTCAAGACAATCTGGCCGAGTTAGTGCCCGCCCAAGGCGAGAAGCGCTATCGGGTGGGCATGGTCTTGGGCTGCGTGCAGCGGGTCTTTTTCTCCAATGTGAATGAGGCCACAGCCCGAGTGCTCTCGGCCAACGGCTGCGAAGTGGTGATTCCTAGAAGTCAGGGGTGCTGCTCGGCGTTGCCCGCTCACCAGGGCGAAGAAGCCCAGGCCCAGGCGCTGGCCCGGCAGATGATCGACAGCTTTGAGGGCACCGACGTTGACTATGTGATTATTAACGCCGCCGGGTGCGGCCATACCCTCAAAGAATATGGTCATATTCTGCGCCACGATCCGGTCTATCGAGACAAGGCCGTTGCCTTTAGCAACCAGGTCCGTGACGTACAAGAGTTTTTAGCTAAAGTGGGCCTCACCGCTAAGCTAAATCCCTTGCAAGAGAAACCGCTCACGATGGTTTACCAGGATGCCTGTCACTTGTTGCATGGTCAGAAAATCAGCGCCCAACCCCGACAGCTGCTGCGACAGATTCCGGGCGTCAGTTTGAGAGAACCCATTGATGCGGCCCTATGCTGCGGCAGCGCTGGCGTGTACAACATGCTGCAGCCCCAGGTGGCACATGAGCTGGGGCAGATGAAGGCGACCAACCTCCGCAAGACGGGTGCAGATTTGATTGCATCGTCAAACCCAGGTTGTTCTTTGCAGATTCTCAACCACCTCAAGCTACAAGGGAAGAATCTGCCGCTGATGCATCCGATTCAGCTTTTGGATCTTTCGATTCGCGGTGAGATTTTGACGTAGGTTAGATTGATGAGTTAAAGATGGGATTTTTGAGTGTTGGGACCGTATTCCACACAATGATCGCATTGGTTACCAGATTCAAGCAGCCCACCTGGCTGTGCAACTGCTCATCCTGCTGAGAGCGTAACTCACCTTGATTGGCAAAGATAAAGAGGGATCGGAGGCTATGCAGAGCTTCACCCCTTATTAGACTAGCGGGGGCATTTCAACCAAAACCGTAGGTTTCTGCACGGATGCCCCCGCTAGTCCTGTTAGCGTTGCCTGAGCTGACTGTTGCGATCACAGCGATGCTGCCACCCAGACAGGGCTATTGCTCAGCTAATGATTCAATAGCCTCTACAGCAGTGTCTGACACGCTACCAGGCTGAGCGAACTCCCACATAGCAGCTGCCGCCTCATACCCCAACACTGGCTGGGCAGGCTTAAAAGATTTAACGCTGCCAAAGGCGCGGTCAATGTTTCCCCCCTGCTCACCATCTACTTGTGTATCATGGTAGATGTATTCAGCAAATTCTTCGCTGATTTGGTCAACATCATTAAATTCTTTGATCCTGTCATAGTTTGAAGGGATACTCCTAATCTTTGTGCTGTCTACCGGCACTTTAATGCCCACTAGCTCTTCTCTAGTGAGCACTTGATCAGGCTTAAAGGTACCGTCTTGGTAGCCCACTGAATATCCTGCGCTAGCAAAGGCTTGAACAAACTGATAAGCCGGGTGTTCTTCGTTGATATCGCTAAATTCTGGATCAAAGACAGGGGCAAGGCGAATGTGGCGCTCGCTGTCTCTGACAGCATTGTTGGCATAGTATAAAAGTTTTAGGAACTGCCCCCGGGTAATCGGGTCTAGCAGTTTGAAGTCTTCACCCATCTCTTCAAACACGCCAAGTGTTGCCAAATCGAGAATCATTTCTTTATTGGGTGAGGGCACCTGCTCAATGTCCGAGGGAATAAGACCAGTTTCAACCGCTAACTCATCAGCTATAACTTCGTCAGGAGCTTCATCTTCAACTAACAGCGAATCATCGGAGGCATCTATTTCAGAGACATTTTCTGACTCTTCGGCAGCATCTAGCACAGGAGCAGTCGCTGTCTCTTCTGACGTTCTGCCGCAGCTAACTAGCGAGATTGATACCATCAACCCGACAGCAGCAAGCTGACTCCATCGCAGCATCGTTCCTACCCTCACTCGACATCTCCTCAAGCCTATATTTCTGATATTCTGCATGTTTCAAGCCTATTTCTGAACTGCAAACACGCTTGTCTTATACAAGCTTTAAACCAGTAATTCCGCGTAGATAACTGATTGCGATGTCGAATGGGCCTATGTATAGAATCGGAGAAAAGAATCGGAGAAATTTTAGTCGCTAAGACTGTAATCCAGGTAGGCGAAGGGGTCTGAGGTCGAACTTCTGGCCAATCCGAGCCATCTCATAGAGGTAGCTGCCGTAAACATTGAGATGCCGATGCCGGGTTGGCCAGATGGACTGGACATCTTCGTCACTGCTGAGCCTCTAACTCAGCGATGCGCGCTTGCAACGGTTCAACCATCGCCGCCACCTCCGCCTCAGAATATCGAATCGGAATATGCTGGGGGCAGTTCCAATCAAGCGCCTCAATGCGAATCACAATGGCTCGTTCAACCAGGGCGGGATAGTCAGGATCGCTCAGCTGCGCTAGCAGCTCTGGGTCGTCCTCGACAACGGTGGCACGACCCCAAATCTTCAGGCGACGTCGGTGGGCATAGTCCATCAAAAACAAAAACACCCGATCGTCCTGGGACAGATTGCCCACGCTCAGATATTGCACATTGCCCTGAAAATCGGCAAAGCCGAGGGTTTTGTTATCCAAGATTTTGAGAAACCCTTTTGGGCCTCCGCGAAACTGAATATAGGGCCACCCGGTTTCGCCCACCGTGCCCATATAAAAGCTGTCTCGCTCGGGAATAAACGCGGCAACCTTTTCATCGACACTATCGTTGGCGGGGCCTTTGGCGACAAAGCGCTCATAGGTCTCCCGCGAGCCGCGCTCTGTTTGGATAGCCTTAACCGCCGGGGTAAACGCAATGTCTGCAAATTTACGAGCCATGCTCAGTTCCTCAAAAGTTTTCCTGCCTT
>JBCDDJ010000633.1:0-3384 GCA_039180385.1 Cyanobacteria bacterium P01_G01_bin.38 | reverse complement strand
CAGGCGGCTGAGCAGCTGACTCAGCCCGGTTCATCATATCGTTCATCATCTTTTGGGCTTCGTCGGCGGTGAGCTCACCGCGCTCGACCAGCTCATCTACGAGCTTTTGAGCCTGGCCTCGTAGGTCTGACAGCGTATCCCCTGCTTTTTCACTGGCGTAGGAGGCCAACCCCACCCCCAGGTAAAATGCCTTTTGTACTAAGTTGCCAAAATCTGCCATCGGGTTCGATCTCCTATCGGCGCTGTAGAGAATTGCTTCTAGGATAAGGGTTTGACTTTAGGAATGACTACTCCAGAAAACCGCCCATAAAAGAGACCCGGAGACTACGCCTATCACAAGCATCCCGTATTGCTGCTACCTTCCGGTCCTGACAAGGTTTGGGCGTTGCGATCGCGTAGATCCGAGTCACCATCAGCATAGCATTGTTTCAAGGCTAAGATTAAAAGGCTACGACGATTTGGGTAACCGTCGTAGGTAGGTCATCAGGCTGCTCAAAAAGCTTTGGCTAACCTTGGGAGTGTTTGCTGGTTGCTCAGTCTGGCCAGGTTTCGCAGCTGACTGGGAGATGGCAGTGGCAACCCTCTGTGGTGAATGCCCTGGTAAATGCCTTGTTTGCTGGGCTGCTCTGCCGCGGTGCGGCGTGCGCCCAAGCGGCTGTGCCAACCCAAACAGTGTAGTCTGGGTCTGCCCGCTGGCTAGAGTTTGCTCTGACTCCAGTGATGGAAGCGAGGTCATCATCATCGGGACCTCCGCTGCTAGACCGATGACGATGAGCCGAAAGGCGATTTTTTGCATGTCCTCGATGGGTAACCGTAGTTGTCTCGCCATTTCGATCAGCGGGGTCTGTCCATCAATGGCTTTCCAGACATTCCACTCTGCCTGATTAATACTGACATTGGGGCGACCTTTGACGAGGTTTCTTAACCCCGAGCGGGGGGTCGGTAGCTTATTTTGCAGGGCATCCCAATTTTCGAGGGCGCGCAACCCTGGCAGGGTGACTTCAGTAGCCGGAATGCTAAGGCCGGTCATTTCAACCTTGGGGAGGGGGGCCCTGGGGTCAAATTGAAAACAACCATCAGGCAGCTGAAATAAACCACACACCTGTTGGATTACCTGGTCTCTAAACAGGTCTTTTAGCTGAGTTTTTTCTAAGACGCCCTTTTCACATAAAAACGTCCCTAGTGATACGTCAGGGGGGCAACGCCGAATCAGGCGACTAATCATCAAGCTAGTGACATACCCTTGACGACACAGCAGGGTGGCAAAACAGCGGCTATCTAAACGATTGGTCGCTGATACAATGTGGCCTTGGTAAAGCCAAAGAAAATAGTGCTCGGTGGGCTCGTCTGGCTCTGAGAGCAGCTGCACAGCCAGGAGCCCCGTTTTTTGCCCCCTTTGCAAAAGCTGGAGCAATTCGGGGAGCGAAAACTCTGATAAATAACCTGTAATAGACATGCTGCCGGTAATAGACACGCTGCCAGTGACCCTGTTGTCGGCATAGTATTGGACCACCCCTGGCGATTGCTGGGTAGCCTTTGCCTAAATGTCCCTTGGCTTAGTGTACGGTGCCAGGGGCCTCTATTTTGTGTCTTTGTTGTGTCTTTTTTGGGGCGCTTTTTTTGCCTGGGTTAAGCCAGCTGCATGCAGTGATTGACCAAGGTCATCAGAGTGGCAGTAACAGACTGGGGCTCCGTCGCATTGAGGGTGACAAACGGGGGGCGTTGTTCGGCCTCGACAAAGCCGAGTGCGATCGCAATATCATCCACCATCCAGGCGTGCTTACAGTCGCTGTGGGTCACCCCCACGATCATCGGAGCAGTGGAGCGCGCCTGCATAAAGTGATAAATCAGCTGGGCATTGTGAAATTCGGCGGGGCGATGGGCGGGTACTAGCAAAATGTAGGCATGGGCCTTTTGGATCAGCACATCCCACATAAAGTCAAAGCGAGATTGCCCCGGCGTCCCGTACAGATGAAGCGCCATATCAGGGGTAAATTGCAAGCGACCAAAGTCCAAAGCCACGGTGGTAGTTTGCTTGAGCGCAGCGGTTTCATCCGTTGTAGCCCGATCGGTGTCTACCACCTCGATCTCGCTCACCGCTCGGATAAAAGTAGACTTACCCGCCCCGACTGGCCCGGTAATCACTAGCTGCATTATTTCCATTGGGCGATCATGGGTGATTTGGCCAAACGCTCTCCGGGTTGTCAATCATTGATTTGAGAATACGGGTATTTATTTGGGGATAGTAGGCAACATTTGTTTTAGCTCAGCCACAGCCTGCTTAATTTCATACATAAGCACTCCTTGCTTGGCATGGAGGCTGGCTAAAACGACCAGCACAGCATCATCCCCACACTGGGTTAACACCCCATAGCCCTGGTCTCCTTCAACCAGAATGCGTGTAGCATTTCCCCGGCTTAACTCAACGCTGATGCGCTCTCCCAGCGACAACATCGCCGCCGTCATGGCTGCTATACGTTCCTCATCCATTGAAGTTGGCAAGGTACTCGCCAGGGGCAACCCGTCAGGGGTAACCAAGGCGGCTCCCTGGACGCCAAGTGTATTGGTAACCAACCCTTGCAAAATGAGGTCAACCTTGGTCAACTCAATCGCCATCGAAAGTTTTTCGTAGATACGGATTTTCAGGTACGGCTTGAGGATATCAGATTAACGTCTGGGATTTATGGCATTCGATTTACGATATTTCAATTTACTGCATGTGATTTACTGCATGCGATCGATGGTGCGGTATTGAATTGCCTCGGCCACATGCTGGGTTTGTAGGTCGGCGTCGTTGGCAAGATCTGCAATGGTACGGGCCACCTTGAGAATGCGATCGGTGGCTCGAGCCGAGAGCCCCAGCTTGCGGACGGCTCCCTCTAGCAAACTGCGGGTGGCGTCATCTAAGGCACACCACTGGCGGATATGGCGACTTTGCATATCGGCATTGCATTGCAGGTTGGGAACCTCGGCAAATCTGGTCTGGGCGTGCTCACGGGCCGCTTTGACTCGCTGACGTACGGTGTCTGAGGCTTCACCTTGGATCGGTTGGGTCATTTCTTCGGGCTTGAGTCGGCCTACGACGACCTGTAGATCAATGCGATCCATCAGGGGGCCAGACAGTCTGGCCCAATATTGCTCTCGACTGCGCGGGGTGCAGGTGCAGGGCTGGATACTGTCGCCAAAGTAGCCACAGGGGCAGGGGTTGGTGCTAGCCACCAGGGTGAATTGGGCAGGAAACTCCACCGACTGTCGAGCCCGCGCAATGCTGACGTAGCCGTCTTCTAGGGGCTGGCGCAAAAACTCTAAAACGTTGCGATTAAATTCCGTTAATTCGTCGAGAAACAAAATACCGCGATGGGCCAGGGAAATTTCCCCCGGTTT
>JBCDDJ010000632.1:0-3390 GCA_039180385.1 Cyanobacteria bacterium P01_G01_bin.38 | reverse complement strand
GAGTCCGTACTCGATCGCCCCCCCGCTGAGTTTCCTAAATATCTAATCGCAGCGGGGGCAGCCTTTAGTCTCCTATTTGTGATCTGGGCAAACACCGGCCAGATCCAAGAAGTGAGTAACGCCCGCGGCAAACTCATCCCCAAAGGTCAAACTTACAAGGTGCAGCCCGTTGCCCAAGGAGAAGTCGCCCAGTTAAAGGTTAAAGAGGGCAATCGTGTTCAGCAAGGAGATATTTTAGTCGAACTCGAAATCGATACCGTTGAAGCAGAAGCACGCCGACTCCAGCAAAGTTTAGACACCTATCGTCAAAAATTAGCTCAAATTAATGATCTGATCCATCAAACTCAGCTTGAGCTAACCACCCATCAGCAGTTAGCCAACACCAGCATTGAGGCTCAAGCAGCTATCCTCAAACAGTTACAGGCTGAGGCCAATATGCAACATCAGCTGCTGAGTAGCCTGTCGACAGAAACCCCCCTCTATCAAGAGCGCGTCGATCGCTTTAGTAATCTGGAGACCGAAGGGGCCGTCTCCAAAGAATATCTCTTTGATATAGAACAAGCTGCCCGCGAGCAGGCCCGCACCATTACCCAAGCCCAGGGTCAGCTTCAGCAAACCCTTGAGCGAGGCACACAGCTCAAAGCTGAACTGACCCAAAAGCACATCGAAAAACAGAGCCTTGAGCTAGAAGCCACTAAAAATCTGCAGCAACTCCAAATTGAAGCCGAAGATCTGCGGGGGCAAATCGCTGAAGCCCAAACCATGTTCAAAAATGCCCAGTTGAAGCTGTCACAGCAATTTTTGCGCGCTCCGGTTGACGGCATCATCTCTCGCCTCAATATCAGCAACTCAGGCGAAGTGCTACAGCCTGGGTATACCGCCGCCGAAATCGCCCCCAGCGATGCCCCTCTGGTGTTATCCGCTATGGTGCCTAGCCAAGAAGCAGGCCTCATCGAAGTCGGCATGGAAACCCAAATTAAATTAGACGCCTTTCCCTACCAAAACTACGGCGTCTTGTCAGGAGAAATCACCACTATCTCCCCCGATGCTGAGGTTAACGAAGAACTCGGTAACGGTTACCGGGTTGAAATCGCCCTTGAGCAAGATCATGTCATCCATGAAAACACACCTGTCCAATTACAAGCCGGTCAGCTCGCCAACGCAGAAGTTATCGTCCGTCGTCGCAAGATTATCGATATTTTGCTCGACCCCATTCGTCAACTTAAAGAGAGTGACCTCAATCTTTAGAGGAATGTCAGAGGGATTTTAGGTTTTGGGTTTTGGGTTTTAGACTTAACTTCTAACCATTACCCATGACTCTTAGCTCTTAACCCAGCCGAGCTAAACCATCTCCTTTTTGACAAACACTCATTAAACCTAAGGAGCCATAACACATGTCACTGCAAGATTATCAAAACCTACAGACGCTTCAAAACACCATGCCCGAAGAAGCGTTTAACCATGTGGTCGAAGCTATCTTAAATGGAAAGTATTCTTGGGCCTGTGTGCTTATTTTAGAATCAGCTGGCTATAATCCACTGCACTATATCCCTTATAGAACCTACAATCGGCTGGTTAAAGATAACTGCGCCCAGCGCGGGCATCGTAAACAGGGTCAAAGACAGTCATCTCAAAGTCTCAAGCACAAAATCTCTGATCTTAATCATTTAGAAACGTTAGACAAACAAGACGTTGGCGTCCGCGGGGGGGACTCTCACCAAGACTCATTCTATTTAAGCCATTGGGGAGGTGACTGGGCTGCTGTCAACTAAAGCACCCAGCCAGAAAAATCAAACCCAGATAGGCACCCGCCAACTTGTTTTGTGCGGGTGCATGTCACGTTGAAGCTCACTCACAACACTCTCAGCTAAAACACAAACCGATATTCTCACCGCCAGGCTTTATCTCCTGCAAAGTTTATCCTGGTAAATATGCCAAAGTGGCAGCTTCCACTCAATCAAGATTGTTAACTTAGAAAGCAATTATTGATATGGGGAGAACCCTATGAAAGTTCAAGATTTAGCGATCCTAGAAGATCTTAAAACCCCCGAAAACTACATCGGAGGGTCTCTATACCCACCGCCCTATTCTCTAAATATCCTGTCATCTATGACATCAGGAAACACAAACATCCTGAGCGCACACATTGCTGACCTAGACCCGCCCGATGGACCAGGCACCCTCTCAATCGAAGGTTTGATAGGGAGATTTGAAGGACTCGGTCGGATCAGACCAAACTATCGCTATGAAAAAACGTTTTCAAGCCCTGATGGCAAAACCCGAGTGGTCTCTTTTGCAGGCAGTGGGCAAATTGGGACCAGCGGCGTCTATTCTTTTGCGTCTCAGTCAATTAGAACCCTGGTGTAGTGTGAGAATTTAACAATGCTGATTTCCAATTTAGAGCACGTTGAACCCTTAATATCAGATTTAGTAGTCTGCCCTGCAAATAGCATTAAAGGTGGAAGGTTGGTTCTCACCGAGGCCGATGCAAACGCAGGCGATGGGGCCGCAAGTGTCCGTGTAGTTGCAGCGGCGGTGGGTAGTTACACCAAAACGTATACTTCAAGCCGAACTAGCGTTCGAGTCAGTGTTCGAGAAACCAGAACCGGCTCCCTTTCCCATGCATTAGGAAACTCCCATGCAACTGCCCGTTTAGGCAACCAGACTGATATGTCTGGTTCGGTAGATTATGATTCGCACTATGGGTAACCCAAGATAATCCAACAAATTTGTCAGCGATGAATTTGCCAGATTGGCAGTTCTTCTCTAGACCAGAGAGTATGCTCTTTATATCACGCTAGTTACACAGCCTGAACAACTCGTCTAAACACTCGTTCTTTATCTAAGAGGACAACCCTATGCTTATTGAAAACCTCGATCATTTAGATACCCTAGACGAAACAGTTACGATCAAGGGTGGGGAAGTAGAAACAGGGGAGGGCGAATTACCTCCTGAGATTAAGGCAGCTATCATAGCCAAAAAGTCGGCCCTTCGCCAGAAAAGTCTTTCTGCGGTCGGTAACCTATCCGGTTTCAGCGACCGTTTCGACGGCCTTGGCGTACGCAACAGAAGCTCTGGCGGCAGCTCTTCGCGAGAGAGAATCCTGAACCCTACTGAGCCAGACGTTACCAGTGTTGGCGTGATCGCTGAGAACCCAGGATCCCCCTAACTTAAATCAAATGAACCCACAGAGCCATTATTCGCAATCGGCACGGCCAATGGGATCAAAAAGAGAACGCTCCTTGCAAGGGGGTGTAATTAAAAGTGGAAGGAATCGCGAAAAAAAAGGCTAGAAGCTAAGATGGCTATGACTTTCTATAACTTCCCGACTCATGCCATCTACTCCAGCCAACTCCCATGAAAGTTTGGACCAAAGACTCAATCGTTAT
>JBCDDJ010000631.1:0-3394 GCA_039180385.1 Cyanobacteria bacterium P01_G01_bin.38 | reverse complement strand
TCTAACCACTACAGATGCTGCCTATGACCCGGCCCTAGATGCCAACGTCAACACCGGCCTTAACTTTTACGGCACCTTTTTAACCCAAGACACAGGCGATCGCACCCTCGACTTTATCGGCGGCATCCTGCGGACCCGAGCATTGGCACTCCATGCTTCGGCCCGCACCAGTGATACTGACCCCACCAACGACAAGTACGTGCTCGAAGGCGCAGTTCAACAAGAGAATACCCTGCTAGAGGGCAACAATTTTGCGATCCGCAATACCCGCTCAGACGTAGCCATTGAGCTGTCAGGGTTCCCACCCGAGCCCACCGTCGGCATCTCGACCGATGTAGTGGTCACCCTCGATGAAGGCATCTTGAGTGACAGCGATATGGAAACCCGGTTGGTCTTCACAGGGGGCATCCGGGCCCAGGTAGAATCCCTCACAGGTTTCTTTACGCTCAATGGCACGGGGCGCAGCCCGGAGGGAGCCCTCTCAGGGGAAATTCAAAATACCAGCGAATGGGTCAACCCCTTTGGCATCCCCGGTATTACCCTGCGTCAGCTCTCTTTACAACTAGGGCTTACTTACAATTCTCCCTGGATTGATAATATTGGCATCCACGGCAATCTCAGACTGGGGGCCATTGATGGCAGCGCATCGATCTTGGTCGATATTAACGATCCCGATCAGTTTGTTTTGGCAGGGTCTACCGATCGCATCACCCTGTTGCAGATTATGAGTGCGATGAGTAACACCACCTTTATCGCCTACAATGCCCTACCTGAGGATTTGAGACGTCCCCTCGAAAACGTGGTGGATGTGGCCATGGAGGAGGTGCAGCTCAACATTGTACCTGTGCCCACCAGCATTGGCGGGGTTCAGTTTCGAGAAGCCGGGGTCACTTTCCAGGGTCGTTTGAATGCCTGGGGATGGAACGCCAGCGCCTTCTTAAACGTAGACAACTTTGACGGGCTCACCGTGCGGGCCGATATGGACCCTATCGATTTCGGCGCTGATCTGTTGCAAATTCGGGGGGTCAATGGGGACGATCATGCTCAACTCCGTCTACGGCTAGGACCCACCGTTGACTCAGAACTGTTTGTATCTTCGCAGGTTTCACTATTGGGCATTGGCCAGGAAGTTTTGATCCAAGCAAATACAGACGGGCTTGAGTTTAGCATCACGGGCCGTCTGTTTGATCAATTTGAAGCCTCCCTGGCGGTGACCACCCCCGGTGTCACTCGCACCAGCGACTTTCAAATTGCCGCTACCATGCAGAATGATCTGCTGCGATACCTCAAGGAAGAAGCCACCCAGGATATTCAAGCAGCGGCCCAATCGGCAACGGAGCAGATCAACGCCGCCCAACAAAGCACTAACCGCGCCCAGCAGGAGGTTAATAGTCTGAACGATCGCATTCGCCGTCGTCGTGATGCCATCAACCGGGAACGCTCAGCGGCTAATCGACGGGTACAAAGTGCCCAACAGTCAGTCAACCAGGCTCAAAATCGAGTGAATGGCCTGCGCCGAGACATTAGCAACCGCCAGGCCGAAATCAATCGCCAGCGAAATCGCCAAAGTTGCGTCAACCTGGGTCCCTTTGGCGGTCGTCGGTGCGTGCCTCACCCCGAAGCCGCTGTCAGAATCACCGCTCTGGGGGCAGAAATTGGCGGTCTCCAAACTGCGCTGGCCACTGCCCAGACTACTCTCCGAGCTGCCCAAGGGACGTTACGAGTGGCTCGTCAAGGGCTCAACCGCACGCCCATCAATGCTGACCCAGAGTTGCTCAGCTTGAATGCGGCCCTGGCAACGGCTAATGCAGGTCTAACCACTGCTCGAGGGACGCTGACAGCAACCCGTCAATCCGTTGGGGTCTTGCCAACCGTCAGTCAGTTCATCAGTGAGCAAGGTCTAGAGCGATTAATCGATGTTCGTTCTGCCCAATTTAGCGCGAGCTTAGATGTGGCTGCTGGGGGCGAGATGGCGATGGCCATCGACGTGGTTTATATGGACCAACGTTATGACCTCAGCCTGATGTTTAATTTCAACAGTCCTCTGGCGAGTGCTGAGGCATTTGCTGAAATGCTACTAGGGCTGAGCTAAGAGGAATGTAGGCAAACAGTCTACCGGACTTTGGGGTGCACTAGCGAGGCCCGTACCGCTTGAGCTATAGCCTTTTGCCCCGACTGTGGATTGGATTCCAGCTGACATCCCGACGGCCCTCTCCCCCAACCCCTCTCCCAAATTTGGGAGAGGGGAGTTGGCGTCCGAACTGCCTGTGACCCATGACCAGTCCCCGATTATCGTGACAGATTGGGCTCAACCACAGTGGGCCAACTCTTAATATTACGGCGGACCCAGTCCATTCCGACCTCATTGTTAAGCTTGATTTTTTGAGGTTGATCAGGATAGATTTTAGACAGAATGGCGGCGTCTTGCTCAACAACTGTTTTACTAACATTCAAGAAGACCCCTTTCATTAGCTTAAATAGTGGGCTTTTGGGCTGTGCAAATAAGAGAACATAAGTTCGCGTCCGCCCGTCTGACTCGGGTACAAATAGATGACATTGGGCAACGGTGCCGGCTGCATTTTCGCCATGAAAGATTACCAATGCAGGAAAGTGATTTTCTAAATGGGCTTCTAATACCCTCGGTAGCGTCAGCACGGCTGGGTTTTGGACAATGTCTTGCCAGGTCGGGGATGCGGTGGGGGCTTTGAAGAAGGCTTCAGAATAATGCCCCTGGTCGATAAACTGCCCGAACTGAACCTCTTCAATGCGAAACAAGTCCCGATGGGTGCCGTTCTGGTGATTGTAATCGTGCATATTCAGCAACATGGGCAATAGCGGTGTCTCTACGCTCGTATCGGCTGTCGCCCCGACAAACTCATAGGTCGCGGCTATTTTATTGAGGCTCTCTGGAATCGGCTGCTTGGGATCGGCGTCTCCGTAGGACCAGATAAAATCGCCCTGAATGATGAGTTCTAGCGGTTTGAGTTGCGATCGCGTTTCCCGATTTGTTCCAGGCAGCACCGTCCCTCCCTCCGCATCAAACGCCAGCGCATGGAAGGGGCAAACCACTTTACTAGACCCATCGACCTGGGCTTCGCACCAACCTTCAGAGAGCATGGCTCCCATGTGAGGGCAGATATTGACTAAGGCATGGACGTCATTGTTGCGATCTTTCCACAACACATAGTCTTGTCCATACAAAGACACTTTAACCGGCTGATTTACAGGCAGCATGGACTTGTGCGCCAACAACCAGGGCGCGCCAGCAAGCATCGACATCGCAATAACTCCTTTGCTAAGCGATTTTAAAACCTGACAAAAAATTCATCTTTACCTATACTTAGGCTACAGGTTCTAAATTTGTCAAGGGGGATATGTCGTCAAGCGAGTCGGT
>JBCDDJ010000630.1:0-3418 GCA_039180385.1 Cyanobacteria bacterium P01_G01_bin.38 | reverse complement strand
TCGCTGCTACCGCGTCAGCGCCTCGTACTCGGGGGAGAAGCCTGCCCGTGGACATTAATAGAACAGGTGCAACAGCTGGCCCCCAACTGTCGCAGTTTTAATCACTATGGCCCCACCGAAACAACAGTTGGCGTGCTCACCTATGCGGTGACCGATGAGACTTTTACGCAGCCAGTGGCAGCAACCGTCCCCTTAGGGCGGGCCATCGCCAACACTCAGGTCTATCTGTTAGACACTCACCTGGCCCCCGTGCCCGTTGGCGTGCCGGGTGAGATTTACATCGGTGGAGACAGCATTGCCCGAGGGTATCTCCAACAACCTGGGCTGACGGCCCTGCGGTTTATTCCCAATCTCCATAGCACAGAGCCTGGGAGCCGACTGTACCGTACGGGCGATGTGGCTCGCTATTTACCCGATGGCACCCTAGAGTTTTTACGGCGGGTTGATTCACAGGTCAAACTGCACGGGTTTCGCATCGAGCTAGGAGCGATTGAGGCCCAGCTGATACAGCACCCTGATGTACAAGCCGCCACGGTCTCGGTGCGAGAAGATACCCCCCAAAATCCGCTGCTGGTCGCCTATGTGGTGCTGCAGTCTGGGGCGCAGCCGAATACTGCTGCATGGCGAGCGTTTTTGCATCAGTGGCTGCCTGAGCCGATGATCCCAAGCCTGTTTGTGCCGTTGCCAGCCCTGCCCTTGACGCCCAATGGCAAAGTTGATCAACGGGCCCTTCCCATCCCTGAAAAAATCAATCCCCAATTGGCGGCGCAGTTTGTGGCACCGCGTAACCCGACCGAGGCTGCGATCGCAACTATCTGGATGGAGGTTTTGGGGCTCGAAACCGTTGGCGTCCACAGTCACTTTTTTGACTTAGGAGGGCATTCCCTGCTTGCGACCCAGGTGCTCTCTCGACTGCGGGAAACGTTTGAGATCGAGTTGCCCCTATCTCAGCTGTTTGAAGCCCGCACCGTCGCCGAAATCGCGGTAGTTGTTGAAACCACTCTCCTGGCCGAAATTGAGACCATGACCGAGGCAGACGCCGAAGCCATGACGCAGCATGCAGATTAGAAATGCTATGGACGAACAGATGCCGACTCGTAAAACCCAACTCTCAGCCGCGAAACAAGCTCTCCTGGCACAGCGCTTGCAAGGCAAAGGCAGGTCACAGCGTCCCACCATTCCCCGCCGCGACCCGGCTGCTCCCGTACCGCTTTCCTTCTCCCAGCAGCGGCTGTGGTTTCTGCATCAGTTTGAGCCAGATAATCCTTTCTACAATGTTCCATTTGCCATCAAGATAGAGGGCAAACTCGATATTACCGCCCTGGAGCAAGCTTTTCAGGCGCTGGTCCAGCGCCACGAAGTGCTGCGCACAACAATCGCAGACGGGACCGGACACCCAGAACAAGTTGTTCACCCCCAGGGCACGGTCACGCTGCATCGGATCGATTTATCAGCCCAGCCTACGCCACCCTGGGACGAGGTCAAACGATTGGCTCGCCATGAAGCAGGGCAGTCCTTTGATCTGCGCCAGGGGCCGCTCCTGCGAGGGACGATCCTGACCCTGACCCCCGCCAAATATGTGCTGCTGATCACGCTGCATCACATCATTTCAGATGTCTGGTCTACCGGGATTTTGGTCCGGGAAGTGGTCACGCTCTATCATGCCTTCACCCAGGCCCAGCCAGCGCCCTTGCCAGCGTTGCCGATTCAATATGCTGACTTTACCCTCTGGCAGCGACAGTGGCTCAAAGGGGAGCGTCTGCAAACCCAGATTCAATATTGGCAACAGCAATTTGCCACGCCCCCGCCCGTGTTGCAACTGCCTGCTGATCGTCCCCGCCCTGCGGTACAAAGCTTTCGCGGTGAGTCCCAGACCTTTAGCCTCTCCCCGTCTTTAACCACCGCGTTAAAAACGCTCAGCCAGGCAGCCGATACCACCCTTTTCATGACACTGCTGGCAGCGTTTAAGGTGCTGTTGTATCGCTACACCGGGCAGACAGACATTACGGTGGGCTCCCCCATAGCCAATCGAAATCAAGCGGCTATTGAAGGGTTGATGGGTCTGTTTATGAACACCCTGGCCTTGCGCACTCAGCTAACGGACACGCTCAGTTTCCGAGCAGTGCTAAGTCGAGTGCGACGGGTTGCCTTGGGGGCCTATGGCCATCAAGATCTCCCCTTTGAGAAGCTGATTGAAGTCCTGCAACTTCCCCGAGACTTGAGCCACACGCCGCTGTTCCAGGTGATGTTCATTCTGCAGAATGCGCCGCTCTCTTTTAACCTATCGAACAGCCTACCGGGGCTGACCCTGTCACCGGTAGAGCTGTCTAGCAAGACCGCCAAATTTGATTTGACGATGACCATGACGGAGAGAGCGGGTGGCTTGACAGGCGGCTTGGAGTACAACACCGATTTATTTGATGCCGCCACGATTGATCGACTGATCGGCCATTTTCAAACCCTCTTAGCAGGGATCGTGGCTCACCCAGAGATGCCTATTTGTAAACTTCCTTGGCTGACCCCGCCAGAATGGACTCAGTTACATACGTGGAATCAAACCACGGTTCAAGACCCATCTCCTGTCTGTCTGCATCAGCTGTTTGAGGCCCAAGTTGCAAAAACGCCTGGGGCGATCGCGGTGACCTGTGGACAACACCAACTGACCTACGCTGAACTCAATCACCGGGCGGATCGTCTGGCCCATCATCTGCAAAGCATCGGGGTAGGCCCAGATAGTTTGGTCGGGCTCTGCCTGGTGCGATCGCTAGACATGATGACGGCCCTGCTCGGTGTGCTCAAAGCGGCGGGGGCCTATGTCCCTCTAGACCCTGACTATCCCCAGCAGCGTTTGGCTTTCATGATCGAGGATGCCAATCTGGCCATCCTGTTGACCCAATCTGCACTCCTTCATATGCTGCCCGATTATCCAGGTCGGGTGCTGTGCCTTGATCGCCCGCTCCCCGAGCTTGAGTCTGGAACCCCCCGCCACCAGCCCCCACCCGGCCCTGCACAGCCCGAAAACCTGGCCTATATGATTTACACCTCTGGCTCCACCGGGAAACCCAAAGGGGTGCAAATCTCCCACCGAGCGGTCGTCAACTTTCTCCAAGCGCAGCGTCAACTGCTCGGGATTGCCTCTCAAGATGTTTTGTTGGCGGTCACCTCCCTCTGCTTTGACATCGCTGCGCTAGAGCTCTTTCTCCCACTCACGGTTGGGGCCCAAGTTGTTATCGTCAGTCGTGAGGTCACCTTGGATGGTTTTCGCCTGGCTGAGCAATTGCAGGCTGTGGAGGCAACCTTTATGCAGGCCACCCCTTCAACCTGGCGGATGCTCCTATTGGCTAATTGGACTGGGCAGGCCGGGCTTAAGCTTTTGTGCGGGGGCGAAGCCTTACCCTCGGAGCTAGCAGCTGCCTTG
>JBCDDJ010000629.1:0-3422 GCA_039180385.1 Cyanobacteria bacterium P01_G01_bin.38 | reverse complement strand
GATGCGCCAGATTTTTTGCTGAAGACGACAAAGAGGGTCTTGAGGATCAGCTTGATGTCGTATCTCAAGCTCCAGTACTCCTGATATTTCAAATCAAGACGGATCACATCTTCAAACTTTTTGACGCTGGAGCGACCGTTGACCTGCCATTCGCCGGTCATGCCGGGTTTGACATTTAAGCGACGCCATTCGGGCACTTCGTATTGCTCAATTTCATCGGGCGTGGGGGGGCGGGTGCCGACCAGGCTCATTTCGCCTCTGAGCACGTTCCAAAACTGGGGCAGCTCATCCAGGCTGGTTTTGCGGAGGAAGCGACCAATCTTAGTAATGCGGGGATCGTTCTCGTTTTTGAATAGGGGGCCTTCGACTTCGTTGTCGATCTGTGCTTTTAGCTTTTCGGCCTCGAGCACCATTGAGCGAAATTTCCAAATCGTAAACCGTTTACCCATCCAAGAGCAGCGGGTTTGTTTGAAGAAAATTGGACCGCCATCTTTTTTGATTGCGATCGCAATCGGCACGAATAACACACCGGTAATGATCAGCCCAACCAGGGCTCCCACAATATCGAGCAGTCGCTTGGCTCGCGATCGCACCGATGGGTGGGTAGCGGGCAGATTTTCTAAACTGATGCGCCCTTTACTGCGTTGCTCAGCCTCAGACAGCTCAGGTGCTTGCTCAATATCAAACACCTTGTCAAGCTCGGTCATCGACAGGGCCATCATGACCTGGGGAGGCACATTTCTCAGGCGGACCTGGGCACTGTTTACCTGGCTGAGGCGATAGCAAATCACCAGTGCGCCAATGCCACTACTATCAATGAAATGAGTGCTTTCAAAATCCAGAATAATCTCTTTAACCTCGGGGTACTCGGCAAAGAATGTCTGGACTCTATGCTTAAAAGCAACGGCTTCGACGACGGCAAAACTGGGGGGCAGGTAAATGATGCCAACCGAGTCTGTAACAGTCGTTTTGAAGTTTGCAACCTTGACGGTATCGACCATGTTGTTAGATTAATCCCTAAGCTCGGCCTATCGAGAGAATAAACAGCCTGAATCTCTACTCAAGAGAAATCTTTGAAGTAAGCTGTCGTTTGACTAAGAAGTTCCCTAAAGAATCTAACTAGACCATACGTGAACAAATAGGTTTTGTCAGGACGCTCAGGAAACTTCATATCCCCCGTATCGTTCAAGAATACCTTTCGATACAGGGTTTTTACTGATGTAAAAAATACCTTCTTGAAACCTTTATCGAAGGCAGCTGTTATTCAGTTAACTCACTGCCTTGAGGCTTGATTCCGCAAAGTCGCTGGAGGCTCAGTTGACCCAAACCACCCCGTGAAAATCGGCCTACCTAGTCAGTAAGGAAGCGCTGTTGAAGAGTAGCTTTTGTCACAGCAAAAACTTAAAAGGCCATACCAAAATCTCTTTGATTAAATTTTGCACCCATATAACCAAGGTACCCAAATAGCGTCATAACCCTTCGTTACCCCCCGTGCAATGCGGGTGCTCAATTTTACGATGGCGACTTCGGTAGCCTTCACGCTTAAGCATTCTTGATGTATTAAGCTAAGTTGTTATATCTAAATGCTTACAGCCTTTATTCACTCGCAATAGAATACCGAAGACAATACCATCAGTAGCGTATCTAGACGTTTTAATTTAGGATTAAGACGCTATATATAGTCGACTAGGTCGATAGGATGGACATATGGCGATAGGTGAGCAAGTTTCGCTTTTATCCGAGAGTGATCTACAGGCAGCCGGGCAATCTCGCTACCAAAATTTGCAGGTTGCTTTACCGATGGGGGTAGTTGAGCTGCAAGCCTGGAAGTCTCGAGTGATCAGCTTTCAGAAGGCGATTAAAGTATCCCCGAGCATGGCCCAGGGGAGCTTATTTGAGGCGGCGGCCCCATCCGTTGATCCAGATGCGATTGATCCTTTTCAGCTACCCCAGCAAAATACCGAATTTTGGCGGTGGAAGTTTAGCGATGTGGGCGTGGCTGCCCTGTACTTCGTGATTGATTATGAGGCAGACCTGTTGCTGTATGTGGGTGAAACGGTGAAATCAAACCAGCGCTGGAAAGGCGTCCATGATTGCAAGCGTTACTTGATGAACTATCGCCAGGTCCATTATCAGCTCGACCTCGACAGTCAGCTTGGCATTGCCTTTTGGCCCCACGCCCCCGAAGCCCGACGGCCTCGTCAGCGGCTAGAGTCAGGGCTGATTCGCAAATGGCGGGCACCGTTTAACAAAGAAAACTGGCGATTTTGGGGAACGCCGTTTATTGGAGATAAAGCGCTGTAGGGGACGCGGAGATTAGGAGGATGAGAGGGAAGGGGAAGGGGTAATCGTAGGGTGGGTCACGAATGGCCAAAATCTATCGGCATCACCAACCCCTTAAACCCACTATCTCGATTCGCCAATGGGTCCGGTCACTTAATCCACCCACGACTTCTACCCACGGCGACCCATCACAAATAAACGACGGTTACCCCAGTCCCACCATCGGCTTGCTCCGCTGCTTCGAACCGTTCTACCTGGGGATGGCGCTTCAAATATGCCTGGACGCCCCGCTTGAGTTTGCCAGTGCCGTGGCCGTGGATGATCCAGATTGGGCCGTGGGCGCGGGCGATGTAATCGTCCAGGGCAGACTCTGCCTCAACGACGCGCATACCCCTCAGATCAATCGTGTTTTGAGAGGTGCGAACTGCCGGACCAGAGGGTTGGATCGGGGCGGGCTGAGGAACTGCCTTGGGTTTCTCGACTGGCTCGGCTTTTTGGCCGCTAAGGGATTCGATATCGGTGATATCGGCCACCATTTTCATGAGCCCAAAACGCACGGACAGCTTGCCGTCGGCGTCGGGGTCACTGAGCACCTCGGCGGTCTGACCGCCCAAACTCATCAGCCGCACCCGCTCACCAATTTTGGGGCGATACCCTTGACTGACCTTGGCGGGGTGCTTGCCAGTGGGCAGCTGTTTCTCCGCGATTTGGTTGATTGCGTCAGTGGCTTTTTGCGCCCTCTGGGCGGTGATATCTCCTTTTTGTAGGCGGCGAATGACTTTGGCAATTTCAGCTTTGGCGTCTGCGATCGCACTCTGCACCGCCTGCGCCTGCCCCTGCTTCAGCGCCTGCTCCCGCTCCCGCAGCAGCATCGCCTTCCGCTCAATCTCCGCCTTGAGCCTCTCAGCCTGAGCTACAATCTGTGCCGCCTGCTCAGCTTTAGTTTCCTGCCGCTTGCGCTGGGCCTCTAAGCCCGCAATCACCTCATTCACATCGGTTTGCTGAGTCCCTGCTACATAAGTCTGCGCTTCGTCTAAGATGGCCGGGGCCAACCCTAACCGCCGCGCAATCGTCAGCGCATTGGACCGTCCGGGGATGCCCCACAGGAGCCGATAGGTAGGCGACAGGCTGACATCATC
>JBCDDJ010000628.1:0-3433 GCA_039180385.1 Cyanobacteria bacterium P01_G01_bin.38 | reverse complement strand
TTTCAATCTGCTCGGCGACGACAGCGAGCTGACCCGCAGCTATCGGAAGCAGTTAATGCAGGCGCTGTACTAGAAAGGGCAGGGGAAGCAGGGAAAATCCGTGATGCAGCTAGGCCACGGAGGCGGACTTTGTACGTATAGAGCCGATTTGAGATCTTTTGACGTATACGCGAAAATGGTAGATAGCGTCTACTCCAAGTATCATGGCTTATTCGAGCAGTCTGAGCGATTCAGAATGGGAAATCCTTGAACCTCTGCTACCAGAGGTATTGCCCCCGAAGAAAAAGACCCGTCCCCTCGATTGGAGCTATCGAGCCCTTATTGATGGGATTCTCTATCGCCTCAAAAATGGCTGCAATTGGGAGGACTTGCCCAAAGACCTGCCTCCCTACTCAACGGTTTACTGGCACTACAAACAGTGGCGGGATGCCGGGACGTTTGAGAAGCTCATGACGGTTTTACATGAACGGGTGCGGGTTCAGGAAAAAAAAACCCTAAATGGACCACGTTAATCATCATTGACTCGCAGGCGGTGAAGAATACGTGCAATGCCAGTGTGGACTCAAAAGGCTTCTGCTTCTACAAAGCCACGAATGGGATAAAACGGCATCTAGCCGTTGACACGCTTGGCTTTCCCTTCTTCACGCTCTGCACACCAGCGAACCTGTCCGATGATGCTGGCTTGATTGAGTTGTTAACGCAAAACATCGACTATTTCCGGTCAAAGCCGGTGAATATTCCGAAGATTACGATCTTGGTAGACCATGGATATCACCCAGAAACGTTGAAGCAGGAGCTTGAAAAGGTGTATCCCCAGATTATGCGAAAGATCAAATTTGAGCGGTCGGCCAAGCCGTCTAAAGCGGAAAAAGCGGCTGCAGGTAAAACTGGATTTGTGCCTGTTGTTGCTCGATGGGTAGTAGAACGGTCTAATGCTTGGATGGAACGTTGCAAGAGTTTGGTCAAGAACTTTGAGAGAACCTTATCTCATGCTAAAGATCTACTCGACTTATGCTTCGTCAGGCTAATGCTTAAGCGGCTCGCAGCCAATTCTTAAGATGTCAAATGGGTTCTATATCCCCTTTGAAGCGCGGCAAGACGCCATTCTGGGGGTGCATTCGGTACTGACAGTGCAAGAACCAGGAGAGTTTACCAGCATTTTATTTACGGGACATGTGGGCTGTGGCAAAAGCTCAGAACTGAACCGCATTGCTGACCACTGGCAAAGCGAGTATCTGGTGGTGTCGTTGAGGGTAGAAGACGAAACAGATATTAACGACCTTGAGTATACCGATCTCTATTTGCTTATTATCAAACAAGTGGAGTTGGCTATGCGCCAGGCAGACCTGCGGTTTGATGCCCAACTGCTCGGCAGTTTTGAAGACTGGTTTAAAGAGGTGACCGAAGAAACTGAAGAAACCGTTGAACGATCGGTCAATGTAAATGCTGAAGCCTCTTTGGGGTCAGAAGCCCCCTTTTTAGCTAAGTTTTTAGTCAAGACCATGGCGCAGATTAAGGGTGGCTCGAAAGATAAAGTCACGATTCGGCAAACCCTGGCTCGGGAAGTGTCACGCCTGAAGACCGACATTAACCTGCTGTTGAGGGATGGGGCTCAAAAGGTCTGCCAAAAATTTCCGGATAAGAAAGGGTTTTTGTTAATTCTCGACGGCATCGACAAATGCCCGCCGAATGTCGCCAACCGGCTGTTTGTTGACTACGCTGCCCAAATGCGAGAGCTGCACTGCACGATTATTTACACAGTGCCGATTGCGGTGTTGTACTCTAGCCGCAAGCTGGGGGGCATTTTTGAGAACCCCCATATTGTGCCGATGATCAACATTTATCAGTTTGAACGAGATACGCCCGACTTGACCCACGACTCAACGGGGCTAGCACAAATGGCCGAGCTGATTGCCCGCCGTATTGAACCGGATCAGGTACTGTCTGACCCTGAGCTACTCTTGACCCTGGCTAAGTCTAGCGGTGGCCATCTGCGGCAAATGGTACGGATGACCCGGCAAGCATTTTTGACCGCGATGGGGCGGGGTCACCCCAAACTTGAAGCCGACGACGTCACCTACGCAATTAATCAAGAGCAGCAAGGCTTTGAGCGGATTATCTCGCCGGATGCTTACATTGAACTGGCGCGGGTGGCCCTGAAAAAAGAACTCACCGATGAAACCATCGGTCAGTCATTGCTGTTTAATACGGCTATCCTTGAATACAATGGCGGCACCCGATGGGTGTACCCAAACCCAGTAGTGCAGCAAAGTGAACCCTTTAAACGCGCCCTCACCCAGCTCCTCACCCAGCCCGAGCCCCCCTGACACCGGCTCGGCTGAGTTTTTAGGGCTAAATTTAGACGCCTTTCGAGAATTAGTGGCGTTTGCCGGGGTGGCCGAGGGCTTTACCCTGGCAATTGCTGAAGTTAACTTTGCCAGCGATGGAGACCTGCTGGTGCAAGCTTTGCAAGCTCATGAAATTGGCCAGGAGATTCAGTTTGTGACGCTGGACTTTGGCGAACAAGATTCGTTTTCGCTGCTGGATGAGTTGAAAGCCGCCCTGGCTAATATCGCCCTCGATCCGCAGCGAAACCCTGTGCTGCTAGTGCGAGGGCTAGCCACCGCGATTGGGGTGAAGGGCGACTATACTAACTTTCTGAATGACCTCAACTATCGCCGCGACCAGCTGGCTAGCCAGCTCCCTTACCCGATGGTGCTGTTTTTGCCAGACTATGCGGTAACCCGACTGGGGAAATACGCCCACGATTTGTGGACCTGGAAGTCGGGGCTGTTTCACTTTCGGACCACCCGACAGGTGATGGAGACGGCCCAAAATCAGCTGCGCCAACCGACAGCCCAGCCCGCTGACAGCCGCCCAGCTAAGCAGGCACGCATTGAGCAGCTCGAGCGACTGCTGAGTGAAGCAGACAATGACAACAACTTAAAAGCCTGTATTCCGATGGCTTTGGAGTTGGGGGATGCTTACCGAAGCCTCTCTGATTATGAACAGGCACGACAGTATTACCACAAAGCCTTAGAGCAGGCTGAGGTCGAAAAAGAAACGGCTTCAAAAGCCTATGCAATCTACGGGCTAGGCCAGATTCATCGACTGAGAAGCGATAGCACAAAAGCGATGGCTCGATTTGACCAGGCGATCGAGCTGTTTCGCGCCACCGGGGATCGACTGGGCGAAGCCAACACGCTAAAAGCCATTGGCGATGTCCTTCAATTTCTAGACCGTCGCAACGAGGCCCTCAAACACTATGACCAGGCGATCGAGCTGTTTCGCGCCACCGGGGCTCGACTGGGCGAAGCCAACACGCTAAAAGCCATTGGCGATGTCCTTCAATTTCTAGACCGTCGCAACGAGGCCCTCAAACACTATGACCAGGCGATCGAGCTGTTTCGCGCCACCGGGGATCGACTGGGCG
>JBCDDJ010000627.1:0-3435 GCA_039180385.1 Cyanobacteria bacterium P01_G01_bin.38 | reverse complement strand
CCGCTGCATCGGCCAGGCTAATCAGCACTATAGCAGCGGCGATCGACAAAATAATGCTGGCACTGTAGCTTGTGTAGCGATTGGGGGCATGCAGCCTAAACAGCAGGGCATGGGCTATCAAAAAACATCCCAGCGAGGCCCCTGCCAGCTGCGCCAACAGGCCAAAGGCTGGCGTTGTTTTTAACAAGATAGGCAATCGTTTCCGCAAAGGGAGCAGCAGTGGCAATAAAAAACCCGCAAAGATTGCCACAGGATTCAGCATCGAAAACAAACCGCTTTTACCCCCCAACCAATAGTCAAGCCCGGTCTTACCAAAAAAAGGGTGCCGCCCGCCCGCCCCAAACTCTGGCATGGTTTTAGCTTGGGCAGCTGAGACGACTGGCCCATAGGGCGAAGCAGACACCACAAAGGGCAACAGCACCAAAATGCCTGTCGCAGTCCCCCATCCCAGCAGCTGATAGTCTAAAGAATCACGGGATAGCCCGACTCGCCCATGCTGATATCGCACCAGTCGCATCATCAAGGTTGCGACCGAAATCAAAACCAGATGGGGATAAAACCAGCCCTCTAGCAAAATCACCCCAACGCAGGGCCACCGTGCCCGCCTCGACAGATAATACAAAAACGCCAGCAATAGCGGAATTGCAAAAGAGCGGGGCGTCCCTGACCCCAGATCGCGCCACATCCACATCGACTGGTTGAGCAGCAACGTACTGACAAACGCGATCACTGGCGACGGCAGAATTCTCAAGCACAAGCAAAACCCATATATCGTTGCCACCAGCCCAAGTATCGGCGGTAGCACCTTGCTGAGTAAAAAAGGATGGATACCTAAGCTAACCGCTGTTTTGTAGAGAGTCTTGTACCCAAACGGTGCTAGGGATTGAAAATAGTCTGCAATCAGATCGTTAGGAAACAGCTCTGGGTCAAGCCAACGCTGCATCCAAAAAATATGCTGGCGGGCATCGTCTTGCAGTGAATAGTCACCCGCAAAGGCCTTGCGCCAAAATAAAAACCCATAAAGTGCAGCAAACGCAAGGCTGAGAATCAGCCAAAGATTGCGTTGGGAAGGTTGAGGCTGTGAGAGATCCAAGATTCTGTAGGTCTGTCGAAGCTTAAGAGTGACTCTCTTATCGAAACATGTTTGTTTCAGATCAGATATACCGCATCCCCCATAGCATGAAAAGATATATCGGTTATGTCAGGCTTACGTCAGGACAACTGGGATGGAGACTGGAGTAAAGCGAGTCGGGGTGATTGGCGGCGGGCAGCTGGCCTGGATGATGGCAGATGGGGCCACCGCCCTGGGGCTAGAGCTAATCGTGCAAACGCCCAAATCCAGCGATCCGGCTACCCCTATTGCAGCAGATGTGGTGCTGGCCCAGGTGGCCGATGCCCAGGGGACGGCGGCGCTGGCTGCCCAGTGCGATGTGATCACCTTTGAGAATGAGTTTATTGATCTGAGCGCCCTAAGACAGCTCACCGGGGTGACGTTTTATCCGCAGTTAGACTGTCTGGCTCCGCTTTTAGATAAATACGACCAGCGGCAATATTGCCAGGGTATCGGCCTGCCCTCGCCGCCTTTTGTCACGTTGGCGTCCAAAGCGGATTTACCCGATCTAGAAGCCCAGGTTGCCAGGGTTGGCCTGCCGCTAGCCCTCAAAACGCGTCGCCACGGGTATGACGGCCAGGGGACGTTTATTCTCAAGGATTTAGCCTCGGTCAAAGCAACCTGGGCCAAGCTAGGCTATCAGCCAGTGCTATTAGAGGCCTTTGTGCCGTTTGAGCGAGAGCTGGCGGTGATGGTGGCGCGATCGCAAACTGGCCAGATTGTGGTTTACCCGGTGGTCGAAACCCAGCAAATTGATCAGGTGTGCCGTCGAGTGATTGCCCCGGCGCGGGTCTCTGAGGCCGTCAGGGACAAAGTGAGTGCGATCGCAACCACCCTGATGACCCGACTGGGCGTCGTCGGCATTTTTGGTATAGAGCTCTTTTTGACCGCCGATGATCAGGTTTGGGTGAATGAAATTGCCCCCCGCACCCATAACTCAGGGCATTACACCCTAGATGTCTGCGCAACATCTCAGTTTGAGCAACAGCTGAGGGCAGTCTGTGGTCAGCCCTTGGGGTCGGCGGCGATGACCTGCCCCCAGGCAGTGATGGTAAACCTGCTGGGCTATGAGATAGCCACCTCTAATTACGCCGAGCAGCGTGCCGCTTTGTCAGCAATCCCCCATGCTCAGGTGTACTGGTACGGCAAAGCAGACTCCCGTCCAGGGCGTAAATTAGGCCACGTGACCGTGGTCACGGACATCACAAAGTCTGATGCTGAGCTAGCTGACCTGATCCACCGGGTCGAATCTTGCTGGTATCCTGACCTGGTTTAATTTGAAATTCCTATGGAGGTGTGGCAAACCCGTCATAGTTCTGTATTGTTTACCCCTTGGCGCGAAGGGGGATTAGTTAGTTATGATGAGCCTAGATTTCACTACGGCGTTGGTGACTGCCAACAATGTTTCTTGATCTATGCTTTTTGACTCTGGGAGCTGAATAGCTCTGCGATGGCAGTATACCGGGCTTGTACTCGGAAACTTTAAATCGCAGCCACAGTTCCCCCCTGGTTTTACCAGGTCAAAAACTGAGGTAAAACGGCGTTGCGGTGAGATCTTAGCTTTTAGAAAGGCTCTGCCGGTTGGGCAGAGCCTTTCTTGTCTTTAAAGCTGCCGAAATAATGTAATTTCCATCACAACTGACACCCAGGGCGTTAGCATAGATTCCAGCAAGGGTGGCAGCCTGGTCTGTACAGTATCTTATTCGTTGGCGAGTTTACGTGAGCGCCCCAAACTCTTCGATTCCTTTCCCGGCTAATTCTTTCCCGGCTAATGTGGTTCGGTTAGACAATGGCCTGACCCTGATTCATCAAGAAATTGTGACCACACCCGTGGTGGTGGCGGATGTGTGGGTCAAGGCGGGGGCGATACGAGAGCCCGCTGAATGGGCCGGGATGGCGCACTTTTTAGAGCACATGGTCTTTAAGGGCACCGACCAGCTGCTGCCGGGGGTCTTTGACCAAGAGATTGAGCGGCGGGGTGGGTTTACGAATGCCGCCACCAGCCATGACTATGCCCATTTTTTTATCACCCTGGCCGCCGATGCGCTGCCTGATGCGCTGCCTTATCTAGCTGAGCTGTTGCTGCGGGCGTCGATCCCGGCGGATGAGTTTGTGCGCGAGCGCTACGTGGTCCTCGAAGAAATTCGTCAGGCCTATGATGATCCAGATTGGCTGGGGTTTCAGGCCCTAGCTGAGCTGCTATATCCTGACCACCCCTATGGACGCCCGGTATTGGGCACCCCCGACATTTTGAATCAACGCTCCCCTGAGGAGATGCGCTGCTTTCATCAGGCCCACTATCAGCCGGAAAACATGACCGTGGT
>JBCDDJ010000626.1:0-3448 GCA_039180385.1 Cyanobacteria bacterium P01_G01_bin.38 | reverse complement strand
TCGCTATCAGCAAGCTGCTGCGATGGCCACCCACCCCCTCACCCGCGTAGAAGCCTGGCTCAATCAGCTACAGCTGCTGGTCAAAACTGAGCAATGGTCACAGACCCAGCCGCTGATCTCCACCCTGCCAAATCACTTAGCGACCCTGACGCCGAGTCGGGATACCGTCTATGCCAGGGTCAATTTTGCCGCCAGCTGGATGCAGTCGGCAAAAGCAACCCCCCAGACGCCCGACCCAACCCCCGACATCGCCCAGCTGCTGGCGACCGCTGTACAGGAGGCCCGCAGCCTGTCGGATACCCGCGCCGAAGCCTTTGCTCTGGGGCAGCTGGGTCACCTGTACGAAATCACCCAGCATTGGCCAGAGGCCCAGCAGCTAACCCAGCAAGCGATGAAACTGGCGGAAGGGATGGATGCCGCTGATTTGAGCGCCGCCTGGCAGTGGCAGTTGGGACGCCTTCTCCATCAGCAGGGAGAAACCGAGGCTGCGATCGCAGCCTACAGCAATGCCGTTGAGGCTTTACAGTCCCTGCGGCAGGAGTTGGTGGCGCTCAACCCCGACCTGCAGTTTTCCTTTCTCGAAACAGTTGAACCCGTCTACCGCGAACTGGTCTCACTCCTGTTAGAAACCGACCCCGATCAGGCTAAGCTACAGCAGGCCCGGCAGCTAATCGAATCCTTACAGCTCGCCGAACTTGATAACTTTTTTCGACATGCGTGTTTGCAGGCACAGCCTCAGCTGATTGACACGGTGGATGCCACCGCCGCTGTTCTTTATCCGATTATCTTGCCCGATCGACTAGCGGTGATTGTCTCCCGACCCGGACAGCCCTTATTTCACTATGAAACTGTTCTGCCCCAGGCTGACATCGAAGCCACCATTGCCCAGCTCCAGCTTTACCTCAATCCTCACTTTTTTGACGAAGATCGACTCAGGCTCTCTCAACGACTCTATGATTGGCTAATTCGTCCCGCCGAGGCTGTTCTGACTGACACTCAAACCCTGGTCTTTGTGTTAGACGGTGCCCTCCGCAGTCTGCCCATGGCCACCTTGCACGATGGTAAACAGTACCTGATCGAACGCTACGGCATTGCCCTGAGCCCTGGCCTGCAACTGCTCGAGCCAGCAGCCCTCGACATCGGTCAGCTCAAAGTACTGACGGGGGGTCTGAGCGAGGCTCAACAGGGGTATGTTGCCCTGCCCGCCGTCGATACCGAAGTTAACCAAATCGCCCAGACCCTCACCACCACCACGCTCCTCAACCAAACATTCACCATCGACCAACTGCAACGCACCCTTGATGATGTGCCCTTTTCGGTGATTCATCTCGCTACCCACGGCCAATTTAGCTCTAAGGCAGAAGAGACCTTTTTAGTGACCTGGGATGGTCGCATCAACGTCAAAGAACTCGATGCGCTGCTACAGCCTAGAACCCAGGACCCCACCCAGCCCCTGGAGCTACTGGTACTCAGCGCCTGCCAAACCGCAGCTGGCGATAAACGGGCCGCCCTGGGGTTGGCCGGGATTGCCTTACGATCTGGGGCGCGTAGCACCCTGGCCACGCTTTGGCAGGTCAAGGATGAATCCACCGCAACCTTGATGGTGCAGTTTTATCAGCAGCTCGCCGAGACCCCAGGTATTAGCAAAGCTGAAGCCCTCCGAGCAGCGCAGCTGAGTTTGTTAAAGCAGCCCCAATACCAGCACCCCTTTTACTGGGCACCGTTTGTTTTAGTGGGTAACTGGCTGTAAGGAGATTTTGTGCGTAAATACCGATCTATATTCTCCCCCCGGTCTTTTTTTGGACACCGCGATGCCTTTCTATATAAAGCGATGCTAAACCCCAGGGAATCCAACAAGAAAATTAAATAAGGAAAGATCCTGGTTGCCCATGGAGGTCATCGTAGCGAGATATAACAAACAACATAAGCCCCCATAAAATCTGTTGATGCCCTTTAAACCCCAGGTACATTTAACTTCATTAGGACAAACCTGAGCGGACCGACTGTGGTTTGAAGGTCCCCTTCTGTAGCCCTCTTCAGCAGCCCCTAAAATAGATTTCTTCAACAGCCCTCTTCAACAGCCCCCTGCAATGGCCCTTTCAATGTTTTACTTCATATATCGAGCGCCATGATGAAATTCCAAGTTTGTAATCGCCTGTGTTTAACGCTGATCAGCACCTTGTTGTTAGGACTTTCCCTTAGTTCAGCGAGCCAGGCCGACACCCCATCCTCTAAAACCCCCTCTCCTAGACCCCTATCTCCGGTCACAGGCAGGCCATCAGGTACCTCAGCTTCGACCCCTATCGTTCGCTTTGAACCCCCCACCGACGATGATGTCGACGACTCCCGCGGCGGAGCCTCTCGCCCCACGGAGGTGAAGTGCGCTCAGGATGAAACCTATCCGGCCCCACTGACGGCGCTGGTCCCTCGATCTAGTGTGGGGTTAACCGTTGCGGCCCGTCCCAACCTGCTGATTTATGTGCCCCCCACAACGGCCACCCAGGCCCATTTCACCCTGAGGGATGCCAACCATCGCGGGCTCTACCAAACCCAGATCCCTCTCACCCAGACCGGGGGCATTCTCAGTGTCCCTTTGCCCGCAGACAGCCCTGAGCTGAGGGTGGGAGAATCTTATCAATGGTCACTCGCCCTGCTCTGCCAACCCACTCAAACCGATATGCCGATTACTCGCGGTCAGATCCAGCGGGTTGAGCTGGCTGACGCCTCTGCACTCAATGGACAGTCCCTGTTGATACAAGCAGCCACCTATGGACAAGCAGGGGTTTGGCATGATATGTTAGCTCGTCTGGTTAGGCTTCAACAGACGCAGCCAGAGGATAGTGCCCTTAGCGCCAATTGGGCCGAGCTGCTTCAGGCAGAAAACCTTGGCGCGATCGCAAATGCCCCATTGCTCAACCAGGAGGCACCCTGAGATCAGCTAGATGCGATGGATCGCTGCACTCATAACAACCCCTATCGTGGCCAGCGTAGTGATAGCCGTGAGATTTACCGGTGCCCTGCAGCTGTTAGAATGGGCGGCCTACGATCAGTCCTTTCATCTGCGCTCCCGAGAGGCGATTGACAAACGCATTGTGTTGGTCACCATCGAAGAAGCTGACATCGGCGAACTCGGTCAGTGGCCCCTCTCCGACGCCACCCTGGCCCAGCTGATTCGCAACTTAAATCAGTACCAACCCACCGTGATTGGGTTAGACCTCTACCGCGATCTGCCGGTGGAACCCGGCCATCAAGATTGGGTGGAGGTGATGGCATCAACCCCTAATCTGATCGGGGTTGAGAAAGCCATTGGGCGGACAGTAACCCCGCCAACTGAGTTAAATCAGCGAGGTCAGGTGGCCTTAACTGATTTACTCGTCGATGCGGATGGCAAGGTGCGGCGAGGGCTGTTGTCCCACGACAACCCAGCAGATCAGTTGCGCCTTGGGTT
>JBCDDJ010000625.1:0-3455 GCA_039180385.1 Cyanobacteria bacterium P01_G01_bin.38 | reverse complement strand
TAATTATTAAAGCTCATCAGTACGTTGCCAGCCCGCTCTAACTCAAATAAGCTGCCCATCAGCAAATGCACTTTGCAACCCATGCTGTGGCCTAAACCATAGATGGGCAAATAGCGATTGCCCAGGACCTGATTGCGCAGGTAGGTCAGCCCCTGCTCAAAGGTAATCTGCACTTCCTCGGCAATGGCCTTGTGGTCAAAGGTATTCACAAAGGGGGTGGCCACCACGCAGTAGTCATGCTGATAGAGACTTTCCAACAGCCAGCGGTAGGTAAGGTGGGGAGCCGCAGCGACAAAGGCCCCCCCCAGAAAATGAACAACCGCCTTAGGTTGAGACGGGACGAGTAACCAATTACCTGCAACTTCTTGCCAGTACATGCTGTGTTTTGTAAACCTAATCTGTAAACCCACTCCCCTACTATCCTAATGGTCCTATGATGTCGGATGGCGTCTTTATGACACAGGTTAGCGCTATGGCACAGGTCAATCTACAAACATCGGCCAAAACGCTGGGCAAACCGTGGATTCGGTTGCCGCTAGTTTTGATGGCAGCATTCGTCGTCGGTTGCTTGCCGGTGGGGCCAATCGAGCGCAGAATTGAAAGCCAGCTGCCAAAGTATCTAGGTCCAGCCGATGCCTATGATGTCGAAATCGAAGGTCTAAGGGTTCGTAATAACGAGGCGGATCGAATATTAGCCGTTGGCAGCGGTGTACGACCCGAGGGGGCACCCGTGCTAGAACGTCTGGAGCTAGATCTGCGCGGTGTGGCCTATAACCGCAATCAAGGCCGTTTAGAAAGCGTAGATAGCGCCCAAGCCGCCGTCCAGATCACAGAAGAAGCCCTGGCAACGTTTCTAGAAAGCCATCGGAATGTGCAAGAGGCCTCCATAGATTTACAAACCCCCAACGCCGCCACCGTGCGCATTCGTCCAACCTTTAGCGGTTTTGCAGCTCCGCCAGGGGTGACCGTAGATGCCACCGGGCAGCTGGTGGGCCAAGGCACCCAGGTCAGTTTTTCGGTCTCTGAGGTCAAAGCTGCCGGGATTGATCTCGGAGACGGGGCCGCACAGCGAGTGTCTGAGGAGATTAATCCCCTAGTAGATTTGGCAGATCTGCCGGTAATTTTGACGGTTAAGGATGTCCGGGTCGAAGCCGATATGATCCGGTTAGAGGTGACCGGAGACCCGACCAGTTTTCAGCTATAAGAAAAGGGCGTATAGCCCAAGGGGCATTCAAGAAAAGCGAAGCCATCACCCATCAATCACCCTTCGCCCTTCGCCCTTCGCCCTCTACCCGCTTCCGTCGCTGCTGAATCTGCTGCATAAAAAACTCCTCCAGGGAAGGACGCTCTAGCTGAATGGTAAAAATTTTGCCGCCCATCAGGCGAATGCTGGAAAGAAAGTCGTAGGGATCGCCCTTGAGGTAGCCTTGCCAGTAGCCGCCGTCAAACGAGAGTGGGCTAATCCACTTTTGTAGAACATCGAGGCTGCCTTCTCGGCCTTTGACAAAGTAGGCATCGGGCATACCGAGGAGTTCTTCTAGACCGCCGATACAGACGATTTCGCCCTGGTCGAGGATGGCGATGCGATCGCAAATCACCTCCACATCTGACAGCACATGGCTGTTAAAGAAAATTGTCTTACCCTGCTCCTTGAGGGACAAAATAATTTCGCGAACCTGGTAGCGCCCGGTGGGATCCAGGCCCGACATGGGTTCATCCAGAAAGACAATTTCGGGGTCGTTGATCAGCGCCTGGGCCATGCCAATGCGCTGGAGCATGCCTTTAGAATATTGCCGGAGCTGCTTTTTGACCGCTGCCTTGCGGGGTAGCCCCACCAGATCGAGCAGTTCAGGGATACGGGTTTTCTGCACGGACCGGGGAATGCTGAACAGGCCAGCGGTATAGCTCAAAAATTCCCAGCCGGTCAGATAGTCATAGAAATAGGGATTTTCGGGCAGATAGCCGACCCGCTGCTTAACCGAGACGTCGCCAGCGGGCTGGCCCAGCAGGGTGGCCTGGCCTTTGTTAGGGCGAATAATACCCAGCAGTAGTTTCAGGAGCGTAGTTTTACCTGCGCCGTTGGGGCCAAGCAGACCAAAGGTTTCACCCCGATAGATGGTCAGAGAGCAGTCTTTGAGGGGGGTGATCCGCTGAGCGAGCCAAAAACCCGTGCGATAGCGTTTATTTAGCCCTTTGGTTTCGACCACAACGGGTTTGTGGACAATCGCGGTAACATCAGGACCTAGGGGCGAGACGGCGTTCATACGGGTTAAGGTTGTGTAGAGTCTCAAGCAGAAGTAGTTTACCCGAACTCAGAACCAATGGATCGTTCGAAAATAGTTGCCATTATAACTGGCGTGATTTCTCTGGCCCTGGCAATCGCCTATCTGGTGCTGGTGCAGCTGCTCGACTTTAGGGGCGAGATGCTGCCTGCCCCAGTGGGGATCATGTTGCAATGAAGTCCTCTGCTCGCTAACGTTCGGCTGAGACGTTCGGTGAGCGCTCAGCTTTTGGCTCGAGTTCAAGCCGAGGGGTCGAGGCGCGCTCACGTCGAAGCCCACTTCCCTCCTTGGGTCGAATCGGCTTCCGGTGGGCCAAATCAAACCGATAGCCATTGGGCAATACGTGCAGTTTTACCCCAAACACAGCCAGATCTTCGTCGTGTAAAAGCTGATCGAGATTGTTATAGCCACTATCTGACTCATCCACCACAGTGATAGCACCGCTGCCGATCACCTCAAACTCGTTGCCCTGGATCAAAATCGCCGTGTCTTCATCAATGCCCAACCCTAACACGCTGGGCTCAAGCACAAGGGCGGTCAACAGGCGACCCAGGCGGCCCCGTTGGGAAAAATGCTGATCGATTACGATATCAGGTAAAAAACCAAGGCCTGGCCCCATTTCGACCGTCTCAGGGCGAGGGTTTGTGGTTGAATCCCCTTGCTCGATCATGACATCGGGCATGATCGCCGCGCCAGCGCTGGTGCCTGCCACAATCACCCCCGCCTGGCAGCGTTCATGGATCAGCCGATCGGCCCGAGTATCTTTGATCAGCTCAATCAGTCGTCGCTGATCGCCCCCCGTAAAAAAGATGCCAGTTGCTTGTTGCAAGGTCTCTAACACATCAGCCCGGTCGGCATCATCCCGGGTCTCGGTATGGACAATGTGAACTGCTTTAGCCCCCAAGCGCTCAAACACATGGATGTAATCTTTGCCCACCTCCCTAGGTAGGCTCGTAGCTGCGGTCAACACAGCGATATGAGCATTCATCCCCCCCGCCTGGCGTACAAATTCCCGCAGGATTTGGCAGGTTTCTTGCTTATCCTCTGCACCGCCGATGATCAGGAGTGTTCCTGGTGGGGGATGTTTCATGAGGTTGGTCCAAATTGAGTATATTTTGTGCAATGGGTGGGGTCGCTGTGCTTGGTGAAGTCGCTGCGCTCGGTGGTAAGACT
>JBCDDJ010000624.1:0-3459 GCA_039180385.1 Cyanobacteria bacterium P01_G01_bin.38 | reverse complement strand
GCGATTAATCAAAGCCTGGCTGAGTATGAAAAGACCCAAATGACGGATCAACCCTCTCCAGCCCTCTTTGGTGAATTGCCCCCTGAGAATACATTAACCCTATCAGAACGTCCCTCTGAGGATGATCCTGATGAGACTCTATTCACAGCCTCCAATCCGGATGCCGACAACATTAGTTTTGACCTCAATAAGGAACCCAAATCCCAGGAACTACCAAGGCTTTAAAAATAAATTGAAAACCTTGAGCAGAAGATCGGAACCGAGATGGAATAGGCCGGTATTCCAGCCCAACATCTACCCCGGTGACATGGTCCATCAGTGGAGGATCAGCAATAACCACGTCCGCTACAAAGGTCATCCGCACATGGTATCCAGATGCCCGCTGACCACTCTGGCTTGCTTTGCAGTAAAGTCCACCTTCGGCATAGGCGAAGCGCTGCGGCGCTATTCGGTAGATAAGCAGGGTAACCTGTTTGCTAGCTAGGGAATCATCGCGCCTTCAGGCCGGTGAAGATGTCAATCGATCATCTATCCGAAGACTTCGCAGTACTCCACCCATAATCTTTGATTGGGTTGGTGGTGTAGCGGAGCGCGACCAAAGAGAGCAATCTACAATTGAATATTCTATATTGTAGACATGCTAAACATGACGTGGGAATTTAAGTTAGAACCGACCGCCGAACAGGCTTCTGAGATTGAGCGCACACTGTCTGTGTGTCGTAAACGCAATGCCGACGCTCGTAAAGACTGGCATTTCAAGCTAGCTCATCAGCTCTGTGAACAAGCAGATTCGATCTTTGTCGAAGACTTGGACTTTCGCATCATGGCCAAAGGCTGCTTGGGTAAGCACACCTTAGATGCTGGCTTAGGCCAGTTTACGAATCAAATCTTGCCTTGGGTATGCTGGAAACGTGATGTGTATTACGGCAAAGTTGATCCACGCAGAACCAGTCAAGAATGCCCTGATTGTGGGACAGACGTGAAAAAAGATTTGAGCGTGAGAAGGCATCAATGTTCGGAGTGTGGCTCAGTCAAACCCAGGGATATTGCAGCCGCTCAAGTCATTTGTACCCGTGGGCAACGGGGAGTAGAAAATGCCTGTGGAGTCGAGGGGACGGGGGGGCCGGCAACGGTGTCTAGTCAACTGGCCGTGAAGCAGGAAATCTTCGGAGCGATCTGGAGAATCTCTATCCATACTGCATAGGTTAGATGGAGAGTATGTCAAACTCTTATTCCAAGAGACCCGACAGTATGGTCTACCCTTAAGCGAATGCTCCAAACTGGACAGCTCGTCCCAATCAGATTCAAAGACCGCGAGTTTCAGGCCATCATTATTGATCCTGATGGCCTCGGTGTCGGTCGGCCCACTATCGGGCTGGGCTATCGCGGCATGAGTCGCCACACAGATGTCCCCATTGCAACCCTGGTTCAGCGCGTCGTTGACATTCCGTCAGAGGGTGATCCAAATAACGCCGGGAAGTTCTTGAAACTCCCATCTGGCAAGATGTTTAGGGTGATTCAAATAGAGGCCATCGACGGCAATACTTACCAGGTGATCGAAGCCTCTGAATGGGTTGAGCTGGCCAAAGACTGGGCTCAAAACCCTGGTCGCTTACGCACAAAAGCGAAGAATGGACTGATTGAGTTTTTGGCCTGGTTTGCCGCTGAAGGCCTGTACGCCGAAGCCTACACCTTTCTCAAGCAGACCTATACCCGTGAGGATAGTGAAATTATCCAGCAGTGGCTGGTCTCTCGAGAAGCCGGTAAACCCTACCGCAAAGATTGGGCATATGCGATCGCAGACAAAGGCGGCCCCAATCCCTACAAATATGGGAAATGGACAAACTACGTTTATAAAGGGCTTTTCGGTATGGATGCGGCAAAAATAAAAGAAATTTGGGAGTCCCCGGTATCTGGCTCCCGCCACGTTGCCCGCAACTACATACCAGAATCCGTCGGACTAGAGATGGTCGCTTACTGTGAAAGATTGGTGGCTGTCTTCGACCTGGATGATCTTGAGCGTGCCCACGATGAGGCCATCCGAATGACCCAAATGAAGTTTCGACAGCGCCTCGATTCTGACCGACTGGGCGGTTAGTTTAGGGGTGATCCAATTAGCGCTAAAAAAGCGCTGAAAGCTCCCCATAGAGAGGTCTTAAGGGTGATCCAAAAGAGCCTACGCCCTGGGCAAACCCATGGGCTGGCTACCCTGAATCCTGGGTCTGTTGGGTTAGATAGATCAGCCACTGCTGCTTTTGAGATGGTATCAGCTCAACCAAAGACGTCACCTGAAACTGCTCACTCAGCACCTCACGAATCCGCCAGGCAGGCCACTGCAAACGAGCAAACTGCTTTGCGATTACAACCCCTTCTACAAGCTCTGCCCCATCACCCCCATCAGGCATCCTTTCTAGCAGCTGCTGCACCGCTGTCGGCTGAGCCAGCAACCAGCGCCCGGCCTCTGCCATCAAAATTGGATCCCAGGAGCGCACAAACTCACCCATTCGATTTAACACCTCATGTTGCTGAGCCTGCTGAAGGTGGATTTGATGGGCTTGATATTGGAGATCACAGGTCTGCTGATGCTGCGATCTGACTTGATTGAGCTGAGCCCGAATACAATCGCGCACCGACTCAACAGAATTACTAACCGCCTCTTCAATTTGGGGCGGCTCTAGATCCTGAGAAAACCCGCCAGCCAAGACATTACTATCTATGGGGGATAATAAGCTTGTAGGATTGGCAGCGTTAGTTGCGCCCCCAGCGCAATCTAACCTGCTATCCGTATTTTGAAGGTCGGGAGTTTGAGAAACGGGTTCAACATTCCTTTCGACATTGTCACCATTAGAACTTTCCAGCAAATTTTCAGGATGCCAGAGATAGCGATAGCGATATAGAGAAGCTCCACCGATCCCATATTCCAGCAATGCCTTAAAGCGAGCTGTTGCCTTTGCCGGGAATTGATCTTTTACAATTAAGCCAGCCACTGCCTGCTTAATCTTTTCTTGGGTGGCCTGGGCTCTTTGGTGATTCCAATTGGGCCTATCTACAGCATCTAAAGAAACCTCAGCCTTAGCTTTATAATGACCCCGCTGTTGGCCATAGGGAAAATAGTGACTGGCCTCAACACATCTAGCCCATTCAGTCGCGCGATCATTAATTTCATGCTGATGACGACACCACTCTCGGTAACCAGGCAGTGAGGTTGCTGTTTTGACAATTGCCTCAACTAAAGCCTCTCCTACTAGGGGGTCGCCTTGATGGGTCACATGCTGAAAGATATAAGCCCGCATGGCGATACGACCCAGCAACCGATTTGTTTGCCCATAGCCTGTCCAACCGGTTTCGATTTCTGCGTTGAGATCCCCGAGAAATTTATCGGCTTTGGTAGAGATATAGGTATATCGGTGCTGATGTTGTTTAACAATGCGCTCAAGGAGATGGGTGTCAAGGACATTG
>JBCDDJ010000623.1:0-3464 GCA_039180385.1 Cyanobacteria bacterium P01_G01_bin.38 | reverse complement strand
CGAATCGGCATCTGGCAGTCTAGATAGGCACCTTATATGGTTTTACAGGACCGAGGGGGGCAATGGAAAGTAGCCAGCGACAGGTGCTGGCCACTTTCTATTGCCCTAAACATCTAGCCTAGACACGCCGCTAAATCCGCATCCGGTGTGGTGATCGCTTGCAAATTGTACTGCTCAGACAGTAGCTTTAGCACGTTGGGTGAGCTAAAGGCTGGCAGGGTGGGCCCCACTCACAGGCGCTGGCTAGTGCGATCGCAATCTGAATCGCTGAATACGCATCGTTACACTGCCCGACATCCAATAGGCGAGGGATCCCCTCAATGCTTCCCAAATCTTGATCAAAAAAGCGGAACTTGCCACAGGCCAGGGTGAGCACAACACAGTCATCGAGCACTTTTTCCACCAATTCGGTGTAATAGTTGTGATCGGGTTTTGCCCCATCACAGCCGCCAATCAAGAAAAAGTGACGAATTTTGTCCGCCTTGACCGCCGCAATCACCTGATCAGCCATCCCCAACCCCGCATTCCGAGCAAAGCCCGTCGTCACCCCCACTTCCTGCGCATGAAACGCATAGTATGGCTCCAACCTATCAAGCAAAATCAGTGAGTCTTCGCTTGATTTGGGAAAACTGGATAGACAAATAAGGATACTGTTTGCTGAGGGCGGTTGTGGTTGTAGGACATATTTCTAAAGGCTTTCTCCGGCATTACCTGATGAGCCTGCCGCAGCAGACGCGTCTAGTGCGATATCACGCTCTGGCAAATGTGTCCTGGTTAAAATCTGCTTTAATCGCAATCAAGCCAGAAGTTTTACCGGAAGACTCGCCAACGACTGAGGCCGAGCCGGTAACGCTTGCTGACGGGATTCAAGCCCCGACCCCCCACTATCATCAATATCGCTGCGTGCAAGGCAACCCTTTAAGCTGCACCTTAAACTGTCAACCCTCTGCAGCAACTGATACGAAAACCAGCTGTGAACAGTGTTATTTTCCGAGCTTACTCCCTGAGCAGGGGCAACTGGTCGGGAAACAAGGCCAGTACCAAATTGGTCGCAGTCTGGGGCGACGGGGGATGGGTCGTCTGTATGAGGGAATGCAGCTCAGCTCAGAAACCCCGGTTACTATTCAAGAATATCTGCTGCCCGAGCGATATTTTAGCCCAGACGAACAGCGACAATATCAGGAGGCATTTACCAGCCTGGCAGGGCTGGCCCTGGCCGATGGTCGTGTGCAAGACGTGAGAATGGTTGCACCGTTAGAGGCCATTGCTGACCCGTCGGGGGAGCGCTGCTATCTGGTGACCCCAGCCGTTGATCGGAGCCCGACCCTCAATCGTTACTGCGCCCAGCACGGTTCTTTTGATAGTCAAACGGTTTTAGAGATTCTCAATCAGGTACTGCAAACCCTGACGTGCTTGCACCAGCAAAAATTTACATTGCCGACAGGGCAGGTGCAAACAGGGATAGTGCATGGCAATCTCAGTTTAGAGAGTCTCCTTTGGGTAGCTGATGATAAAGCACCAGAACCTCGCGGGTTTGTTTATCTCACTGATTTTGCCCTGTGGGAAAAACTGTTTGATCCGGCATTGGTCGATAGGGGAGTGCCAGACCAACAACAAGATTTAATGGCCTTGGGTAAGGTCGCTTTTTGGCTGCTCAACGGTTCAACATTAGACTCCTATAGGCAGCCCTTAAATCCTCGTCTGGATAACGATTGGCCTGACAGCACCTATGCACCTCTCAAACTATTCATCCTTAGATTAATGGGCATCGAGCCTCCGTTTGACAGTGCCGAAGCTGCTCGAAAAGCCCTGCTGAGTATTCCTTCAGAGCCAGTAGTCAGTCAGTGGGAAAATCGGGAAGCTGAAGTTTTGCCGGTTAAGAAAGCTGGGTACAAAAGAGTTTTACCGATCCTGGTCGCGGCGGTAATTTTAGCGACGTTGGGCAGTGTTGGTTGGCTGCTGTTGCGATCGCGACGTCCTAGCTATGCAAATCTGTCTCTGCCACCCTGCTGCCTTGACGCGGTAGAGGCTGTGCCCGTAGGTGATTATGTTTATGCCAGTCCGGTGTCTGCTTATTGGCATCCGCTGTTTAAGATTTCTATAGATTCGCTGGCGGGGTCACCGCCTACGCTATTTGATCGATTGCAGGTGCTTTATCCAGACCTGTCTCTAGTAGCTCGCTCAACCTCGTCTGTGGAGGCTGCGATCGCAGCCATCCAATCTGGCCAGGCTGAGTTTGCCATCGTGCCCTTAACCGAGCCACTGCCCGCAGATATCACTGCCACCATCATTGCCTACGACAGTCTGGTCCCCGTCGTTGCCTTTAACTATCCGGAGCGCACCAAAGGGTTACCCAATGCCCTAAAGGGTGAGATCAGCGTCTCTCAGCTAAAACAGCTTTACAACGGTGAGATTGATAACTGGCAACAGCTGAGTTCAGTTGACTTACGGGTCAAACGCTACTGGCCCAGTGACCCCACCGCCCAGGCAATTTTTGAAGAGCGAGTCCTCAAAGAACCTGAGGGAACCCACTCCCCCACTCCCCTACTCCCCCACTCTTCAACAAATTCAGGGCAAGCCTTCTCCACGACTGAGCCCGAAGCCCTACAAACAATCGCCATGCTGCGGTGGATTTTGCAAGACTTTGAGAACAATACAATTGGTAGCATCGGCATTGCCCCCCTCAGTCAGGTATTTGGCCAGTGTTCGGTTTACCCATTAGCCCTCACTAGCAAAGGCAGGCCGGTTTCGCCGCTGATTTTTGAGGCGGGTCAGGCGATTGAGCCGGGGAGCGATTTGTGCGATCGCAAAGGCAGCTATCACCCCAACGCCGACGCGCTCCGCAACGGCAGTTACCCGTTGGCCTACCCCTTGGCAGTTATCTACCCCTTTGATAACACGCGGTCTGATATTGGCAAAAAGCTAGCCAGGTTACTGTTAACCCAGGAAAGCCAGGCCTACCTAACATCTTTGGGCATGGTATCGGCTTCCCCGCTACCCTCAACCCTGAACGAAAAACACTAGCTGAACTGATCCCCTTAATAAGGCTACGGTGTACATACAAATGATTGAAAATAGCGCTTAAGGTTGCCTGCCCCCCTCTAGCTCCCCCTGAGTAAGGGGGGTAGCGCAGGATGTATGCTTCCTAACCGAGATCTGTGTACACGATAGCTTAAAAGGGGGGTGACGCAGCCGGGGGGATTTCCCGAGGCAGTGACACAGTAATTATTTCTGCTTAGCTACTTATGATCCAGTTCTCTTAGCCTTGTTGAGGGTGCTTTGGTCTTGTATAACTATTGGGAAGCGCAGAACAATAGGGCTGAACAACTTCTATCAGCTATCGCTTTGTATACAACTTGCGAACCTGCTTAGCCCGCTTCAACAACGCCTCCAACTTTTGGCGATCGCCGCCTGAGCCACCGTACTGATCGATCTCTGTCTCGAGTAGCTTTACCTGCTCTGCT
>JBCDDJ010000622.1:0-3466 GCA_039180385.1 Cyanobacteria bacterium P01_G01_bin.38 | reverse complement strand
TGTGATGGTGTAAAAAAGTCCCAAATCCCAGGTAGGACAGTAACAACAACAGGGAAGACAGCCAGGGAAACGAGAACATGCTGAAATGAAAACATGCTAGAGGTTGGTTGAGATGGCCTGCACGGGACAGGTGGGAATGCATTGCTCACATACGATACACCGAGCCCGAGCAAAGTTGAGCTGAAAGGTTTTAGGATCGAGGGTGAGGGCCTGGGTGGGGCACACCCCTGTACAAAGCCCACAGTGGACACAAACGTCTTCGTCAATCAGGATTTCGCGGCTGGCGAGGGAGACGCCGATATCTTGTACCTTCATCCATTCGATGGCTTCGTCGAGCTGATCGATATCTCCCGATAGCTCAACGACGAGTTTACCGACCTGGTTAGGCGCTACCTGGGCCCGAATGATATTGGCGGCGACGTTAAAGTCTTTGGCGAGCCGATAGGTGATAGGCATATGTACCGATCGCTTGGGGAAGGTGAGGGTGACGCGCTTTTTCATGGGTATGGCTTGAGAAGAGCAATCTGGCTATTGTGATCGTACTGTAGGGAGGCAGGGGAGGCAGGGGAGGCAGGGGAGGCAGGGGAGGCAGGGGAGTAGGATGTTAGACTTTAAATCGCTTGAGCTGGGTGGTCAGTTAAACTAGTCAAGAAGGCGCTGGATCAAGAAAACTGATACGAAATCTATCTTTTTCACCACCGTGTTCCCTTTGCTCCTCATCTTCCCTTGCCCCTCATCTCCCCCTGCTCCCCATCTCCCCCTCACCCACACCAATGTCCTCCGCCCCCCCCTCAGACTCCCCCAACCTCGCCCAGCGTATTCGAAACTTTGTGGTGGTTGCGATCGCAGCCCTCCTCAGCATTGCGATCATCCTGGGGCTCCAAACCCGTACCCCCTCAGCCTCTCTTTCGGATATGGCCAAAGCCTCGGTGCCACTCGAGCAGGCCCTGGCCAATGGGAAACCGACCCTGGTAGAGTTTTACGCCAACTGGTGTACGAGCTGTCAGGCCATGGCCCCTGACCTGCAACAGCTTAAATCTGATTACAAGGACCGGGTCAACTTTGCCATGCTGAATGTAGACAACAGTAAGTGGTTGCCTGAGATGCTGCACTATAGAGTCGATGGGATTCCCCACTTTGTTTTTATTAACGACGCTGGTGAGGACGTCGGGGCCGCTATTGGTGAGATGCCTCGGGCTATTTTAGCCACTAATTTAGATGCCCTAGCTCACAATCAACCTCTACCCCATATGCAAACCATGGGGCAAAGATCTGCCGTCGAGCCCACCTTAGCTCCCAATGGTGCGGCAGATTCACCCCGTAGCCATGGAGCCCAAGCCGTTACACCAAAGTAGTTTGGCCAAAATGCGAACAGACGAGCGGCTAAGGCAATAATCCTGAGGATGCGGCCAGCAAGGGATAGAGGTTCTGATTGAGGAGCCTATCGAGTTGGCTGGCGGGCACGGGCTTGCTAAATAGGAATCCCTGACAATTCTGGCACATTTGCTGCTGTAGATAAGCAAGTTGCTCTAGGGTTTCAACCCCCTCTGCAACGCAAGACATGCCGAGACTCTTGGCAATTTGGATCGTGCCGTGAACAATGCCGTCGTTGCGAGGATCGTGCCCCAGACGCTGAATGAAGGATCGATCGATTTTGAGGGTATCGAAGGGCAAATTGACTAAGTATGAAAGTGAAGAAAATCCGGTACCAAAGTCATCAATAGCAATTCGGACGCCTTCATTTTTCAAGGCTTTCATCAGCTGACTGGTATTTTCTTCTGCTTGCAAAAAAACGCTTTCTGTAATTTCCAACTCCAGGACACTGCCGGGAAGTTGATGTTTTTTTAAGGCCGTTTTGATCCGACTCAAAAGAGATGTTTGGGTCGCGAATTCCTGCGCTGAGAAATTAACTGCTACATACAGGTGAGGGTAGTGCTGCCGCAGCTGCTTGATCGTGCACAAACTCTGATCTAAGACCCAATTAGACAGCGCTTCTATCAAACCACTGTCTTCTGCAACGGGGATAAATTGATCCGGTCTAATTGGACCCAATGGCGAATTTTCCCAGCGGACTAGCGCTTCTAAACCATCAATTTTGCCTGAGACTAAATTAATTTGGGGATGAAAGACTAAAGATAGCTGATCATTTGCGATCGCACCTCGGAGGGCATGCTCGATCGTGATTCGCTGCTTTAGCTTGGTAGACAACTCAGTATCATAAAACTGATAGTTGTTCCGCCCTTGTGCTTTGGCATGGTACATCGCGATATCGGCGTTTTTCATCAGGGTGCCTGGGGTTGTCCCATTGCCAGGAAAGAGGCTAATGCCGATGCTACCGCCTAAAAAAATGCTGTGCCCATCTACCCTCAAAGGGGTCTCTAGCATCTTAAGCAGGTTCTGAGCCGTTTGGGCCACGATTAGCTGGGTGACCTGGGGCAACAACACCACAAACTCATCTCCCCCCAAACGTGCCACCGTATTAGAGGCAGACAACACCTGTTGGAGCTGACTAGCCACCACACATAGCAACTTATCGCCTACGGTGTGACCCAGGGTGTCATTGACACTTTTGAACCGATCTAAATCAATAAAGAGCACCGCCAGCTGTTGATCATTCGCCTGAGCAACTGCTAGTGCATTTTCGAGCTGTTGGGAAAATAGAGCGCGGTTGGGTAAATTTGTCAGGGTATCGTAGTGGGCTCGATACGCGAGTTCCTGAAGGGCAACTGCAGCTTCATCTTGCATGGCAATGCGTTCCAGGGTTGCCCCCATAAGGCCACCCAGGGTGGTGAGTAAATCGAGTTGTTCTTGCCCATCAAGATCCGTGCGAGAAGATGCCGCATTTAAGACCCCGATGATCTGATTTGAAACCCGCACCGGGACACTCCAACCCACCTTGAGGCCAAAGTTAGCCAAAATAGCGTGCTCACTATATTGCTGAGCGGTTAAATCTGAAAAGAAGACAGGTTGCCCGGTTTTACAAACCTCATTTAACCCTGAGTTAGCCGCTGGAATCACGATATCGGTGGGCAGGTAGCTATTACCGGTAAAGCGAAAGACCTCAAATCCTTGATGATCGCTCGTGGGCACTGCATAGCTCACCCGATCGACGTTTACGACCTGGGAAATGGCCTGGGCAATCACGTCGAAGACCCCGGCTTTGGTAATTTCGGCAGACAGTTGGCGACCAATTTCATTGAGGATGCCTAACTGGTTGGCATAGGACCGGTAACGCTTGATGGCGACTTGGGTCTGCTGATGCAACCAGTGCCGTTCCAGGTTCATGGCCAGAAGGGTGGCAATTTGTTCGATCAGCTCAATGGTGTCAGGCTGATCGAGTGCTTTTGTTTTGCTTGCCACATTCAAAGAGCCAATCGCCTGTCCTGAAATCATTAAGGGGGCATGTACCACTATCACCATGCCTTGCCTTGCTAGTTCAACCAGGTCGAAATAGACACTCTTGGTG
>JBCDDJ010000621.1:0-3476 GCA_039180385.1 Cyanobacteria bacterium P01_G01_bin.38 | reverse complement strand
CCGTTCTGGCAGCGATGGAGACCGCTCGCCAAGATCCAGAGATCTGGCCCTATGGCATGGACTATCGCCTGCTCTCAAATGATGCTGATTTGATTTTAGAGGACCTGAATGGTCTGGTTTTGAATGTATTGCAGTCGTCGCTGTGTGTGTTTGCCATTTTGTTGGTGGCCTTAACCTGGCGAGAAGCCCTGATTGCGGGGCTGGCCATTCTATTAACCTTTGCAGGGGCAATTTTTGCCCTCTGGATGATGGGCTATACCCTGAATACAATGGTGATGGTAGGGATGATTTTGTCACTGGGGCTGCTGGTGGATGTTTTTATCCTGATGCTAGAGGGAATGCATGACAGCATTTTTGTGCAAGGGCTCTCCTTTTCTCAGGCGGCGATAAAAACCGTTAGTACCTATGCGGGGCCGTCATTTGCAGGCCAGCTCACCACCATTCTAGCGATGGCCCCCCTGATGGCGATCTCAGGTACCATGGGCAAGTTTATTCGCCTGGTGCCAGTGAGTGCCATTTCGTGTTTGGTGATGAGCTATGCGATCGCGCTTCTCGTCGTCATCCCTCTGTCCAAATTTCTCCTGGGCAATATCAAAGGGGGTGCTCATTCCAAAACCTTTATCGATCGTCTCACTGAGGAGATTTCTGCCAAGTTTGCCCAGTGGAGCTTGCGTACCACCATTGCCAATCGCCGCGTTGCCCGACTGTGGACCTTAGGCCCGATTGCCCTGTTTGTCTGCGCTGTGATGTTGTTTACCCAGCTCACCATCTCACTGTTTCCGGTCAACGATAGCCGCAAGTTGAGCATCAATGTAGAGCTGCCCCCAGCCGCTACCCTGGCCCGCTCTCAAGAAGCCGCCGATCGCATGGGTGAGACGATCCGCAATTACAGTGACCCCAACGGCAACAAGGTTTTTGAGAGCGTCGTCAAGCTAGTTGGGCAGCGGAGCAATCTGGTGGGCTCTAGTGAAATCAAGCCCGGCAACGCTGATTACTTTTTAGGGTTCTCAGCCACGTTTGTAGAGCGCCCGCAGCGGGCCAGAGACTCTTTTGAGTATGTGCGTGAGCTCAGGCAAACCCTGGATGAAAACATTGTGCGAGACTATCCGGGGGCGGTGCTAGCCATGCAGTATGACCTGGACCCGATCGAGATTGAGCTCTACGGCCAAGATCTGCAAACCCTGCGAGAAATGTCTGGTCAGGTGCAGCAGGCGCTGCGAGAGATTCCCGGTACGATGGATGTGCGAGACGATCTGGGCAGCCTGCGTGAAGACTATAAACTTGTGCCCAAACGAGAAGCCCTCGATTTCTATGGGATCAGCCAGGACGACTTGGGGAACCAGGGGCGCTATTTAATGACCGATCATAGAGTAGGCGACTTTGCCCTCGGCAGCGGGGAAGAAGATCTCGAAATTCGTCTGAGTACGCAGTGGCCTTCACAAAATGGAGCGATTGGGGGGCCGTCGCGACTTGATGAATTTGCAACCACCCGCTTTATTACCCCCGAAGGAGAGGTGTTACCGAGCGATGCTCTGCTAGAGGTGGTGCCGGGTAACGTGCCGCTGGCGATCACCCACCGCAACACAGAGCGAAGCGTAACGATATTGGCCAAAGTGATTTCGGGTCAAAACTATTTTGATAGTGAAATTTTGGCCCAACTGGTGCCTAAGCTGGAGGCAATGCAGTATGACCCTGCCCTGAGTGACCCAGAAAACGCCATTCGCTGGCCGAGGGGATATACTTATCGGTTTGGCGGTGACTCTGATACCACCAGTGAAACCTTCAGCTCTGCCGGGCAAATGCTCGTGGTGGCTATTTTTCTCGTCTTTGCTGTGCTGGTGATCCAGTTTGGCTCCTACACCCAGCCTTTCATTATCATTATGACCATTCCCTTTGCGCTGATTGGCAGCCTGCTTGGCTTTTTCTTTCTAGGGTTATCGTTCTCTTTCCCAGCGGTGATTGGGGTGATTGCCCTCACTGGCATTGTGGTCAACGACGCCATTGTCATGGTCGAAACCATGAATGAACGCCGAAGACAGGGCCTCGATGTACGTCATGCGGCTGCGTTTGGGGCCAGCGATCGGCTACGTCCCATTCTGACCACGTCAATTACTACGATTGTTGGCTTGATTCCTCTGGCCCTGACAAATGCGACCTGGTTCCCACTGTGTATGACGATTATTTTAGGCCTGGTCTCAGCAACCTTCATCGCTCTGCTCGTAGTGCCCGGGCTGTACTTGCAGCTCACGCCTGAAATCCCCCGAAATACAGCGGCATAAGACCCATATTCTTGAGCTTGGGTCATATCCAGACCCAGCGCCTGCTGTGAGACCTGTCAAACTGGATACGGTGTTGTTTTCAGGACTAAGGTCCTATCTCAATCTGGAAAATCATTGATAAACTGATAAAAGATAGGATTTTCTCATTTAGTTTTTTCTATGATGCTGCCCGAGCGATAACTTTAGGGCAGTGATAGAAGAGACTCTATGCAGTTATCAGTATTTAGAAGTTGTTAGGAACAGTCTTCAAAGAACCGTTTTATCAACACGTTAGTGACGCATCACCAGGAGATTTAAGATGGCGATTCTCTCAACTCAAGATCAGTCAGTCAAGCAGCTTAAGGGCTTGCATCTTTATCACACAGATTTTTGCGACTGTTGCGATCTGGTGCGCATCACCCTGGCCCAGAAACATTTGGAGTGGGTCAGCCACTATCTGGATGTCATTCAAGGAGACCATTTAAGTGTCGATTTTTTTAGCCTTAATCCACAAGGGTTAGTGCCTGTCTTAGTCCACAACGGCATTGTGATTAATGAGTCTCAAGACATTGTGAGATATCTTGACCAGAGATTCCCCGATCGTTCACTTGTCTTGATGACTTTGCGACATGAACAGCGGCTGTGGACAGCCGCCGCCGCGAAAGTGCGTCAGTATATTGGAGTACTTTGTTTTGAGTTTTTAATCAAAGCATTTCCCTTTCACCGTATGAACTATGCTGCTCGAACTAAGCTCCATCAACAACAGGGTCGCACACCCGGGTTTTATCTCGATCTGGGTAGCCGCGCTCGGGTAGATTATGATGACATCGGAGCGGCATTGCAGGCTGTTAATCGAGCCCTTCAAAGGCTAGAGCAAACTTTGCAAGACAGGCCTTATCTGGTGGGGCAGTATTTCTCGTCAGCTGACATCGCCTGGCTAGTCCAGGTGCATCGCCTCAAGATTCTCAAGCTTGAGGATCTTGAACAGTACCCCCAGGTTGTCAGTTGGTACAATACCCTACAAGCGCATCCTGCTGTGCAACAAGGTATGGTCGCCTGGGAGTCAAAGCTGCTTTACGACCGCTTTGAGGGCTACATAGCCCAGCGAGAAAAGAGCGGCAACGGTATCAATGCTCGAATTTGGCGAGGCCAGGGAGCTACTCTCTTAGCTAGCTGAGCCGGTGATCTTTAGGCAGATGCTTGAGGCGGCATGAATGG
>JBCDDJ010000620.1:0-3478 GCA_039180385.1 Cyanobacteria bacterium P01_G01_bin.38 | reverse complement strand
GCGGTTTGTTTTAGCGGCCTGCTCTAGTGGAGTAATCACAGTGCTGTAAATTTTGTGGTGCCAGCTGGGATGCTGCAAGAGTGCGTCACAGAAAGCCGCGAGTTCGGCGTGGCGATGGGATCGTCCGGCCACATAGCCAAAGCCGCTGATGACCCCATCGTTTACGGTTTCGTCTAGCTGCACCACACTCCGGGTCAAGGTGATCTCGCCCAAATGAAAGGGTTTCCCGGTGCCCCCAGTTCGCCCTCTGACCATCGTCAAACCAATTTCTGGCTGTCTCAGATAGTGATAGCTGGGCAGACCAGGGCATTGAGACACGACCCGAGACAATGCCTGCTCTATTGACTGCCACGGGGCCTTGGCTAAAACTGCCATCCAATGCTGGCGGGCTTGTTGAGGCGAATCTGATGGGCTTAATTGGTTCGAGTGACGCTTATCCATGGCAGACTTTCGCCTAAGATTGATATAGATGTCTAGACAAATTATGCGTATGCCCTTCAAATTTTGCAAGTGTTGCAGATTACTTTTGAGATCAATCAGGGTTTAATTCTGATTGGTTAGAGGTGTCTTTGGCCCGTGATCATCATGCGTTGACCTGTATCAGGCGTAAACAACGCTATAAAATTGTTACGAGATTTCATTTTCGAGATTCTATTTGTCAAATATGACCTCCAGCGCCCCACCTCGCTATCAGCAAATTGCCGATGAGCTGCGCAAAAATATTGAGGCAGCTGTGTATCCGGTGGGTGACCAGCTGCCGACTGAGGCGGAGTTGAGCAAGCGCTTTGATGTCAATCGCCACACCCTGCGTCGGGCCATTGATATTCTCCGTCAAGAAGGGTTAGTGCGAGTTGATCGCGGTCGGGGCATGTTTGTGGCCGCTGCGCCGATTGCGCTCACCATTGGCAAGCGCGTGCGCTATAACGAAGCGCTAAAAGCGCAGGGGCTGACGCTCGTTCGAGAACCGCTGCGTATTTCTGAGCTGCCTGCCGATGCGCCGATCGCCAAACGGCTGAGGGTTTCTCTGGGGGAGTCGGTGATCTTGTTTGAGAAACTGAGCTTGGCCGATGGATATCCACTCAGCATTGCCAGCAGCTACTTTCCCCATCGCCTGATGCCTGACATTGCAGCCCACTGTGAGACCTATCAGTCAATTTCAAAAATGCTGCACGACCAGTATGGGTTTGATCATATTCGCCAGAGCACTCGCATCTCAGCCCGGGTGGTCCAGCCTCGCGATGCCAAATATTTGGGCGTGCCCCTGCAGTCCCCGATCTTGATGGCTGAGTCAGTCAATGTAAATCAGTTTGGGGACGTGATTGAGTACGGGGTTAGTCGCTTTCGGTGCGATCGCATGGAGCTAGTCTTCGAATGAGTACACTGATAGTGTATTGGTAGGGTCAGTGTCTGCCCCAGGTTAATTTTTCGATTTTCTAGTAATTCTCTCAGGAAAGACTCAGCTATACACCCTAGGCTCAGAGACGAAACCATCGTTCGAGGAATGCATCCATGGCTGTTGACTATGACTTAGTGGTAATCGGAGGCGGTTCTGCGGGGCTAGTGGCGGCCAGTGCAGGGGCTCAAATCAACGCGCGGGTGGCCCTGGTTGAGAAAGCCCAGGACAGGCTGGGGGGCGATTGCCTTTACTACGGCTGTGTCCCCAGTAAATCGATGATTCATTCGGCTCAGATTGCCTACAACGTGAAAACTGCATCGCGCTTTGGCGTCCATACTTCTGAGCCCAAGATCGATTTTGCTAAGGCGATGGGCCACGTTGAGGATGTCGTCGGCACCATTGCTATCCACGACTCGACCGAGCGATTTGAGTCTTTGGGGGTAGAGGTCATTTACGGTGCAGGCCAGTTTACCGATCGCACTACATTTGAGGTGAATGGCCGTCAGATCAAGGCGCGGGCATTTTTGATCGCCACTGGCTCCCATCCGGCGGTTCCTCCCATTGATGGGATTAAAGAAGCGGGCTATCTCAACAATATTGATGTTTTTAGTGGGCTCAAAAATCGACCGGCTTCCCTGGCGGTGATCGGGGCTGGGCCAATTGGCTGTGAGTTAGGTCAATCCTTTTCCCGACTGGGGTCTGAGGTGACGATTATTTCTAGCCGCGACCACATTATGCCTAAAGAAGACCCTGAAGCTGCCCAGGTGGTCGAAAAGCAGCTCCAGAAAGAAGGAATCCGCATTCTCAACAACAGCCGTGCCCAGAAAGTGCGCGTGATTGATGGCAAAAAACATGTCTACGTCGGTAACGAAGTCGTGGTCGTTGACGAGATTTTAGTGTCGGCTGGGCGTACACCTAATGTGGGCTCCCTCAATTTAGAAGTTGCAGGGGTCGAAGTCGGCAAAAGTGGCATCAAAGTCAACGAAAAACTCCAAACGGCTAACCCCCGCATCTACGCGGCGGGCGATGTAATTGGCGGCTACCAGTTTACCCACGTAGCCGGCTATGAGGGGGCCGTCGCCATGCAAAATGCGCTGATCTTTCCGCTCAAGAAAGCAGATTATCGGGTAATCCCCTGGGCGACTTTTACCGAGCCTGAGCTGGGTCGGGTGGGGCTCACCGAGCAGCAGGCCCGCGATCGCTATGGCGACGATGTGGCCATCCTCAAACACGAGTTTAAGGAGCTAGACCGAGCCCTGGCCGAGGCTGCAGGTTATGGCTTTGCCAAATTTATCACCCGCAGCAATGGCGAAATCTTAGGGGCTCACATCGTTGGCCCCCATGCAGGTGAGCTGATCCACGAAGTTGTGCTGGCCATGAGTCAAAATCTCAAAGTCGGGGCCCTCACTGGCATGATCCATGTTTACCCCACCCTGTCAGAAATCAATAGCAAGACGGCCCTACAGCTGACGAAGCAGAAGTATGCCAAAAACGACTTTTTGCAAAATATGCTTCGTAAATTCTTTAACTGGCGTCGAGGGATTGCATCATGATGGATACAATCCAACCGATATTTACTGTCAAGGGTCAATGCCTGATTGACTGACAAAACTTGCGTATGAATGCCTGCCTTCCCTCACCCCTCACCCCTCAGGGCGAGAGGAGGCAGGCTGTTCTTGTTTCCTCTCCTGGTCCCGGAGGGAGAGGATTCTTTTGTCAGTCAACCAGGGTCAATACTCTCAAGGCCTGATTAGAGTTGGCAGTTTGCTCCCCTCTAACAGACAAAATCTCCGCATATTTACTGAGAAATTTCGGAGTCGGTAATTCGGATAAAGTCGGGCTCAGTCCGTAGACTTACTGACTTATCCGATGAACTTGCTGAGTCTGCTTCACGATATCTCAACCAGAAATAGCGCCGTTTTGCGTAGTTGTCTCGGTATAATTACGGTTTTTGTGTCACTGGGAAGTGATTTACAAGGGTATAGGGGATTTATAAGTCTGGTTACATTCGTTTACATGCACATCACAAGCATGTTTCTCTACTCATCGATTTGTTCTGATTTCCCACGTTAGGGTTGCCTC
>JBCDDJ010000619.1:0-3483 GCA_039180385.1 Cyanobacteria bacterium P01_G01_bin.38 | reverse complement strand
GGTTTTGCCGATGCCGGAGAAGCCTGCGACGAGCATGAGTTCGCTGCTAAGTCCCCCATCAGCGACGCGGTCGAAGGCGGCCAAGAGAGTGGCAACTTCGGTTTCTCTGCCGTAGAGTTTTTCGGGGATGGTGAAGCGATCACAAATATCTCGCCCGCCCAAGACAAAGGCTGGAATATCGCCCTGGGTTTGCCAGGTTTTCTGACAGTGCTCTAGATCATATAAAAGGCCAAAGGCGCTCTGGTAGCGTTCTTCAGCCGTCTTAGCCATCAGCTTAAGGATCAAATCGTTCAAGCCATCGGGGATGGCCGGATTGACCGCTGACGGGGGCGGTGGTTGCTGGGCAAGATGGCAGTGCACCAGTTCCATCGGGTCCGTGGTTTGAAACGGTAGCTGGCCCGTTAGCAGTTCATAGAAAGCAACGCCTAAAGCGTAGAAATCGGTGCGATAGTCGATGCCGCGATTCATCCGTCCGGTTTGCTCAGGGGCCAGATAGGCGAGGGTCCCTTCGAGCACAGTAGGGCTTTGCAAGACGGGGTTTTCTTTGGGCAAAAGCGAGGACAGGCTGAAATCGATCAGCTTGATGTGCTGTGTCTCAGGGTGGATCAGAATATTTTGCGGCTTAATGTCTTTGTGGATCACCCGGTGTCGATGCAGCCCTTGCAAGATTTGGGTGAGCTGAATGGCAATGGGAAAAAAGGCTGCGATCGCAGTGCCTAACTGGGAGGATAAAGCCACATACCCCTCATCCGGCATCACTAGCGCGTACTGGTTACGGTAATCTTCCAGGGCTAGGGGCCGCACGATGCCTGGTAAATCAAGGGCCGTGGCGATGGTGTACTGATTTCGAAATCTGACCAGCTCTGCAAAAGAGGGATAGTCTGCCTTGAGCAGCTTGATCAAGACAGGCTGGCGATCGCACAGGCGATGCCCACGATAAATCAGCGTTTTGGAGCCGCTATAGATAAGTTCGCCGACCTGATAGCCTTCCAGCCTGATCATTCCAATTTACTTGCCGCATGATGGATGCTCAGTCAACACCGCTGAGCAGATATGCCCTCAATTTTAGGCCATTAACCGAATACAGACTGAGCATCACCCATTACCCCCAAATCTATGAAGTCTTGGTAAAGCTATCCTGGCGTGAGATCAAGGTGTACTCGGGAATACATCAAAGCCCTTAGACTTCATCGCATTTTATTAGGGGCAGTACACAGCCTGGCTAAGTGCAGCACAGGTGTCGATCAGGCAGTGAGTCAGTAAGGGAGATTTCATGCTACAAGCTACTCTCAGATTCTGGGGTCCAAAACTTTTTGGGGGACTGGTCACTTGGGCTGCGATCGCAACTCCCCATACCGTCCAAGCCGCTAGCTTTAGCCCAGCGGACTTAGATGAAAGCTGGTCCTTTGCCTTTGAAGACTATGCCATTGAGCACCAGGGCCAGAGCCAGATAGACATTACCGTCAGCTATGACTACGTAGACGGCATCGGCACCGACGATCCGTTTGAATATCCCGAATTTTTGCAAATTTACAACTTTATTGACGATTTTCTCGTCAGCTATCCCAATGAAACCGACTTTTGGGAGATCCTGAATAAAAATTTAGTTACTGATCTGCTCAACGAACCGATTCCGACGGTGTTTGGCTTTGACTATCAGCTCAGCGACGTGCTGGACTCGCTGACGGTGGATCTTGCCGTCGCCTCGGGGTCATCAGACATTTTTGTACCGCGGACCAGCACGGTCACGGGCACTCCCGGCACAGAAGTTGACCTGGATGAAAGCTGGTCTTTTGCTTTTGAAGACTACGCCATCGAACATCAGGGCCAAAGCGAAATTGATCTCACCGTCAGCTATGACTACGTAGACGGCATTGGCGAGGATGATCCCTTTGAATATCCCGAGTTTTTGCAAATTTTCAACTACGTCGATGATTTTCTGACGGACTATCCTAATGAGACTGACTTCTGGGAGATTCTCAACAAAAACCTGGTCACCGAATTGTTAAGCGAACCCATCCCCACCGTGTTTGGGTTTGACTATGAGCTGGCGGAGGTACTGGATGAGTTAACCATCAACATTGATGTGCAACCAGGATCTTCTAACATTGATGTGCCCCGCTCAAGTACGGTGACGGGCACCCCCGGCGATGAGATTGCCCTGGATGAGAGCTGGGTCTTTGCCTTTGAGGACTACGATATCGAGCACCAGGGTCAGAGCGTGATTGATCTAATGGTGGGCTATGACTATGTAGACGGTATCGGAGAGGACGATCCCTTTGAATATCCTGAGTTTCTCCAGATCTTCAACTTCATTGAGACCTTTTTGACGCAGTATCCTAACGAGACCGACTTTTGGGAGATTCTCAACAAAAATCTGGTGACGGACCTGCTGAGTGAGCCCATCCCTACCGTGTTTGGCTTTGACTACCAGCTAGCGGAGGTGCTGGATACGCTCACTGTTGATATCGATGTTCAGGCAGGCTCCTCTAACCTTGACGTGCCTCGCTCAAGTACGGTCACTGGCACCCCTGGCAGCACGATTGCCCTGGATGAGAGCTGGGTCTTTGCCTTTGAAGACTATGCCATTGAGCACCAGGGCCAGAGTGTCATTGATTTGCTGGTGAGCTATGACTACGTAGACGGCATCGGCGTTGACGATCCGTTTGAGTATCCTGAGTTTTTGCAGATTTATAACTTCATCAACGCGTTTTTGATTGATTACCCTAATGAAACTGACTTTTGGGAAATTCTCAACAAAAATCTGGTCACTGATTTGCTCAGCGAGCCGATTCCGACGGTGTTCGGCTTTGACTATCAGCTAGCGGAGGTATTGGATGAGCTGACCGTCGATATGGATGTACAGTCAGGCTCGTCTGATATCTTCGTACCGCGATCTAGCCTGGTGACGGGCACGGTTGTCGCCGTAGCTGATGTACCAGAGCCCAGACTCTGGCTAGGTCTGGGTCTCATCGCTGTGCTGGTTGGCTCGTCTAGGTATCGACAACGCTATTCATCGACTCTGGGCGCAAATAATTCTTCACCGAGTTGACGCAGGGTAAAGCCTTCAACTGTGCCATTGTCAGCGAGAGAAAACGTCACTGTGACATCCACTATTTTGGCAAAAAACGCTGTCTCCGAGCTTGGGTACAAGATAAAGGCGTCTTGCCCAGTAGCCTGGCCTACGAGCTGCCCTTCCTCAATCCGCATCGTGACTTGCATTTCTGGAAGTAGCTGATAAGTCCCGACATACTTTTCATAGAGGGCTGGGTCAACCTCTATTGCTTTAGCCTGGGTGGGCAGTTCATAGGGCTCTCCAAACATAATTGCCGCCAAATCGTTGGCCAGGGGGCCAGGGGGTTGGTTCCCAAAATTGGTCAGCACGCTAATGGTTAAGGTTTCATCAGGGTAGTATGCCAAAACAGAGAGAAATCCACTAATGCCGCCGTTGTGGTGAATGCGCTGCCGCTCTAGATGAGAATC
>JBCDDJ010000618.1:0-3491 GCA_039180385.1 Cyanobacteria bacterium P01_G01_bin.38 | reverse complement strand
GGCTTTTGAAACACCTGACCCACCCGACGACGCAGCTCTACCGGATCGACTTTCTTGTCATAAATATCGACGCCATCAAAGGTGATTTGTCCCTCCATCCGCGCTGACGGAATCAAATCATTCATCCGATTAAAGCAGCGCAAAATCGTACTCTTACCGCAGCCAGACGGCCCGATGAAAGCCACAATTTGATTGCGAGGAATTTCTAGGAAGACATCTTTGACGGCCAGGCTAGAGCCGTAGTAGACCGAGACCTTATTGGCGTTGAAAACGAGATCTGTTTTAGTGCGAGTATCTTGCATAGGGCTCACCAAAGATTGCTGGGGGGATTAACGGGCCTGTTGGAAACGATTACGGAGGAAAACAGCGACGGCGTTCATGAGCAACAGCACAATCATCAGCACGATGATGCCCGATGCCGCAATGTTATGAAACTCTGCCTGGGGGCGTCCGACCCAGTTGTAGATCTGAATCGGCATCGCCGTGAAAGGACTCTGGACGCCACTGGGCGTCGAGCGAATAAAGGTAACTGCCCCAATCGCAATCAGCGGCGCTGTCTCCCCGATGGCGCGAGACAGGGCCAAAATGGTCCCGGTTAGAATACCCGGTAGCGCCGAGGGGAGTACGTGGCTCCAAACCACCTGCCAGCGGGTCGCGCCGAGGGCAAAGCCCGCCAGTCGCATACTGTCGGGTACCGCCCGAAGCGCCTCTCGTGTGGCCACAATGATCACGGGCAAAATGAGCAATACCAGGGTCAGGCCCCCAGAGAGCACACTGCGACCCCCGGTGATTGGCTCAAAGATCCGCACAAAAACCGTTAGCCCCAGCAGACCATAAATGATGGAGGGTACCCCCGCCAAGTTACTGATGTTAATTTCGACTAGACGGCTAAACCAATTGTCTGTGGCAAACTCCTCTAGGAAAATGCCCGCCCCCACGCCGACTGGGAAGGCAACTGCCGCTACCACGGCCATCAGCCAGAGCGTACCAAACAGGGCGGCCAGGATGCCGGCTCGCTCAGCTTTTCGAGACGGGTAGCTGGAAATAAACCCCCAGTTGAGGGTGGGGATACCATCCATCAAAATGGTGAGTAAAAGCCAGGCCAGCACGGCAATGGCAATCACCGTTGCCCCCCAGGCTGCGAACTTAAAAATACTGTCTGACTGGTAACGGCCAGACAGGTTTTGCCTAAACTTTGAGGCTTGGGCTACTGGCCCCACGACCGCTCTTGAGTCCTGCACATCCATAACAAAAGACCTTTCGCCTAACTTTTGCCTAAAGAACTTGCTAAAAACATGACTACCCGGGGTGGGTTAGTCGTACTTCTCTCTGAACCGCCGCACAAACCAAAACGTGAAAACGTTTAGCGACAGCGTTATCAGAAACAACGTTGTCCCCACCGCAAATAGCGTCTTATACTCAATCGTGCCGTGGGGTGCGTCGCCTGCGGTGATTTGCACAATAAAGGCGGTCATGGTCATCACGGGTACAAAGGGATTAAAGCCCAGGGTGGGGTTTGCCCCCGCTGCCAGAGTCGTAATCATGGTCTCGCCAATCGCCCGCGATATCGCCAAAATCAGTGAAGCCACAATTCCGGACAGGGCGGCGGGTAGAACCACAGAGAGGGTCGCCTCCCGTTTGGTGGCACCCAGAGCATAGGCCCCATCCCGCAGTCGCTGGGGGACTGAATAAATCGCGTCTTCGCTCAGGGAGGCCACCATAGGAGTGATCATGATGCCAAGCACAATGCCTGCACTCAAAGCATTAAACCCCTGCAAATCTGGGATGAGCTTCTGTAAAAACGGGGTCACCGTCAGCAGCGCAAAGTAACCGTAGACAACCGTGGGCACCCCGGCCAAAATCTCAAGAATCGGCTTAAGAACTCTCCGAGTCCCTGGCTTTGCATATTCGCTTAGGCAAATTGCTGCCAGCAGCCCCAGCGGCATTGCTACCGAGATCGCAATCGTTGCGACCATGACGGTGGCACTGACCAGCACAAAGATGCCAAACTGCTTACTGGCAAACAGCGGTGTCCACTTGGCGTCGGTCAAAAACTGCCAAAATGGCACCTCCTTAAAAAACTCAAAGGTCTCAAAGATGAGCGTTCCAATAATGCCAATCGTGGTTACGATGGAAATCGCCGCAAACGAGCCGCAAACGATCTTGACGATGTTTTGTATCAGTTTGGCGCGATCGCGACTGGGCTTCCATTCACCAGGCGCAATATCGAAGGGCGTCTCGGCAGTCATCTAAACATCCTCGCGGTACAGGAAAACCAGGGCAAAACTTTTCGCAATCTCATGACTTTTACTGTGCTGTTGCCCGCCTGGCTAGCCAGAAAAAAGCTAATCGGAGGACAACAGCCTGTATGCGCAACCGAAAAAAGGGGGATAGTAACATCCCCCTCTCAACGATCATGGCTTAGATGTCGGTGGGGTCAGACCCGAGCTTACCTTCGTCAATCCGCGCCTTAGAGCGGGCCAGGGTCTCATCCGGCAGCGTGATATAGCCAGCATCCTTGACTAACTCACCATTGGCAGGATCCACCATGTAGTCTACAAATGCCTGGACCTGGGGCTTGGTGTCGTAGGCTTCTTTCTTAACGTAGAAGAAGAGGGGGCGGGCCATCGGATTGTAGGACCCATCTGCAATGGCCTCAAACGACGGCTCAATGCATTCACCCGCTTCATTTTCAATCGCAACCGACTTCAATGAACCCTGGTTCTCTTCGTAGTAGGCAAAGCCAAAGTAGCCTAAGGCCCCTTCAGACCCCTGAACACCTTGAACGACTACGTTGTCGTCTTCACTCGCGGTGTAGTCACCCCGGCTAGCACCCTCTTCACCATTCACTTCGTCGGTGAAGTAATCAAACGTCCCGGAGTCGGTACCGGGTCCGTAGAGACCTAGCTCCTGATCGGGGAAAGACGGATCAACCTGATTCCAGTTGCTGATGCTCCCTTCTGAATCGGGTGACCACATCGTGTTGAGTTGATCAACCGTTAGGCACTGAGCCCAATCGTTGGCGGGGTTGACGACGATGGTAATCCCGTCAAAGGCAACGGGAACCTCGACAAACTCAATCCCAGCTTCCTCACACAGAGCAATCTCCTCTTCACTGATGGGACGAGATGCGTTGGAGATGTCGGTCTCACCCGCACAGAACTTCTTGAAGCCACCCCCTGACCCCGAAACACCCACGGTTACGTTAGTGTCCGGATTTGTGAGCGAAAACTCCTCGGCCATGGCCTCTGCGATGGGGAAAACGGTGCTAGAACCATCGATCTGAACTTCACCTGACACACCCTCACCACCGGCTGCGACTTCGCCGCCCTCGGTAGCACCTTCATCAACCGCCGTCGTTGTTGTGCCGCCACCGCAGGCAGCTAAGCCTGCCAGCAACGCTACCAATGAAATCGAGTAAGCAACGCGCATATTCTTACGGATTCTAAATATCATAGGACTCAAGTCACTCCCTCACCATGTGCAAAAAT
>JBCDDJ010000617.1:0-3494 GCA_039180385.1 Cyanobacteria bacterium P01_G01_bin.38 | reverse complement strand
GTTAGACCCACTGCCGCTGCAATTTGCAAAATAAACGGGATCACCAGCACCGCCCGCAGCGGTAGTTTTTTGGCTTGAGGTTTTGGGTCAGAGGTAGGCTTAGATGGGGACTTGTCAGACATCGCTTGATCACGCCTGGGCAGGGCTGAGCCCTTATCATAGAGCGTCTATTTCGGTAATGCATCTGTTAGCGTAAAAACGTAAACTGAGCGTCTTCTGAAGGGGTAAAGGCGCTAGCGTCAGCCTAAAGCCCAAGGGCATTCAAGAAAAGCGAAGCCATGCCTTTTAGGCGATTGCCCGCAGGGCTATAGGGCGAAGGGTCGTAAAACTTTCAGTACAATTAGACCAGTGATTGAGTTCGAGATCGTATCGCACAAAGGTGTAGGACCTATCCGTTTTTCCATAGGTAGTCAAAACTGTTTACCCTTTAGCTTTTAACTTACTTGCAATGCTTGAACAATTCGCAAGCGACAATTACTCTGGTATTTGCCCAGAGGTGATGGAATATCTCGCCAGGGCAAATGCGGGTTATGCCAAAGCCTATGGTGAGGATGAGTGGACCAGGCAGGCTGCCGATCTGTTTCGAGAGATTTTTGAGACTGACTGCGAGGTCTTTTTTGTTTTTAACGGTACTGCCGCTAACTCGCTGGCGCTGGGGACGCTGTGTCGGTCTTATCACAGCATCATTTGCCACGAAGTTGCCCATGTGGAGACGGACGAATGCGGTGCGCCGGAGCTATTTACCCACGGTTCAAAGCTGTTGCTGGGCCATGGCGACCGGGGCAAACTCACGCCGGACTCGATTGAATCGCTGGTCACCAAGCGTAGCGACTTGCACTACCCCAAACCCAAAGCGGTTAGCCTGACTCAGGCAACAGAGCTGGGGACGCTGTATTCTCTGGAGGAGTTGCAGGGTATTCGGGAGGTTTGCGATCGCTACCAGCTCAAACTCCACATGGACGGTGCCCGCTTCTCTAATGCTGTCGCTGCCATGGACGCCAGCCCCGCTGACATCACCTGGCGCAGTGGCGTAGATGTGCTGTGTTTTGGCGGCACCAAAAACGGCATGGCCCTGGGGGAAGCGATTCTCTTTTTTGACAAAGCGTTGGCCGAGGATTTTGACTATCACTGCAAACAGTCGGGGCAGCTAGCCTCTAAGATGCGCTACGTCTCAGCCCAGTTTCTCGGCCTGCTAGAGACCGGGGCGTGGTTGACCAATGCTGCCCACGCCAATCGCTGTGCCGCCTACTTAGAAGAACAACTTGCTGCTCTGCCCGAGTTGAAATTTATCTCACCTCGGCAGGCTAACGGCATCTTTGTCGAGATGCCCCCCGCCCTAATTGAGGCGCTGCACCAGCGCGGCTGGCATTTCTACACCTTCATCGGCGTCGGCGGTGCCAGACTCATGTGCTCCTGGAATAGCACGTTTGAGCGGATTGATGAATTTGTTAGAGATATGAAGGAAGAAATAGATAGGGGTATTTGTTTCTGATCTAATTCAAAGAGGCTTGGATAAAGCGGGAAATATAGTTTTGTCTAAACCCTACCAGCTACCTTCCATGCGAGAATTCTATAAGTTGGCAAAATTAGCTACAAATGAACAGCGCGCTAATCTTTCTGCATTAACGGGGTCTGCTTTCGGTGATTCTCCCAGCACACTCACCAATCACATCAAGTATCTAAGAGGAGGATCTGTAGGACAGTTTTTCTGGGATAAGCCTTGGAAGCAGGTCGTCACAGACGTTGCCGACCAGATTGATATTGATTGGGAAACAACTCTAAACGGGCGAAGATGGAAAAACTTACCCACCCAAGAGATTGAAAATGCCGTCGTAGCAAAACTATTTCAAAACATACTGGATGAAACCTCGCCAGAGCAACGTGACAAAATCATCATGGAAATGAAGCGGAACAGTGATGATCCTCGTCTCGAAGCCCTACTAACCAGCGGTGGAGCCATGACGGCTGCTCGCATGAGCGGATTTGGTGTTTACTTGATGGCGAGCACGGTACTAGGCGGGTTGACTAACGCTATTGGTATCACGCTGCCTTTTGCTGTTTATATGGGGATGAGTCAAGCAATCGCATTTGTCATTGGCCCTGTCGGCTGGGCAGCTTTAGCAGGCAGTATCCTATACTCTCTCAATCAGCCTAACTGGAACCGTTTAACACTGGCTGTTGTCTACATTTCAGTTATTCGTGCTTCGCTTGAAAATTAGCGAGGAAATCAGGAAGACTGAAATAGCTAAAGCTCAACAGGAAAGAATTGCATTTTGGATGGCTAGAGGGATAGACGTCAAATAGAATTGTAGGGTGAGCAGGGACTTATGGATAACTATGACTTGCTTGGCAATGTCTGCGGCTGCCCATCATCACTTAATTCAATAGAGTTACTCTTCGGGTAAAACCAATACCAATCCTTCAGAATTACCCAGAGCCAGAGTTGGACAAGTTATAGTTGTGTAGCAATCTCAATACCTTTGAATAATAATTTTCCAGAGGAAAAATGGTTACAACGATTAAACAGCCATCCTCATTAATACATGAAATTCGGCTCGAACCAGTCGGTACTTGGTATCTGTTTAAATTCAGTGAAACGCTTCAACTGCGAATGGAAAGTCTGCTGGATAGGAAAAAAGCTGACCAACTCACACTTGAGGAAATAGCGGAACTCAATGCCATTTCAGAGCTAGATCGTATTTTTACCCATATGAACGCAATGCTAGCTGCTCAATATGCCAATTAGCGATGAAACGAAGCGAGCAGTCCGAGAACGAGCAAAGTATTTGTGTGAGTATTGCCATTCTTCGGAACGTCTGAGTGCAAGCCGTTTTACGATTGATCACATTACCCCAAAATCATTAGGCGGTTCTGATGACTTTGAGAATCTTGCACTTGCCTGTCGTCGTTGCAATGAGCGACGTTACAATTTTGTTGCAAGCATTGATCCAGAGTCGCAAGCAACAGTGCCTATCTTTAATCCTCGCCTACAGGAATGGAATGAACATTTTGTTTGGGTAGCTCAAGGCATTTTAATAGAGGGAATTACACCTATCGGTCGTGCGACTTGCATTCGTCTTGATCTGAATGACACTCGCTACTCAGAAGAAGATTCTATCCGAGAGACAAGACGTTTTTGGTTGAAAACAGGGTTGCATCCACCATAAGCTCCCGTCCTAGTTCTCCAGTTGCTTGGCTGGCTTGCCAATCACCTAACACTAAACTCACCATCCGGATCAGTCGTAAGATTATTCAGGCGTAAGCAGCGTTAGCCCCTCAGCAATACCAAGGTTTTGAAAAAGTGGCAGCTCCTCTGGCTGCTCCACCAGGAAATAGGTGTTTGGCTGCCAATATTGCTCTATTTGCTCTGACTCAATTGCTATCACCCGTCGATTGCTGTAAAAGTCTAAACTCGGGCGGTTGTAGGTAAAGGTTGTATAAATCTCAGCTTCTTCTGGCGTTTGCGATCGCACCATCGCCGCCACGGGCTTCAC
>JBCDDJ010000616.1:0-3495 GCA_039180385.1 Cyanobacteria bacterium P01_G01_bin.38 | reverse complement strand
GTTCCACCCCAGGGGGTTGTGGAGCGTGCGATCGCAACCCAGCTCGCTCAAACCCAACAAGCCCTGGTCGAGCAATTGGCCCCTAAAACGCCTCACACGCCTAACTTCAAGCTCAGCCAGATCACAGTAGACACCCGTGAAACCCTCGAAGGCGATCACCGCTATCGAGTCCGGGGTACCTACCAGGCTACGATTAAATTACCGGGTCGTCAGGTTAAAGACAGCAGCGTGTTTGAAATTTATGTTGAGCAAGCGCCCACCGTTTCAAAAGATAGCCCTGAGCAGTGGTATTTGCTCTGGCCCCAGACAGATGAACGCATTCTGCTGACACCTGGGACTTAGCATACCCGCCTACCCCATCGCTACAATAGGCCCTATGGAATTGTTAACCAAGCAATCATGATTGCTATCCCGCATTATTACATCAGCCCTACAGACTATCTCGACATCGAACGACAAAGCCCCATCCGCCATGAATATCGATTTGGCTTGGTTTATGCGATGGCGGGCAGCACCGATAACCCTGACCGCATCGCGTTCTCCAGCACGTGGAATGTCGCCGTCGCCTATCCACGAACACCTGGGAAGCGGTTATTTATGAATCAGGTGAACAGGTCAGCTTAAAAAGCATTGGGCTGGAATTTCGATTTCATCGCTATATCGCGGTCTCGACGGTTAAACCTGGTTTGGGTCAATGCCCAGCTCTCGCAATTTTACCGCGAGGCGATCGGCCCGCTGTAAATTGCCAGTGGATACCACAGTTTCGCCCAATGGAATACTGAGCGTTTGGGTGTAAGGCATCCAGGGCAGGGCAAATGGAGCTGGTGAGCAGCAGGCTCTGAAGATGTTCTTGGAAATTTTCCACAAAAGTCCCGTTGGACTCGGGTAGCTGCCGATGGTCTGGGAGCGATAGGCAAACCATGAACCCAGCCCAAAAAACACCCTACAAAATTTGCGATAGGAATTTCTGCGACCGTTCTTCTTGGGGATTATTGAAAAACGCATCCGGCGTATTTTCCTCAACCAGGACGCCTGCATCCATTAGCACCACCCGGTCGGCCACCTCTCGGGCAAACCCGACTTCGTGGGTGACACAGACCATGGTCATGCCCTCGCTGGCCAGCTGGCGCATGACATCGAGCACCTCTCGCACCATCTCAGGGTCAAGGGCTGAGGTGGGCTCGTCAAACAGCATCACTTTGGGCTGCATAGCTAAAGAGCGTGCGATCGCAACCCGCTGCTGCTGACCCCCCGATAGCTGACCAGGAAATTTCTGAGCCTGCTCTAGGATGCCGACGCGCTCCAGCAGCTGCATAGCGACTTCTTCGGCGTCGCGCTTTTTCTTATGACGCACCCAGATCGGGGCCAGGGTCACATTTTGCAACACCGTCAGATGAGGAAACAGATTAAACTGCTGAAACACCATGCCCACCTCGCGGCGGATGGCTTCAATATTTTTGAGATCGTGGGCAATGGTAATGCCGTCGATCTCAATACTGCCTTTTTGATAGGGCTCCAACGCATTAAAGGTGCGAATAAACGTGGACTTGCCTGAGCCCGATGGCCCCATCACGACCACAACCTCACCCTTATAGACGTTCATACTGACGCCCTGAAGAACGTGAAAGCCATTGTCGTACCACTTTTCAACATCGCTAGCGACGATCACAGCCTCCGAAGAAGTAGAGCCATTCATGGGTTTATCAGTTTGCATCTGAGTCATAGTGTTAAGTTCAGGCCTTTTAGCGGCAAGCTCCTCTAAGCGTATTGTGGCAGTTTTGTCAGGGTAGATTGGGGTCAACTACATGGGACTTAATGGGTAGTGGGTGGTGGGTAATGGGGAGTGCTTGAACATTACCGGTGATCGGTATTTAACTGCTGTTCTATCTTGCGACTGCCCAGGGACATGGCGTAGCAGAAGACCCAGTAGAGCACAGCGACAAACAGGTAGACCTCTGAATAACGGCCTAAATATTTGGGGTTTGCCAGGATGCTTTGACTGATGCCCATCAGCTCAACCAGGCCGACGATGCCTAGTAGTGTGGTATCTTGAAAGAGGCTGATGAACTGGCCCACAATGGCCGGAATCGCAGTCTTTAAGGCCTGGGGCAAGACAATCAGGCCGAGGGTCAGGGGCTTATTGAGACCCATGGATGCAGCGGCTTCATACTGACCTTTGGGCACTGCCTGCAAACCCGCCCGTACATTTTCGGCCAGGTAGGCTGAGCTAAAGATGGTCAAACCGATGATGGCGCGAACAATTCGGTCTGGCCGAACCCCTTCGGGTAAAAACATCGGGATCATCACCTGACCCATAAACAAAATCGAGATTAGCGGCACCCCGCGAATCAGCTCAATATAACCAATCGAGAGCCCCTTGACCACGGGTAGGTCGCTGCGTCGCCCCAGGGCCATAATCACTCCGATCGGAAAGCACAGGGCAATGCCGCTGATGGCCAGCAATAGCGTCAAGGTTAGCCCTCCCCAGTCGCTAGTAGAGACCGACTGGAGCCCTATGTCAAAACCAATCGCGCCTGAAATGAGTCGAATAACTGTGTAAGTGACGGCAAAGCCAGCCACAAACAAAGTTACCTTTTCGATGAACTCCAGCAGTGACGGACTGGCTATCAGCCACCCGACCGCTGCACCCACTAACGCTGCAGCCACGGTGACCAAGATAAGAAACAACGGCAGCAGCCGGAAACCGACTCCGAAATGTAGCCACAACACAATACAGCCGCCGACGGCAGCAAACCAGCCTGTCACAATCAACCGGCCCAGCAGCGGCGACCCTCGCCAGATCTGCGCCGCAAAGCTCACTCGACTAGACAGTTGCCAGCCAACGATTGCAGAGACTGCCAGAGCAGCCACCAAAAACAGCATGCTTTTGCGCAGATCTCCTCCACCGAGCAGCCATAGAATGATGAAGTAAGATACAAACCAACCGGCTGAGATGGCCTTGCCCATATTGGGATAGCGACGCCCAAGCTGTTGTCCCAACAGGGCAGCAGCGCAGAGCAGCACTATCATCCCAATCAAGATTGGACTGCTAGAGCGGGTCAGCGGGACAACAATGGCTGCCGCGCAGATCACCCCCAAACCAATCAGCACATTACGCCCGAACAAGGACGGCAGATTTCTGCCAAGGATCCCCCAGCTGAGGCCAGCCATTGAGACAACGACCCCCAACATGACCCAAACACGCCATCGCCGAGCAGCAGGGTAAAGCCCAGACAGAAATAACGGCAGGTTGTTGGGTATGACTACCCACTGGGCTACGTTAAAGGCCCAAGTCACCAGCCCCCAGCCAATAAACAAAAAGGCGGCTAGTAGAACAACCGTCAGCAGAGAGTTATACCAACTATTGAATAAATGCTTTTTGGCCCAAGCTGCAGGGCCGACCTGTTTAACGGGGGGTAAACTCGTCTCTTCGATGACGGGATGAGAACTTGCAGTGGTCATGGCTTACCGCTCCCTAAGCTGAACGGCACTATT
>JBCDDJ010000615.1:0-3501 GCA_039180385.1 Cyanobacteria bacterium P01_G01_bin.38 | reverse complement strand
TAGCCCCACAGTCTGGTTCTTTTCGACTCGGTTTTGGCGCAGCACGGGCCGAGCCGCGCGCGAAATCACGATGCCTGCTTTGTTTTCGCTGACTTGATTGGCCACCAGCAGGGGGGCTGCCTGATCGCTCAGGGCAACGCCATAGCCGGTTTTTCGGAAGGTATTTTGGCGCACTTCCCCTTTCGCCTGGCGCACCATAAAAAGCCCACTGGCGGCATTTTCAGCAAATTCATTCTCTAAAATGACGGGGAGGGCATTGCCCGTGACATAGACCCCGTCCCGGCGACACTTTATTAACCGATTGCGGGCCAAAATAGGCGAACCGCTCTCGATCCAGACGCCGATGCCCTGGCTGAGAGGATTTGTCACCGTGACCCCGCGCAGCTGGGCTCGATCGGCCAATACCAGGGTGACCTGCTGCTGGCCAAACTCAGCCGTGGTGATGGCTCCGCCCCCCGTAATCAAAACCGTGCCGCCCTGGCCTGAAACCGTGACCCCCGTCGGGATTTTGATCGGAAACCGTTCACCGGTTTCGGCCTGGTATACTCCGGCTTCTAATTGCAAGCGGGTTCCCGAACGCGCCTGCCGGAGGGCGTGGGTGAGGGTCTTAAAAGGCGCTTGGGCCGTGCCAGCATTCTGATCTCGGCCATTGGCTGGATTGATGTAGAAAACCGAAGCTGTTGTTTGCACCCGATCTGACCCTTCTCGCATTTAGATAAATATAGAGCCATTTGTCAGCATCCACTTACGATAGAGGTTGCTATCGTATTGGCTATGAAGACTTCAATCCTAGATTTGGGGCTAAAATGCTGCTACTTGCGATCGCAAACCTGGGCCTGGCCGTTGTCTGCTTTTGGGCAGCCTACAGGTGTTGGCGATGGCGTAGGTGGCTTGATCGGCTCCAACAGACCTTCAACCGCTGGGAGCAAGCCGTCCAGACCCAGCTCCCCGATGCGGCTCAAACCCTGAATGCCAGCCAACATCAGATTCAAACCTGGCAGCAGCAATATGCCCTTTGGCAGCTTCGCCGTCATCAGTTGGCTCAGCTCTTAGCCCTGATACAGCTGCTTAGGCGGTCCGTCCGGTTCATCAAACGGTAGTCTTTCCAAGCATCAGCGAGTGCCAAGCGTATTTAAGCCCAAGCGTATTTTAAGGACAACAGCCATGTCACAAAATCAGTCTGGAGCCTTTGTCGGCGGTGTGATTTTAGGAAGCCTGATCGGGGCCGTGACCGGGTTGCTACTGGCCCCCAAGACGGGGCGAGAAACCCGACAAGTCCTCAAAAAGTCAGCAGATGCCCTGCCAGAGCTGATTGAAGATTTGTCTAGTAGCCTGCATTTGCAGGCCGACCGACTGTCCGAAACCAGCCTGCGCAATTGGGAGCAAACCTTAGGGCGACTGCGAGATGCGATCGCCGCAGGCCAAGCCGCCAGCCGTCGAGAGTTTGAAAACCTACAGCGAGAACATAGCCACTACGGCAAGGCTTCTACGGCGATGCACAAAACCTCACATGCAGAGGAGCCCTCGTCTGGACGTGACTAACCCGCTGTTTTGGCTGAGCTTATCAATGGGGCTACTGGCCCTGAGTGTGATCCTCTTATTGTTGGTTGCCATCCCGGTCGTCTTGGGGATGGCAAGGGTTGTCCGTAGCGCTGAAAGACTATTAGACGCGCTCCATCGAGAGCTACCCCCGACGCTGCATTCCCTACGCCAAACCGGGGCAGACTTGAGCGACTTGGCCGAAGATGTCAATCAGGGGGTCCAAGGGGCGGGCCAGGTGGTTAGACAAGTTGACCAAAGCCTTAGCCAGGCGAGCCAGCAAGCTCAACAAGCCCAGATGACGGCTCGCAGCCTGTGGGCTGGGCTCACGGTTGCCTGGGGGGTTTTTATGCAGCCGCCTCGCCCAAAACGACGTCAGCGCCCCCCCACCCGACGCCCCTCGACCCGACCTGCTGTATCAGCGCCTCCGCATGAGCCCGCTGCACCCCATCGTTCTCATCTTCCCGCTGCTGATCGAGAGCCAATCCAGCCAGACGCTAGCACAGTGCCGTTGGATACAACCCCCTCAGCGCCCTCAACCCGCCCCGCTACTGCCCCCCAAAATCACTCAATTGATTGACGGCGGCGAGGCATAATCTTAAGTTAAAGTTAGGTAAACAACTGTAAATAAAATGATCACACCCCGCCTTAGGGCTTTCTTTCAGCACCGTATACTTGGCTGTTGTTTGGCCCTGTGTCTGGCTCTGCTCCCCTGGGTAGGGGCTCCGGTGGCCCAAGCATTTGAAAATCCAGACCTGCTGCCAGACGAGCCCACCGTGGTGATTGATCTTGCCAAGTTGCTCAACGCGGCCCAAGAAGATTACTTAAATGAGCACCTGCCGGAGTTTGAGGCAGAAACCGGCTGGAAATTACGGATCCTGACCCAGTTTGATGAAACCCCAGGCCGAGCTGTCAAAGATTTTTGGGGGTTAGATGACAAGAGTGTTATGCTCGTGGCCGATCGGCGCGGCGGCAATATCCTCAACTTCAGCGTGGGGGATTCAGTCTATCCGCTGCTGCCTCGGGTATTTTGGATTGAGCTACAGACCCGCTTTGGAAATCAGTTTTTTGTCCGTGAAAATGGCGAAGACCAGGCCATCATGCAGGCTATAGCGTCCCTAGAAACTTGTCTAAACCGGGGGGGCTGCGCGGTTGTACCCGGGTTACCCCAAGAGCAGTGGATTTTAACACTGGTAACATCCATTCTCGGGGGCGTGATTTGTGGGTTTGCGGCCCACCCCCGTAAAGAAGGCCAGGTCTTTGCCTGGCAGTGGGTGCTGATTTTCTCACCGCTCTGGGCAATTTTGTTCGTCGCCTTTGGCATTGGCCCGGTGGTAACTCGCACCAATGACTGGCTACCGCTAACCCGCAATGTGGCTGGCTTTGTAGTCGGTGCTCTGGTGGCGTTTTTGACCCCTGCGTTTGGGGGCCCTGCCTCGAATGAGGCGCGGTAGTGAAATAGTTTTGAGGACTTAATTGTCTGGTGTCTCTTCCTCGGCACTTGTCCTCTGGGGTAACTCTGCTGAGCGCTCGGTTTTGGCTAACTCGACCTGAATGTCATAGTCAATTGTGCGGTCGTTGTGCAGGGTGGTTGTCACCCCAATCGCCTGGATGGCTGAGGTGACTGCGGCACTGTTAGGGGCGAGCTGGGGAATAGGCAACATGCCATCGGTGGCATTGAGGGCGGCGAGATCGATAAAAAAGTTTCCAGTGTTGGCTTTGGGGGCCTCTGATGTCAAATCTTGAAAGCGGGCTGACTCAGCCAGGGTAGATTTTGGTCGGGGTGCGATCGCATCAGCCATCTCTGCCCCCACCCCTAAGAAGGTGACATTGCCGTCTAACCAACCGTGGCTCATCGCAATGCCCTGAAACGGTGAAACCCATTGGGTGACGATTTGCTCTTCTGTGCCAATGGTTTTGACTTCGTAGCCGTAGCGGTTTTCGATAATCCCGTCGAGGCGC
>JBCDDJ010000614.1:0-3513 GCA_039180385.1 Cyanobacteria bacterium P01_G01_bin.38 | reverse complement strand
CCTAATTCATCGTTTATAGAGGGGAGATATTGGGGGAAGTAGCGGGGTTAGTCTTGGGTTAGGGTAATCGCCTGGCCGGTTTCGGCAGATTGTCGTAGGGCGTCGGCGACGGTGAGGGAGTAGAGGCTGGCGGTAGGGCTGACATAGAGGGGGGCTCCGGTGGTGAGGTAATCCAGCACCTGGGTGGTGTCTTGGGTAAACAGGCCGCGTCTCGGGTTGACGGGGATAGAGTGTGCGCCAGTGGGGGTCGTGAGGGTGCCCTGGTCGCGGTCAAATAAGAGGCTGCCCTGGGTGCCTTGAATTTCGACGCGGCGGCTAAAATTCCAAAGGTGTTCGCCTTTGCCGTAGGTGATGTCGGCTACAAGCCCGGTTTGGAATCGTAGTTGGGCGCTGCAAACGCAGGTGCCATAGTAAGGGCTGGTAATCGGGCCAGCGGCAGTTTGGGATTTGGGTTGGGTGTCGGGGGGCTCAAACTGGGTCTGGCAAAAGACGCGATCGACTTGGCCCAACAGGTCGGTGAGTCGGTGGATGCGAGATAGGGCTGCAATCAGGGGAAAGCCGGAAAGATCGAGGCGGTAACTCCACTTTTGGGGGGCGGGGCGCTTGGGGTTGAGGGTGCGGTAGTTGAGATAGTGGGGGAGGCCGATGGCGCTGAGGTGCGATCGCATCGCTAAATGCAGTCCCCCCAGGAGTTCGATATGCTCAACGTGGAGCAGGCAATGTTGGGCATTGGCGAGATCGATCAACTCGGCGGCGGCGGTGGGCTCAAGGGCGAGGGGATACTCGACCACTACATGCTTTTGGGCCATCAGCGCGGCTCGGGCGATGGGTTCGTGCAGGGGGTTAATGGTAGACACGATCACGAGCTGAATTTTGGGATTCTCAATGATCGCCGACCATGAGGTGTACTCAGTGCCGTAAGTGTCGCTGAGGGGCTGGGCTCGGGGGCTGTTTTTGAGGGGGCCGTCTGTGGATTGCCCCGGTGCGATCGCAATCAGTGTTGCCCTGGGGTCTGATGAGAGGGCAGCTGCACGCTTTTGGGCAGCAAAGCCCGTGCCGATCAGCCCAACTTGAATCGTCATAGGATATCTACGGCAGGGGCTGCTCGGGGGATGGATTTGCTAAGGGGCTGGGGTGAGGGCGTTTGATCAAGGTGTAGCAACGCTAACGACTCCTAAGGTTTGAAAACCCGCTGAAAGTCAGTATTTTCTGTCACTATTATTACTAAAGATGGTCCATAAGTTTTTCTAATAGAAAAAATAATTACTGATAATTTTTTAAGGGTTTTATAGAGTACGGATTAGGGAGTTTTGGCTCGGTGACGGATTGCTCTACCCTTGGTGGCTGGACTGTTCAGTATGCTGCCCGAAGGGTTTCACCGATAAGCAAAACCGAGGAAAAGGCTTTAGTCTGATTACGAATACCGTTCAACCAATGAGGGTAAATGTTGACACAGGATTGTAGTTTTCTCGTAGTATCAGAAATGAAGTTGGATTTTAAGAATAAATTCCTATTTGCCGAGTTTATCGGGTTCATAGGAATCGCTTAAGACCAGCGGAAATTATATCTTTGGATTATTGAGAGGAAACCCGCATGGCAACCTATAAGGTTACGTTGATTAACGAGGGCGAAGGTCTAAACACCACTATCGACGTTGCTGAAGACGAGTACATTCTTGATGCGGCTGAAGAGCAAGGTATTGACCTGCCTTACTCCTGCCGTGCAGGCGCTTGCTCTACCTGCGCTGGCAAAATCACCGCGGGCGGTGTAGATCAGTCTGACCAGTCTTTCTTAGATGATGACCAGATTGAGGCTGGTTACGTACTGACCTGCGTAGCTTACCCCACCTCTGATTGCACCATCATGACCCACCAAGAAGAAGAGCTTTACTAAGCCCAACAGCTGATTAGGTTGGCTGAGATTACTAAAGCTTGTTAGTAACAATCTTTTGGTCGACAGAGCGATGGAATCCTGATTTGGGTTCTGTCGCTATTTTTTTGGCTGTTTTGCGAGGTTTTAGTTGTCTGATTGGGCAGTGCGGGGGACGGGTCGCCAATAAACAATGTCGTCGGTCAACGGTTCGATTTCGGTGCCGGGGTAATAAAACTGCAAAATGCGACTGTGGGGCCACCCAAACTCACCGAGGCGGTAAGACCCTGTTTGACTTAAGCCGACTCCGTGGCCAAAACCGCCGCCAATAAACTTGTAGCCGCTGAGAATGGGTTGGTCTGGAGGCGGGGTTGCCGTGCCAGGCGTAGATGGGGTGGGGGGGGATGAGGGGGCAGGGGGCGCGGCTCCGGTTGAAGGCTCTGGGGTTTTATACATGGGCTCAATGTAGAAAAGCAGACTCCGGGGGGGGATCAACGCGCTGACGATTTCGTTTTTTGTCAGTTCAACGTTGCCAGCGTCGGTTTCTACCAGGATCTTTTGCACGCGTCCTGTCTCTGAACGCTCAGTGACGCTCAGGGTGGTGATCTGGGTCATGCTAGCCAGGGGGCTTTGGCGGTTAGTGAGATATGCTTTCACGCCGCCAGCGATTTCTTCGAGGGTGCCGGAGCGCTCCCAGCGAAAGGTGGGCCAGTCATCTTCGTTAAAGCCTTGTTTGAGGCCGATAAACGCACGCAGGTTATTTTCGTCGGAGAGGGGGCGCGTGGCCAAATCCCAGTTGGTCTGGACGGAGTCGATAACGGGTTTTAAGTAGGGGCGATCGGTGCCCTCCCAAACGTCGGTAAACCGGGCGCTGACCCCTCCGGTAGTGGATGAATAGAGGGCGTCGATCAGCTCGTCGTTATAGGTGACAACCAGCCCGCGGGTGTTTGCGATCGCGCTATCCGCCGCCGGGGAGGTGCCACTCAGACCGCGATAGACCTGGCATTGGGTGTCGGCACAGAGTTCGTAGCCGTCGATGGCAAACCGGCGTAGATTACGCAGCGCGTAGGTGCGGGCCAAAATGGTTTGGGCTTCGGCGGCGGTGCGGGGAGCCGAGGGGCCGATCTCGTGGGGTACCACGCCGCGCAGGTAAAGCTCGATGGGCACCTGGTTGACGACGGTATAGGTGCCGTAAACGTTGGGTTGAATCCGCAGGTCGCCTGCGTAAAGTTGTTTGCGCCCTTGGGTGCCCCCCCCGCTATGTTGGCCAGCGGTGCCTTCGCTGATCTGAATGCGGCGATTGGCACTGGCAATGTTAAATACGTCTCGGTTATAGCGAAAGCCGTTGGCCACAAAGGCCACCTTGGGTACTTCGGTGATTACATTACTATCGACAAAAACTTTGGTATAGCCTGCTTTGTGCAGATTGCTGAGGAGCAGTCGGCGCTACAAAGGTGTGCTGTACACATCGCGCTTGGCCCACACCTGCCAGCTGTTGGGCTGGGCTACTTCGGTCTCACTGCCCGCTGCTTTCCAGCGATTGGCCCTGTCCTCGGCAGATTCAAAACTGCGGTGGGTGCTTAAGACCACCCATTCGTGCAGCATGGTCTGGGGCAGGGGCTGCATGGCCACCTCTAGGATAAT
>JBCDDJ010000613.1:0-3517 GCA_039180385.1 Cyanobacteria bacterium P01_G01_bin.38 | reverse complement strand
GAGTCAGACTAGATCCAACAATTTTCTACCTGTAGATGTCGCAAACGTTCAATACACTCAACGCTGAAGGCTCTACGCTCTTAGCATTACTTTTGGGAGCCTACAGTGACCTCAATATCAACAAATGCAGCGACATACAAATACCGTGGGATAGAATTCGATTTGTACGTTGCACAACCAGAAGGCGTGACGGAGGCACTTCCGGCCATTTTCGTAGCTCATGCATGGGATGGTTTGAACGCGCCCATTGAGGGTATCGCCCAACGTGTCGCGCAACTGGGATACGTCGCCGTTGCTGTCGATGTCTATGGTAAGGGTATTCGAGGTGAGCCCATGGGTGACAACTCGCATCTAATGAATCCCCTTCTTGAGGATCGAGGTGCTTTGAGAAATCGCTTACAGGCTGGTTATTCGGCTATCAGAGAGATAGAGACGGTGGATGCGACCCGAATAGGTGCGATAGGGTACTGTTTCGGCGGCTTGTGTGTGCTTGATTTGGCAAGGTCAGTGCCAAAATACCTTAAGGGTGTAGTTAGCTTTCATGGCGCACTCACTGGAAGCAACCTGAAGGATACGAAGCCAATAGAGGCAAATATTCTCATCGAACATGGCTGGGATGATCCTTTAGTTCCAACCGATGATTACTTGGCATTCGCCAATGAGATGGATGAGCGTAAGGCTGACTGGCAGGCGCATATTCATGGCGGTGCAGTACACGCGTTTACGTTTGAGGGGGCAAACATGCCAGAGAATGGCATTCAACACCACGAAGCAGCGGCTCGGCGTTCATGGAAATCTATGATTGATTTTTTTGATGAGATCTTCTGATTGAAAGGCTGCTATTGGCCGAAGGCAAATATAACAAAATACCTAACAACGCCCATGCACACCGACCGTTGAGAGTTGATTGGTATGCTACAAAGGTGATCTGCGGCGGGTGATGGGCAACGTTAAATCGCTTTGACCTGGGTTAAGACGATAACCAGAGTTTTAATGGTGAGGCTTTTGTGATTCGTAAAGTCAATAATAATGACTAGTAACCAATAGCCTCTATGTCCTCCCAAAAATTCAGCATTATTATCACCACCCATAACCGCCTGTCGCTCTTAAAACGGGCGGTTAAGACTGCCTTTGAGCAAACCGTGCCCTGTGAGGTGGTCGTGGTAGACAACGCTTCCACCGATGGGACTCAAGCCTATGCAGAAGAATTGGGCGATAAAATTACCTACTGCCGCAATTCAACCAACCTGAACCACTCAGGAGCGGTCAATGCTGGGGTCGAGGTTGCAACCAGCGACTGGATCAAGTTGGTGGATGACGATGACTATCTGGCTCCCAACTGCATTGAGGAAATGGCCAATGCGATCGCACGCCACCCCAATGCTGTGATCTGCTCCTGTCAGGCCGCCCAGGTAGACACAGACGGTCAAGAACTCAGCCGCACCCCACCCACCGGCCCCGGTCAGGTATTCTATATTCCCCAGGCTGATATCCACTACGGCATGCTGCTAGAGGTCGTCCCCTTTGGCACCCCCATCCAGGTCGCCGTGCGCCGGGATGCTTTTCTCAAATCCGGCGGCTGGGATTTATCCATGACCAGCTGCGACGACATCGACTCCTGGATTCGCGTGGCTGAGCACGGCGATGCTCTGTTTATTAACCAATGCCTCACCTACCGCACCGTCTGGCCCGGTGGCTATGACCAAAAAATCGCCCTCAAGCGTCGCCTTGATACCAATATTTTGATTAAAGAACGGATCTGCGATCACATCAGCCCCAAATACCGCAGCCAGACTCCAAAAATCCAAACCATCCGCCAATACCTGCACCTCCACTGGATGCTCGTTGCCCTCAAACAAAAGCGCTTGCCCGAAGCCTTCAATCTTGCTTTCCCCGCCGTGCTGTCCCCCGCCGCGTGGCAGCTCTTACAGCAAGCGATGAATTTTAGAAAGCAAAAGGCCCTAGTGCCGATACAGAAGGTAGTTTTGGTTGATTAGGTAGAGGGTAGTGGGCTTCGGCGTGAGCTCAGCCGAACGGTGGTGGGTAATGGGTGATTTAGTTTTGAATTTTAAGTTTTGAATTTTGAGTTGAAGACCGGTCGAAACCAACTCAAAACTCAGAACTCTTTCCCTCCCCTGCTCCCCCTGCCTCTCTACCCTCCACCCTCTACCTTTTTTTCAACCAAACCTTTCCTCTTATCCCCAATTTGCCTTATAATCTAGGACTGGAATTAATCCGATCGGAGACTAAACGTATATGGCGCGATATAGAGGTCCTCGCCTCAGAGTGACACGCCGTCTGGGCGACTTACCGGGGCTTACCCGCAAGACAGCTCGCAAGGCGTATCCGCCCGGTCAACATGGCCAGGCTCGCAAGAAAAAATCTGAATATTGCATTCGTTTAGAAGAAAAGCAAAAGCTTCGCTTTAACTACGGGGTTTCTGAGCGTCAGCTGGTTCGCTACGTCAAGAAAGCTCGTCGGGCAGGGGGTTCCACCGGGCTCGTGATCCTGCAATTGTTAGAAATGCGGTTAGACAATACCGTTTTTCGTTTAGGCTTGGGGCCAACGATTCCAGCTGCACGACAGTTTGTGAATCACGGTCACGTCACGGTCAATGGCCGTTTAGTCGATGTTGCCAGCTACCAGTGCCGTCCTGGGGATGTCATTGGCGTGCGCAACAAAGAGGCGTCTCGCAAGCTAGCCGAAGCTAACCTCGAATTCCCGGGTTTAGCCAACGTGCCGACCCACTTAGAGTTTGATAAAGCCAAGCTTGAGGGTAAGGTCACTGGCGTCATCGAGCGCGAATGGATCGCCATCAACATCAACGAACTACTGGTTGTTGAGTATTACTCTAGAAAAGCTTAAAACTTTGCTGCAGCGGCTTTGCCGTTCTTACCGCGTTTAGTTTTTCCATAGCCCCTGAGGTCCGTCAGCCCCAGGGGTTTTATTATGAGATGAGGGCTCGACTTCATCTGTGCTGTCTTGAGAGAAATCGATCCAGTTGGTTGGCAAAGGCTTCGCGATCGCGACTGCTAAACGCTGCTGGCCCCCCTGTTTCCACACCGCTACTGCGCAGGCTTTCCATAAAATTGCGCATCGAGAGCCGCTCTCGGATATTGCCCGCGCTATAAAACTCGCCCCTTGGGTTGAGGGCATAGCCCCCTTTCTCAATCACGTTGGCTGCCAGGGGAATGTCTGCCGTAATCACCAGATCGCCCGCTGCCATGTGCTGCACAATATGAGTGTCGGCCACATCTAACCCCGAGCGCACCTGCACCGCATTGATATAGTCAGACGCCGGGATTTGTAGTGGTGCATTAGCTACCAGCGTCAGGTGGATCTGTACCCGCTTCGCTGCCCGATACAGGATTTCCTTAATGACATTCGGGCACGCATCCGCATCCACCCAGATTTGCATCGAATTTGCCTGATGTGTAGTGCTAGTGGGTACGGTAGCAGATACTGTTGCCAGTATTGATAACGCTATAGCAAAAGATGGTGGCTGCGTTTTCTATAT
>JBCDDJ010000612.1:0-3526 GCA_039180385.1 Cyanobacteria bacterium P01_G01_bin.38 | reverse complement strand
TGCCAACTGATTTGGCACAAAGTTTGCCAGCCGCAGCAGATTGCGCAACCTATGAAGCGGCTTTTGAGTCACACCTCGATCCTGAGGTCGCTAATTGTACAGCTGATTTCCTTGAAGTCACTGCGACCGGTCTGCCTGATTTGGCGTCTGGCAGTAGCGAAGATCTCCCGATGGTCGGCATCACATCCTGGATACAAAGAGTTGCAGTCCTCTACGATTATCACTGGCGGATTCCGCTTTCCCCCGCTTGGCTAGATGAACCTGTTGAAGCCAGCGCGCGTGGGCCCATAGCGGTAGCGGTTGACGGGGTACCCATTTTTCATTACGAGCGACGACCCGATGTTTCAACTTCACTCGATAACTACGAGGAGCGTAATGATACTGTTGTTCAGGGCGAACTAGACCAGTGTGGGGGCCATTCCGGGCAAGGAGAAGACTATCACTATCATTACGCACCGGTTTGTTTGATGGATGAGCATAATCCTGAACTGCCGATTGCCTTTGGCCTTGACGGCACTCCTGTCTATTTTGGTGAAGGGGGGGATAACTATTATGGACGGGGCAGATACAGCGAGCTGAGTTACCTACCGGATGAAGCCCTTGATGATTGCAACGCGATACAGTTACCAGAGGGTGGATTTATACATTTCACAACCAAAACCCCGCCTTATGTTGTGGGTTGCCATCACGGGTCTTTTGACCCTGAGCTGCAGATAGAACCTGGCTCCTTCGATGCACTGGCACAGCGCACACCCAGCCCGTTTGGGGGTAGCTATGGTGAGCCTGTCTCAACGCTGATCACGGATTTTGAGGAAACTGAAAATGGCGAGTATCGTTTGGCTTTTGATTCTTTAACCACGCCTGGAGCAACAAGCGCGATTCTGTATCGTCAGACTACGGAAGCTTGTTGGGAGTTTGAGTACCAACTCGTTGCGGGTGAAAGCGGGCAGACTGTAGATGCCTGCCGACATTAGCTGTAGCATGTCAGACGCGGTACGTTTTCTGATTAGCAAAATTGTCTCCTACAGGAAACTCTGTTGCAGTGCCAGGTAACAAGGCGCTAAGCTAAATTGCAAGTTTTTTCTGTGCTTCACTATGACAGATCCCTCTAGCTTCTCCCTCTTTCTGGCCGCCGTCGCTGTCATCACAGTGACTCCCGGCCCTGATACGTTTTACGTGTTGGGCCGCAGTTTAGAGCAGGGGCGACTGGCGGGTATTGTTTCCGCCCTTGGCATTTTCGTCGGCAATTTGGGCCACACTACCGCCGCTGCCGTTGGCCTTTCAGCGCTACTCATGACCTCAGCTCTGGCTTTCAACATTGTTAAATACGCGGGTGCTGCCTACCTGATCTACCTCGGCATCCAGGCTATTCTCAGTCACGACCACAATCGCATCCTGCCCACGACCCCACGAGCCAGCCTGGTAAAAGTCTTTTTGCAGGCTGTCTTGACGAATCTACTCAACCCCAAGGCGGCGTTATTTTTCCTCGCCTTTATTCCCCAATTCATCGATCCCGCGGCGGGTCTGGCTCTGCAGACCCTCCAGCTAGGCGTAATTGTGGCCGCGACTTCCAGCTTGTGGCTAGCGCTCATTGCAGCTTTGGTCGCTGCTGCTGGGCAAACCCTCCGTCGTCGTCCTCGATTAGTCGCTGTACAGCGCTGGGTTACGGGCAGTTTATTTGTAGGGTTGGGGCTGAGACTCGCGATCGCAGACTCCAGCGATTGAAACTGACCTCACCTTTGACTTTTACCTTTAAAACCATTCTCACTACTGGTTTAAAAGATGACTTCTATCCAGACCAGATGCCTTTTTGCAGTTTCTGGATCTTAAGCAGAAGCAGGCTATTTAGAAACTCAATCAGTCGCTTCAAAGGAGTTTCAGATAAGATATAGTACAACCTTCTCACCATCTCTCTGATGAGACATATTCTTCCCTAGCAGCAATCTTCCTCGACCTGCTCAAGCACATTCAAGGCTTCTGTATCTTCATATTCTTCGAATAAAGAACGGACATTGTTCATTTGGCTGCAAACTATAAAGAGTTCATCTTGTCCAAGCGCGAGGCTACTCTCCAATTTGTCTCGAAAGTATTCTGACCAAGGGCTAGGACGAGGAGGATTGTCTGTATATTGCTTAACATAACTGATAATTCGACGTGACTTTTCCTCACAATCTGTCCCTTCAAAACTAATGTATCGATTGACATTTTTTTGTGACATAATCTTACGTTCCTTTATGTAACAAGTGCCCTGGCTTTCTATTGAAGTAATTTGTTTATGGAGAGTAGGTGATCGCTTCACTATGACTCTGTGTGGAAATATAAAAATGGGCAAATCCAGTATTAACTAACTACGCGTTCAAACCGAAGCCAAGTCCCATTGCAGTAATGTGTAATACAGGATTGTTAGCTGTTATAAAACCTGGATTTTACCCATAGGTTGAGAGGCGATCAGAGCTGATAGCTTTGCGGACCTGCATATGGGGAGTTGAGTGTATTTAATATGGTCATGAACAAGCTCATTGTTTGAAAGCAATGAGTTCAGGTTAGGCTCAGTTGCCCCAGCTGAATAGACCTCGATCGGGTACCTTTTTTAAGCAGCAGGTATTAAGTCGAATGGCAAACTTTGCAGAAGCTCCTCTCCGACATTTATTCAACGCGATTTCTCAGGCACGGAATGAAGCTGAACTGAAGGGCTCAATCATGACAGAGGTGGGGCATTATTTTGCAGCCAGCCGCTGGGGACTCCATTTTCGAGATCAGGTTGTCGCTGTAAATCAAGATGCTTCAGACATCATGCGGTTGGCGCTATCGCTAGACTATAACCCTGTCCTACGCTATGTGGTTCAGCGCCATACGGCTGTCCATGACGAAGTGATTTTACCGCCTGGCATATGGCAGAGGATTTGTCCTCGGGCCGATCATGGGCATGTGATGCTAGGGCCAATTGTCAGCCATAACCAGCTTATGGGGGGCATCGCTTTAACACGTCATCGGGATTCTGCCGCTTTTGATGCGAATGATTTAGCAGACCTGAGTGCGCTATGCCTCCATTTTTCTACGCGGTTTGCAACCCTGCATTCTCAGCAAATTGCGTTTGGGTTAGCGTGCGATCGCTTCACTGACCGCGAAGCACAAATTGCTAATTTAGTTGCTCAGGGATTAACCAATAAAGAAATCGGCGAAGACTTATGGATTACAGAAAATTCAGTCAAAAAAGCTTTGAAACGAATGTTTCGTAAGCTGCAAGTTTCATCACGCGCTGAGATGGTAGCGCAACTTTCTATAGAGACAGCGAGCGTTCCTGCAAGCAAGCAAGGCGATTTATCTTGGTTAATCATCGGTAGGCTTAATCCTGAATACCCACCAAGCACTAAGGAGCGAGGATTAAACAAGACATGCAGTCTGAAATCCGAAACTTAATCCCCTCCTGGGAGGGGCAACGGGGCGGGTTGACCGTGAGTGCTAGCGATCGAAACCCACCCCGCCTTTCAGGCACCCCTCCCAAGGAGGGGATCAAGTTGAATAC
>JBCDDJ010000611.1:0-3534 GCA_039180385.1 Cyanobacteria bacterium P01_G01_bin.38 | reverse complement strand
TGCACGCTGTAAACCCCCTGCCGAGGGATGAATTTATCGTTGGGGAGCTTCAAATTTGCGGTGGGAAATCCGATTTGTCGGCCTAGCTGCTGACCTTGCACAACGCGGCCCGTGAGCGTGTAAGGTCGGCCCAGCAGACGAGTGGCTTCGGTCAGACGTCCCTCGCTCAGGGCCTGGCGAATGCGGGAGCTGCTGATGCGATCGCATTCGTCAAGCTGGAGGGGGACGATGGTGACGGGGACATTGTGTTGGGTTGCGATCGCGCTCAACAACTCAGCATTACCCGAGCGTCCCTTGCCAAAATGAAAGTCACTGCCCACGCTAATCTGTCGCGCCTGCAACCCGCGAATCAAAATCTGCTCCACAAACGCCTCGGCACTAAGCTGAGACAGGGCTTTGCTAAACGGGAGCAGCATCAGCTGATCGACCCCGATGTGCGACAGCTGCAACGTTTTTTCTTCTAAAGGTGTGAGCAATGGGCGCGACTGACCCGAAAAATACTCGCGGGGATGGGGAAAAAACGTCACGACCGTGGCATATTCGTCCAGGGTGGATGTGGGCGGTGGGGCCATCCCCTTTTGGACTTGTGCTTGCCAGTCTCCTTGCCAGGGAGAGATGCGATCGCTGTAGCCCGAGGCCACCACCGGCTGACTCAAACACTGGGTCACGCTCGCCGCCAGCTGAATCGACTCATTTGGCAAACCGCATTTGTTCACCAGAACGGGCTCGATGACGCGCTGGTGACCAAGGTGAACGCCATCAAAATTGCCCAGCGCGATCCTGGCTGGCTTCCTGGCCGTAGTGAGAGAAGACGTAATCCACACGCTTTACATTCTGACATAAAGCGGCGAATGGGTGGTGAGTAGTGGATAGTGAGTGGAGGGTTTGCTATCCCATTAAAATGACGTTATCTAGTACATGAATGATGCCGTTAGAGGCTTCGATATCGGCGGCGACCACCGTTGCATTTTTAACCTCAAATGGGTCTTTAGCCCGGATTGGGATGGGTGAACCCTCTACGGAGTCGAGACTGTCAAACGCTGCTAGATCGGCTTTGCGCCACTTACCGGGCACCACATGGTAGGTCAGGATGCGCGCCAGTTGGGGCGGATTTTGCACCAGGTTATTCACCGTATTGGGGGGCAGCTTAGCAAAGGCCGCATCATTGGGGGCAAACACGGTAAATGGCCCATCGGACTGTAAGACCTCCACCAGGTCGGCGGCCTTAACAGCAGCAACCAGAGTTTCAAACCCTTCGTTCTCAAGCGCAATCTCAACAATCGTCGGCATAATCTTGTCTCAACTCAATTTGTCTCAACTCGATTGAAAATCCTGCATTAGGCAGACATAAGGTTAGCCCCTACCCTCTCGATCTCCCTCATCTTCCCGATCTCTGCTATCTCCGCGTCCCCCATTCCCCGCGTCACTCTCCTACCGATAACCCGGCTGCTGAATATTCCCTAGCCGCGCCTCGGGTCGTTTCATCCGATCCATCTGGGCTTCAAAGAACTGACGATTGGCCTTGAGGTGCTCAGGGTTTGGGTCATCCAGCGGATAGAGCAAGGCTGCACGTAGCGCTTGGATCACCGCCGAGGTCACGTTATACATCGAACGCTGGAAGGTGATCCCTAACTGAATCAGGGAGTCGTCCTCCCCGCGACAGTATTGCTTATAATAGTCCACCAGGTAGGGAGGCAAAAAATGCAGCATATCCTGCATTAGCAGCGTCGGGGGAATGCCCGCACTGCCTACCGGAAAAACATCGGCATAGAGGATGCCGTAGTGAAACTCAGCCTGGTCTGATGGCACCTGACCCGCCTGGGCGTTATAAGACTTGGTGCCGCGAAAGGGGGAGGTTCGATAAAACACCGCTTCCACATAAGGGAGCGCGGCTTCATAAAGCCAGGTAAACCCGGCGGACTTGGGAATGATTTCGAAGCATTCATCCTCAATATAGACATGGTGATAAATCGGTCGCCCTGCCACGGCAAAGATGCCATTCACCAAAAAGTCCATGGCATCGGGAACCCCTTTAAAACCACCTTCATCGTATATGTCCGACATTTCAAAAAAGACCGGAGCCATCACCTCCCAAAACAGACCCAGGTTGGCGTAGTAAGACATCTGGCGAACCTGCTCTAAGAACATGTCAGGAAACAGCTTATAAAGCCCTAACATGACTGGATTACGCTTGAAGTAGGCCTTGATGGCCCGATCCGCTACCTCAAGGTAAAGCTCCTCGTAAAGATAGTCGTTGAACTTGGGGTTAAGATCTCGATGCCAAAACATGGCCCGCATACATTCTTCGGCAAATTCCATGTTTACCCGGTCATGCCACAGGTGGTGCAGCAGCTTTGGCAGCTTTAGCCCCAACTCCCCTTTTTCCATAAAGGCGGTGAGTTCTGGATGGGCTTCTCCCGGCCCTCTCCAAATGCGCAGCGGCGATTCATCGCCAGAGTAGGTGTTATGCCGCTTCAGATACTCCTCTGAAATAAAGTATTTGAAGAACGGCAGCGGGTTGAGAAACACCCGTTCTCCAATGTAGAGCAAGTCCCGCCAGTAAAAATCCATGGGCACTGCATAGGCTTTATAGATGCCGATAATCTGCATGAGGTTTTCCGGCGTATCCGGCAGCATCGAGCCTCCGGCCTCAAGGCGGTGAATGATATCGGCAAAGGGGTGAGAGGAGGGGGGAAGGGTGGGTTTTGGGAGGGTGGTTGGGGACATAGGAGGAGTTGGGGTAGAGGGGAAGGGCGAAAGGCGAAGGGGGGGAGCAGGGGAGGCAGGGGGAGAGCGGGGGGGCAAAGGTCTAGTTACCCCCATCCCGCAGGCATGTCAAATCATAAACAACTTCATCGTTCAGACACTTCCTGCATCATTGCGTTTAGCGCCATTGGCATCATCGCCTTAAAGTTTAAAGACGTCTCGACTGGGTCAGTCGCCTCTGCAATCACCGAAACTGGAGTAGGCTCGCTCCAACGCATCAGCCAGCTAGGCTGCAGCCCGAGAAACACAATCAGCGCCGTCAGCACAAACGCCGGGACTTTCTCATCAAGCGTCACCTTCGGGAAATAGGCCCGCTCGTTGTCTAAACGACCAAAGCAGGTGCGGTTTAACAAAATCACAAAGTAAACTGCCGTTAACCCTGTGCCAACCACACAGATTAGCGTCTGTACCGGGAACTGCCCAAAGCTGCCCTGAAACACAACAAACTCAGCGGCAAAGTTGATCAAGCCAGGAATACCCGCGCTGGCCATGCCCCCCAGCACCAGCAGAGCACTGGTTAGGGGCAACCCTCGCACCGGGTTCATCAGCCCATTTAAGACATCTAACTCACGGGTGCCCACCTTGGCCTCGACAATCCCCACCAGGTGAAACAAAATCGCCAGGATGAGCCCGTGGGAAACCATTTGGGAAATGCTGCCCGCCAGACTCAGGGGATTCCCTGCGGCCATACCCAGCAAGATATAGCCCATGTGCCCAATCGAGCTGTAAGCTACCATGCGCTTGATGTCGCGCTGCGCGATCGCAACC
>JBCDDJ010000610.1:0-3540 GCA_039180385.1 Cyanobacteria bacterium P01_G01_bin.38 | reverse complement strand
AGCCTCCCCCCGATGGCTCGGGTTAGAAAATGAAAGACGCCTGGTGGGTCGGGGAGTGTCTACCTGCGCGGTTTGTGACGGAGCCTTCTTCAAAGATCAGCCCGTTGCCGTCATCGGCGGCGGCGATGCCGCGATGGAAAACGCCCTGTGCCTGACTCGCTTTTCGTCCCATGTGCATGTGATCCACCGTCGCGATCGCCTGCGGGCCTCAAAGGCGATGCAAAAGCTGGTGACTAACCACGACAAGATTTCGTTTGTGTGGAATGCCCATGTCAAAGACGTTTTAGGAGATCAAGCTGTTGAAGGGGTGATGCTGGAGGAAGTCAAAACTGGCACCTGTTTTTGTCTCCCTATTCAGGGTATTTTTATCGCCATCGGTCACCGCCCCAACACCGAAATCTTCAGACCCTGGCTCAGAATGGAGCGTCAGGGCTATATTTTTACGCGTCCCTACTCCACCTACACCAGCGTCGCTGGGGTCTTCGCCTGTGGTGACGCCCAGGATAAGGTTTATCGCCAGGCCGTGACCGCCGCAGGCACTGGCTGCATGGCCGCGTTGGATGCAGAGCGATGGTTGCAGAAGGAGGGATTGATTCGGTAATGGGTGAAGAGGTTAAGGACAAAGGCGATAGTGCTTGCAAAACTCCCGATAAATTAACGTTCAACCTAAAACAAAGTTCCCTGAATCACTTCTGATTCTGGCTGACTCGGTTTAGGTGGCCAAAAGACACCAAGTACCACCCAGGTGTTGTAAGGAAACACCGTCCCCATAAAAAACAACGTGTCTTTCTTGTCACTGCAAATTTCATCAAAAAACTTGCGCCGCACGCTCAGGGCGGCCTGTTCTTCATTCCCTAATCGAGCGACTTCATTCAGCCAAAGCATCCCCAGTTCCCAATCTTCAATCATGGCGTTATGAGGTCTGTGGCTGTCTTCGCATTCAAACATGTAGCTGAACTTGTAGGGTATTTTGCGAAGCGGCTTTTGTACCGGACCAAACAGCGTCAGTTGGTCAAATAGATACTGCCATTCAGGTTTCCACTCCGATTTAGCAGGCTCAATTTTTAGATCTAGCACCCGCGTTGGTCTCACGATGCCAAGTGATGTCAGCTCTGAGTCATGCAACTCCTTCAGTTGCTTCACCGTCTGGGTCGGCATCTGGTCGATAATTTCCCGCCGTTCTCTCCAACCATTTTTAGTAGAAAGACGCTCCCCCAATACCCGCAGAGAATCTAAATTTGGTTTCCTACTTTCTTTGCGGCGATCATTCCCAGCCCCATGGGGCAACAGATCTATTTCCACCCACTGATACTTGCGAAACTGCTGATTTCTGGGTCTGTAGCGATAATCTACTGGATAAAGCCTGACCCATTCGTAATTCTCAGTAATACCAGCCGTACAAACCAGTTCTTGATATCCTCGCGATGGATGAGGATAGGTCATCACCGTGATCAAAACCTTGGTTTTAACGGGCTGATTGCTCATGCCTATTATCCGAGATGCTTAATTGGCAAATCCATCATGCCCACCAGATGCTGAGCTAGCACATTTCGATGGCAGCATTCCGGATTCGCTTCCATACAAACTAAAACGCTGGGTTCAGAGTTCAATAGTGATATGGTCGCCTGCAAGTCATCCCAACGATTTGCTAAACCGCAGTGATATTCCTTAAAAAGCGCGATATAGCTATCAAGTGAGGTCAAGTCTGCCCTGGCTGAGCCTGGAATGCCTAAGCCAGGCAAATGTTGATAGTCAATGTCTAAAGAACTGCACAACCGCTTTAATGTACTCTTGTGAAACCCATACCGACGAGAAATCGGGTTGAAACGAACATCAATTAGCCTGCGAATGCCCGATCGCATCAGCAGATTCAAAAACTCATCAACGGTTTTGCCCTCATAGCCAGCCGTGTAAATCGCCATATCGGCAATAGGACGCTGCTCTCTCCGTTTGCCAGGCAAATCGCTATTGACTGTAAACCAAGGATAGTGGGCATAGACCTTATCAATTAAATCCGAGCCAGACAGGCCACCATACTGTTTGGTCACAGCCGCAATATCCTGAGAAATTGGTTTAGGCAAATTCACCGCCTGTTCTCTTCCCAAAGGTGTCAGTTCCCAGGTTTTCTTATCTGCCTTCTCCACAAAGCCGTTGCGGATGAGCGTATCTGTTTCGCGATTGAGTGTAAACGAGTAAGGGCCAAAGCGATACGGTATGAACTGGTAAAAGGTTTTCCCGCCATGGGAGGGCGTTTCCTGGCTCAGCAAAAAAGCCCACTTCATCATTTGCAAAGTAGAGGCTTCCCCACCGACCTGTTCCAGTATTGCGAGTAATGCTTTCTGGCGATGTAGCAACTGTATATCCTTACTAGTTCTTTTGTATTATATCTGTATGGGTTTAGAAATTCTGAGTTTATCTCAAGACCAACACTGGTTATCAAGGTTGTCTACCACCTGTGATGTCAGCCGTTATAAATGTCTCAAGTGCTCAATCCGTGAGCACAATGCTCCGTAATGCACGCCTGCCCGCTTTGCCGCAATTACCCCAATCGCTTCCAGGTAAGATCTAACCTGCACAGTTTCAATACCCAACGCATTAGCCGACACTTCCATCTTGGTCTGATTATCCGCCACCGCAATGATCGTCGCCTGGGTCTGCCCAAAACTCATCGCGGCGCTGCCCCCAAACGCCGTGGCAGGCAAAATTACCGTATCGACCTGGTCAGCGGTAATTGTCTCAGCGGTTTGAGCCGCCTGGGTGACAAACTGAGGTGCGCGACTCAGCCCAGCCAGGACACAGGGCAAAAAGGTATAGCCAATTTCCTCAGCGGCAGAGCGTGGAGAAATACTTGGGTCTAGCGGCAGCGGCCTCAGCGCAGGGGCATGGGCGCAGGGGAGCTGAAATGTGTGCACCACCAGATGACTAATCACCGCCTCAGCCCCAGCCAGCGGGTCAACCCCCTGCCCCTGGCGGTAGTTTGTCAGCGCTTCACTGTCCTCATCGTCGGGAAATCGGGCGATCACCGCGATCGCACCCGCCCCTCCCTCCTTAATCAGCCGCTCCGCCCCACGCAGCAGACTGTCTGGATTCTCAATCGCCCCCCAAGTCGCCCCAGAATTTGCCTGTTTCAGCGTCACCCCCAGCGGTGCATCGGTGACCACATAATCCGTCAAATCCAGCCCCAGAGTAGCCCGTGCCGCATCCGCCGCCTGTAAATGTCGCCAGCGTAGGTCATCCTCAATCGCAGCATCTAACAACAGCCCGATCCGGTTTTGATGCACCGGCTGCAGCTGCCACTGCCCCGCTGCAAACTGGTCAAGGCCATAGCCCTCAACATAGAAGGCATTGGGCAATGGCCAGTAGAGTTGGGCTCCGTTAAGCACATTGGGATGGGTGATCAGCCGATCGGTGACCGTTGCAATCGCACGCGCCACCGGCAGCGCATCCCCGGCATATCCCCCAATCGCCGCCCCAATCCCGGTGGGGATAATCAAGACTGTGGTGTGAGGTTTCACGTCGTTTCAATGATCACAACGGCTT
>JBCDDJ010000609.1:0-3554 GCA_039180385.1 Cyanobacteria bacterium P01_G01_bin.38 | reverse complement strand
CCCAACCTTTAACTTTTTAATCCTCCACCACCCATAAAGTCGTAGGCTTATAACCGACACGGGCATGGGGCAGCGGATGAACGACTGGATAACTCAGTTAAAGCGCTATTTACAATGGCGGGTGAGCGATGAGGGGTTTCTCAGCGGCACTAAGCGGTTTGAAACGGTGGTTTCAAAGCTGCTGGCGATTGCCATGCTGGTGGTGATTATTGTGATCATTGCTGATCTAGTGCGCTATTTAGCGGTGGCGCTGATTGAACCCAATCCAGCTGGCTTTTTTGGAATCACCCTGAGTGAGATTTTTGGCCTATTTCTAAGTGTGCTGATCGCGTTAGAAATTTTAGAGAATATCACCGCCTATCTGCGAAAGCACGTGGTGCAGGTGGAGCTGGTGATTGTCACCTCTCTGACGGCGGTGGCGCGAAAAATTATCATCCTGGATCTTGACAAGATTACCGGGTTGACGGTGATTGGACTTGCGATCGCAGTGCTCGCCCTTTCCCTGAGCTATTGGATCGTCCGTAGCGTTCATCGTTAGCGGCTAGCATTAGGCTGAAATGCATAAGGGCAGCTTTTGCTGATGCTTCACACGTCAAGAAAAAACACTTTTCTTTGTCCTGATAAGTGGGTCAACCTAATCGTTTCTAAGATAGAAGATCAGATATTTAGCTTCCTTATACAGGCCCCCAAAATTTCGGGTTTGGGGGCTTTGAGTCTAGTCTCTCCCGGAATATAGCCCAAGGGGTATTCAAGTAAGGGGGACATAAGGCTTCGACGTGAGGCTTCGACGGTGAGCTCAGCCGAACCGCTCAGCCGAACGGGGTCTCGGCATCTGAAGCCTGATTGGGATGACCTACTTAGATCTTTTTGTGCTGCCCGTTTGGCTTTTTGGGTATCTGCCTTGTCAAAAAGGTACTGTGCATCTTCACACGACTGATGTTTTTCATGGGTCCATCTCGGGAAAATCGCAATCGAGTGCGTTTTAGTACTTACAATAAACTCAATATACGGAGGTCTAAATTTTAAATAGCAAAGTAAGATTCTATGCTAGAGTCCCTGATCGTGTGAAGTGGGGACCGCGATGCAGGCTGATTGCTTATGGAGGTATCTGAGTCTCGTTTGATCTATTCGCAGCCGTCGAATCTGGTGTTTAACCGCCGACCTTTTAGTCCGGTAGAGAATAGCCTGTTTATTGTGCTGGTCGGGCTATTCTTGCTGCCGATTTGGCTGTTTAAGTACCTGCCCTTGCAAGATGGGCCCATCCATGTGCATACTGCCGATGTTTTACATGGGTTTTTAACAGGTGCCCCATCCATTTTTCGAGACTATTATCTCCCAAATTTGCAGCTAGCGCCTAACTGGACAACCCAGGTGATACTGACAGGGTTGATGTTTGTGGTCTCTCCCATTATCGCTGAAAAACTGCTCCTGTCGCTCTATGTGATTTTGTTGCCGTTTGCGGTTCGCTATGCGCTTAATGGGGTTCGATCAGACGCCTTTGCCCCGCCGTTCCTGGCGTTTTTGTCATTCCCTCTTTGCTACAACCTGACCTTTAACATGGGCTTTTATAATTTTGCCTATAGTCTGGTTGTGTTTCTGTTTGCCATCGGTTATTGGCTAAGGCATCGCAGCCACCTTCGCCTGACTCAAACAGGGGTGTTGCTGCTGTTGATGCTAGGGCTTTATTTTACCCATCTGTTTTCGTTTGTTGTGTTTGGCATTACCGTGGGGGTGCTCAATCTGTCGCAGGGTGTTGATGCTTTGCTGACCTCCCAACGTGGTGCCCTGGTTGCCCTAAAGCAGCTTTTTATAAAAACGACTTTACCGACCCTGGTCGCGCTGTTGCCTACGGGTGTGGTCTGTCTTCAGTTTTTGAGTCAAAACTCTGTCGGGTCCAGGGGGCCTAAATGGCCGACGTCAGTGCTTGATAACCTGCGATTGGGGAGTTTGCTCACCCTGAGTTCTCTGGTGTCTTACAGCCGTCTTGAGCTGCTGTTTGCGATCGCAATTGGCTTGCTGATGTTGGCCCTGGCTGGCTACCGGCTACTGAGAAAATTCCCGGCCTTTCAACTCAAGGGTATCAATGGGCTACTGGGGGTGACAGTTGTATTAGTGGGGGTCTATCTGATTGCACCCAGGACCCTCTCTGGCAGCGTCACGATTAAAGACAGACTGCTGCTTTACCCAATCGTCACCCTGATGCTTTGGCTAGCCTCGGGGCATTACCCATCGTTTGTTCGCCAGGGGATAAAGTGGCTGCTGATCTCGATATCCGCAGCGCTTTTAATCATTCAGACGACCACCTATGCCTATTTAGGTGATTATTGGACCGAATATATCTCTACAGCGCCTTTCATTGAGCAAAATTCTACCTTGCTGGCGGTAAATTTCCCGACCCCCAGGGAGGCTGCGATGAGGACAGCAGATGAGCCTGATCTGTGGCGACCCCCCAAGTTTGTGCGACCCTGGCAAATCAACACTTTTGTTAATGTCTCCGGATATGTGGCGGTGGACAGACAGGCCGTCTTGCTCAACAACTATCAGGCCAATGAAGATTACTTTCCGGTCAATTTTCGGCCTGAGTTAAATCCATTTGAGATTTTAGATGAAGATGACTGGCGTCTTGGCCGGGCACCCTATGTGGATATCTTAGGCTACTCAGAGATCACCGGGCGTCCGATCGACTATGTCTCAATTTGGCGGACATCCGATCATCCGCTTGAGGAAGACGGGGCACAGGCGATTTTTCAACAGCTGTCTAGCGCGTATGAGCTGATCTATCAGTCGCCGCAGCGGGGATATGCTCAGCTCTATCGTCGAAAGGGGTTGTAGAAGACTGCCCCATGACTGTCTGAGCGGTTGCCAAAGGGACCCGATAGAAATACTGCTTGCGAAAATCTTCTTCTCGCACCGCCTTGAGAAAATTACGAACCCCGTCCAAACCTGTTGTGTTGCTTAGAGTTGTCTTTTGGTTTGCGGTGGTTGCAGGATAAGTCAAAGTTAGCCCTCTTGTGGAGTAAATGACCTCAAACCCAATCATTGACAATGCCTCAAGGCCGTATTCCAGAGCTTTATCCCCGATTTGTAGACGGGTTTGTAGCTGCTCAGGGGTAACGGTTTGGCCGGTTCGGCTGAGGTATTTCGCAAGCCCTAACAGCGTTTTCCAGACAATTATGAAGTCTAGTGCGTCTGGGGGTGGATAGGCTAAAACCAACGGGGTTTGCTGCTTGACAGATTGAGCCCACCAGGGGCGTAACTCGGTCCAATTTGTTGGACAATCTGCCAGTACGAGGGGGCTATTACTGGGGTTAGCTTCAGCAGAGACGCGCTGATCGATCAGCCAGCTAGGCGTTGCCAGGGCTATGGGCGCTGATGCCTGGGCCGGGCGCAGATCCACCAGGCGAATTTCATACCCACCGTATTGGGGTTTCTTCTTTTTTGAGAAACTGTTGAAATCTAACTCGACTATCACATCAACCCGCCCAGGGGGCAAGTCGTCTTTGTAATGACCCCACCAGACCCCAGGAAACCCATCCTCGCTGGAGTCGTCATGT
>JBCDDJ010000608.1:0-3557 GCA_039180385.1 Cyanobacteria bacterium P01_G01_bin.38 | reverse complement strand
GAATTTACTGATTTGAGTCCCAATGCTATGCCACTTTGTCTGTGTTGTCGAGATCGCCTGGTGCGTCAGATTTACAAAAGTAAGCTCTATGGATACTGTTGTAGCTGTAGACAGCTAATGCTCTTGCTCGCTTACAACCAGCACCTCGATCCGATGCAGGCTGCGATCCGTGAAACTGAGCCAATCAGCAAGGGTAACACCGTTAGAAATCGAACAGAGAACCCTACACAAAACCCGACAGCAGCTTGTTTTTGAATCTGACCCGTGTGGAGCGCTACCAAGGGGAATGTCCGTGTTGCGGGCAAACCCTCAGGTGGCAGCAGTGTAAAAGCCGTAATCACGCTCAGCAGCGGCGGTGGCAGCGTATTAATGGCTGGCTACCTTTTCGTTGTATTGCTTTTATGGTCAGGATTTGCTGATTAGATGTGACTGAGGACTATGACAGCTCACAGCATGATAAAGGGTTGGTGGCTGGCGATGGCTGCCTGCTTAGGAAGTTTGAGTTTACCGCTGCCCGGTTTGCAGCCGATCGCGCGATCGCAGCTGAAGTTGCCGCTCAAGCGCTACAACAGGCCAACGCTGCAACCTACACCAACCCGGTGAGACGAGCCCAGAGATTAGAATCCATTGCTATTGGGTACTACGCAGTATAGGTTCACTCAGCTCAAAGCCCCTCTCCCAGATTTGGGAGAGGGATTTAGGGAGAGGGACTTCGGGGCGTTATTTGCTTGCAACCGCCTAAGCTGTCGCGGATGATTGATTGCTTAGCTGCGATCGCCGCTTGAGTCGATAGCCCAAAAGAGTGGAACCCATCGTTATCAGCGTCAGAATTCCAGTGCCGGGTTCGGGGACAGCTTCATACTCAAAGGTCTCACCGGGTAGGGGAGGCGTCAAAGCTGGAGACTGCCGGAACAAGGTTGCCTGCTCGTAGTCGTAGGCATAGCTGATGATCTCTGGCTCACCAAAGTAGTTGCCCATAAACTCTAGCGACATTGGAATGCCCTCTTCTGAGTAGCCCATTGGAACGGTAATCGCAGGTAAACCGAGAATATTAGCCTCAAAGCGAGCGGGGAGACTGCCAAAGGTTTCATAGACTTTGTTAGCCCCTTCTCCTTGGGGGGGCGCTAGGTAGTTAAGCGTTGGAAAGACAAACGCGTCGATGCCTTTGGCAGTCATGAAGTCTTCGTATTGTTTGGAGCGCAGCTGTGCGATCGCATCTAGCGCTTGATCAACATCCGGCAGGTCTTCCCAAGGTTTCGCCTCACCTGCTTCGATCGTTAGCGCAATCGATTCGACATAGTCATAAAACTCGTAGTCTGTGGGCAAAATATCCAGCAGATCGACAAAAGAGGTTATCTCCTCATCGTTGTATCCTTTAACCAACTCTTCATAGTAAAAAGCTCGACTTTGGAGACTGCGGGAGTTATCGGTGGGATAGTCAAAGGGTGGATTGCCCTCAACTAAAAAGTCGATAAACCAGGTCTCATGCGCTGGAATATCCACTTCGATTAGGCTTGCCCCCTGCGTTTCAAGCACCTGCTTAGCAGCTTCAAAGGCAGCTTCGACCTGTGAGTCAATCGGGAAGCTTTCTCCCTTGGTGGGATCTCCTTTGCCGATATAAGGCCGAGGTAGACCCAACACTTTGCCAGTCAGAGCGGTATCGTCTAAAAAGTTGGAATACGATTTGGGCCGAGCCGCTTCCACATCTGGGATGTAAGGATTCCAAAGGTTGTCTGGGTCAAAGCCAACCAGGGCATCCATCGCAGCGGCTGTATCTGACACGGTCTTGGCCATTGGGCCAACCACGTCTCGCTCGGTTACGAGTGGCCAGGTCCCATCGACCGAGATTAGCCCTGCGCTAGGTTTTATACCGACCAGGGCATTGTGGGTACTCGGCACCCGAATCGAACCGCCTGTTTCTCCACCCATCGACAGCATGGCAAAGTTTGACGCTACCCCTGCCCCCGAGCCGCTGCTAGACCCCCCTGGCGTCCGGTCTGGGGCATAGGGGTTGATCACCGGCCCATAGGCCTCGCTGATGCCATCGTACGAGAAAGCCCAGGTGCTCATGTTGGCCTTGCCCAAAATAATCGCACCTGCATCTTTGAGCTGAGCGACCGAAAAGGCGTCGTCGTTTGCCGTCAGCGATTTGAGCACATCCACACCGTTCGAGGTGGTCAACCCGTCAGCATTGTACGAATCTTTAACCAAGACCGGAATCCCATGCAGAGGCCCTAATACCTCTCCCTCATCCCAGAGCTGGTCTAATCTAGCGGCCTCTGCTAATGCGTCTGGATTGAGCACCGCAACAGAATTAATATTTGGCCCTGAGCGGTCGTAGGCATCAATCCGATCGAGATAAAGCTGAGTCAGTTCTACGCTGGTCAATGCATCTGCTCTGTAGGCATCGCGGACATCTGAGATGGTTGCGTCCTCTAGTGTGAAAGTAGCGGCCTCTGCCACAGCCGAAAAGAGCCCCAGCGCGAGCGCTGGAGACACGATTAAGAGTTTTTTCATAGGAGAGATTCCTGTTTGGCGTTTTGAACTCTAGCCGCCGATTAAACCCTGATTCGATGTTCTAATTCTTTTGTCTAAGATAGCTTGTAAAAAGTTTCTGGATAGCCGTATGTCATGACATCAAGATGTTTCATGAGATACAAGAGACATTCATGAAATAAATTCTCTTTTCAAAAAGAGAATTACTTGTTCATCAAACTCAGCTGGATTGACTAAATTTGATGGATCAATAGAGTTCTCCAACACAACAAACTCAGAATTGGGTAAAGCGTTTGCGATCTTTCGGTTAATTTTGATAAAGAATCGACCTGGATCTGCTCCCACGATCGCTAAGGCAGGAACATACGTGCTTCAACTTCTCTAGCACATCGATCTTATTAATCGCCCTTACTAATCGCCTGTCTACTCATAATCACTTGGTCGAGGTCTGACTTTAAGATGGATTGTTTCAAATAGTCGTGGGCCGTTTGAGCATAGGGAGCTTTGTAGGCGGAACATATAATGTTCACGAGTATCTTTTTGCCGAATCGTCTAGAGAAATATAATATCGCTACCGAAGAAAATTTCATAAACCTTTCTAAACCTGCCTTCAGCGCTCCAAAAGAGTCGGCGAAGTTTTGCGATCGCACCCCGCGCAGCCTTCTCGTGAGGTGGCAAACTTTTATCAAGCCAAACCCTATGATCTTGGGAAGGGGTCTTCCAAAACGAGCCCTTCCCAAGAAGATGGGCAGCGATTACGAAATCGCTATAAGGATATCCAGGCACATTTATTTTTGTTCCTCGAAGATGCCACCATTCCACCGACCAATCATTCTAGTGAGCAGGCAATCCGGATGAGTAAGGTTTTCTGGAAGGTGACCCATGGGTTTCGCTCTGATTGGGGAGACCACTGCATAACATGGGGTCAGGCAGTCTATTTACCCCCTGTTGGCCTGCACAGGTCTCTCGGGAGTTGTTCAAACCGTGAGCTTAGTTTTTAACAGATCCTAGGATACTGAAAAAGGCTCCCCAAGCCTCAACACACAAACTTAGGAGACTTT
>JBCDDJ010000607.1:0-3574 GCA_039180385.1 Cyanobacteria bacterium P01_G01_bin.38 | reverse complement strand
GGCTAGCCAGGAGACCTCAAAACAGTCCCAGCGATCGCAACCCGAAAAGGGCACAGCTGCCTCGCTTAGAAACTTGGCCCGTCCGACTGAACGCGGCACTGGATACAGCAATGACGGGTCGTAGTGTTGAGGAATTTGGCTGACTTTGCCGAGGGGGATAGGAGGCGAGGATACGGTCATAAATTTCTGAAAGCAGGCAACTGATAAAAATTTGCAGCCATTCTATGATAGGGGACGGAGTTTGATAAAAGATGAAGTTCCTCATCGAACCGCACTGAGGGCTGAGATGTAAAGCTTTTTAGGCGGTTTGGGGATGCCCCTCAAAGATTGATTACTATTGAAACCAAATTTATGAAACCAAACTTAAATGGCGTGGCAGATGAGCAATCGGTTTTTGAGCGGCTTAGCAGTTAGGCTCAAGGCGCAAACTTCGAGTCGGTTAAATCCAGGGTCACTCAGCTTGAGCCTGTTGGTCATTTCAGTGTCGGTGCTGATTCCTTCAACCGTTCAGGCTGCTAGCTTTGTGGGCGAACGTGCTGTCATTGGTCTGTTTCGAGGGGCGGGCGGTTTGCTGGGCTCTTTGAGTGGTGGTTCAGGGCCATCAGGCATCGATACTTTGGCCAGCCAGATCAACACGACGTTTCCCAACCATAATCTGACTGTCCAGGTTTTTGATTCTTACCAGGGGACTGTGTTCAACTTTCAAGAAGTCGGCAGCCCCCAAGGGACAGCTTTCCTCAACCAGTTTAATGATGCAGGTGCAGTCGGCCTGATTGGCTATAGCGGCGGGGGGCTTTCTGCCATTCAGACGGCTAAAAATCAGTTGCCCAAACCGATTGATCTGTTGGTGCAGATCGATTCTTATGAGCCGCTCACGGGCAGAAGTCAAGAAGATGAAGTGTTACCGGCTAACGTACACACCGGGATTAACTACTACCAACGCCGCAATCGATACAACTTTTTTAGATCTGGCTGGGACCCCACCGATCTACAGGGGGCTAAAACGGTCAGTGGGTCTCAAAATATTAATGTCGAAGATCTATTTCGCGATCGCAGCATTACCCACCGTAGCATCGACGACGACACAAGACTGCACAATCGCATTTTGCAAGACATTGCCACCTACCTACTCCCGAATCTTATGGCATCTTCTCTCTCCACGGGGTTATCTGAGGCAGATACCTCCCCCTTAGAGCTATCATCAACCCTGGCCCTAGCTCCTCCAGCGCTGACAGCTGTCGATCTACCTGACTCGACTGTAGACCTATGGGCTGAGGCTGACGCTGAAGCGGTTCCCGAACCTGATTTGTTGTTTGCCCTTGGGGCAATCGCTGGTGGACTATGGTTGACTAGAAAACAGCGTCAGCCCAAGTCTACTATTCAGCTGCCCTGACAGGTTCGGCAATGGACTTGAGGGTTTCTACCAGTAGACTCGGCCCCAATGCTGGGTGGGGGATAAAATCAGCCACCAGGCAAATGAGAAGGATCAGGGCTAACAGACGCTTGATTTTGAAGTTGGAAAGTGTTTTTTTAGCGTGACGCAGCATGATAAAACCTTTTGTCGGGTCCAGTGTTTAGCCTTACTACTCAACATGATCACCCCCAAGGATGAGAGACTCGGGAAGCCTGGGATAATCAAAAGTGAGCGACATCTCGGTAGAGCTGCAAAGCCCTGAATCCTGCTAATCGACGTACTCCCACAGCTTTGTTTCACTGTCATAGTCCCAATAGCTTGTCCAAAATTCATCGACGTTCAAGCTAAAAGTTTTGCCGTCAGCAGAGTAGTAGGAGCAGTCTGATGTCTCAATGATTTCAAGGGGGGTAGACAAAGCCGAAAATTCGTCAAGCGCCCTGAGGGTTTTGGGATAGCTACCCTGGGCAGTTCGATACGCTTCAAGCTGAGGAATCAGCTCATCACAAATCGCTTTAGAATCTGGGGGTTTTTCAACCACAAAGAGTCTGATTGCAGTCAAACACCCCATCTGTACGCTTGTAATCAGAACCAGCGCCCCAGACCAGCGGGCAATTCGCTTTGTCCAAGTCCCTCGCTGCCATAGCCATAGCCCACCCGCAACTGCTGCAAAGGGGACAGCGATCAAAAAGATGGTCGCTGACAGTACTAAGCTGGCCAGGACGACGTAAACGCCGGCAAAATGGGCAAGCACCGCGAGGAGCAACCCCAATGCGCTCCCCCATAGCAGAATAGGAATACCTGTGCGATTCATAGCAACATCTACCGTATCCGACCATAAGCGTGTCCTAGCGACTTAAACAAGCCGGTCACACTTTATTCCAGACGCAGAAAAATATGTGCCTAAATCCTTAGCCTATAGTCTATTCATCCAGATCTATTCATCTAACCCCGTCTGATCAGGCGCGGCAGGCATTTCAAACTCTTCTCCCATCGACTGCCGTAGCGAGCGCTCAACCAGCCCTTTGATCAGATTCTTTTGCATCATCTCGGTGTACATCGCCTGTAGAAACAATTCTTCAAGGGTTTCGCGAGGCATTTTTTTGACAAACTCTCGATATTTTTGAATGTCAAACTGCTGTTCTAGATTGAGCGAAAAGTCAGGCAATTCGTCTATCATGGCTGATCTCCAGCGCTGGGGCTAATCTAAACAGGGGTTGAGGATGCTGTCGCAAGTTCCTGTAAAACACCCAACAGCCGGTCAACCTCATTAGCGGTATTGTAATGCACCAAGCCGACCCGCAAGAGCCCGCCTTTCTCTTCAACCCCGAGCCTCTCTGTGAGATTGAGGGCGTAAAAGTTACCATGCCACGCAAAGAGACCCCGATCGGCGAGTTTTTTAGCTAAGACAACGGGTGGATAGCCCGCAAGCCGCAGTGACACGGTGGGAACCCGCCAGGCTAGCTGTTTTGGGTCAGTGATGCCATAAACGGTAAGTTGAGGAATGTTAAGCAGTCCAGCCAGCAATTGTTTTCCTAAGAACTGTCCGTGGTGATGGGTGGCAGTCATAGCGGTGATGAGGGCACTGCGACGATTGAGGATTCCAGAAGATAACCGTTGCCCCAGGTTAGCAAGGTACTCAATGCTGGCGACCAATCCGGCTAATCCTTCGTGATTTTGGGTGCCGGTTTCCCAACGATCGGGGCTTTGGTTGCTGGCGGGCCTCACTTTGTAGGGGTGCAGCCGGCCTAAAAGGTCACGTTTGCCATAGATAATCCCCAAGTGTGGTCCAAAAAACTTGTAGGGAGAACAGGCCAAAAAGTCGCAGTCGAGGGCCTTAACATCAATCGGAGCATGAACCGCATAGTGCACAGCATCGACAAATACCCATGCCCCCATGGCATGGGCCTGTTGGATAATCGTGGGCAGGTCATTGAGGGTGCCCACCGCATTGGAGGCATATGTTACAGCCACCAGCCGGGTGCGAGGGCTCAGCTTACGGGCAAAGTCTGACATGTCGAGGGTACAGTCTTCGGGGTGGATATCAACGGTCTGCACCACAGCCCCTTGCTCCGCCAGAGCCTGCCAGGGGGCGACATTGGCGTCATGGTCAAGACAGGTCACTAGGATCTCATCACCGGGGCGTAGGTCGCGACCGATGGC
>JBCDDJ010000606.1:0-3580 GCA_039180385.1 Cyanobacteria bacterium P01_G01_bin.38 | reverse complement strand
ATTGATCAGGATGTCGCTCTCGACGTTCTTATTGTTGTTGTTTTCTGGCTGGATTGATTAACTTAAAATGAGAATATGCAAAGTTTGAGCGCCGACTTGATCTCGATCAAGCGTTGCTGAGGAGAATCCTCAACAGTGGGTTGCTGCCGACCATCAAGTCACGCCTTTAATCGGTAACTGGCCTTCAAATTTTGGCAAGACGGGTGCGCAAATCGGTGTGAATCAACTACTCCGCTAATCGAGGCGGGTGATGCCGCGCTTGAGGGCGGTGACGACGGCCTGGGTGCGATCGCTAACCCCCAGCTTGCTCAAAATGTTATTGACGTGAAATTTGACAGTGCCCTCTGAAATCGACAGGACTTTGGCAATCTCCTGGTTACTTTTGCCCTTAGTCAGCAATTTGAGCACATCTAGCTCGCGCTCGGTCAGATCTGACTCCTGAAGGCGCTCGGTGAGTTTTAGCCCCACCTCCATCGGGATATATCGCTTGCCCTGGTGGACCTGGCGCACAGCCTTGGCGAGATCCTCGGCGGTGGTGTCTTTAAGCAAATAGCCCCGTGCCCCGGCTTGCAACCCCCGGTAGATATCTTCATCAGTGTCGTAGGTAGTGAGAATGACGATGCGCGCCTCTGGCGAAAGTTCGCGAATTTTAATGATGGCCTCTAGCCCCTCCATCTGGGGCATGCGCAGATCCATCAGGGTAATATCGGGCGCATGGGCCTGGTGTTGAGTAATGGCCTCTTTGCCATTTTGGGCCTCAGCCACGACCGTGATGTCGTCTTGCTGATTGAGAATTGCCACAATCCCCTGCCTGACGACATTGTGGTCTTCGACGACGAGAACTCGGATGGGGGTGTCTGAGGGCATGGGGGGGAGTAGAGGGTAGAGAGTAGAGGGTGGTGGGTAAGGTTCTCTACCCTATACCCTCTATAGGAATCATGATATCTATGATGGTACCTTCACCCAGGGCGCTTTTGAAGGAAAACTGACCGCCAAAACGCAGGGTGCGTTCGCGCATACCCAATAGACCAAAGCCTTCGACCTCGGTTATGGCATTAATCTGACAGCCTTTGCCGTTGTCTGTGATATAGATGCGGACCTGCTCTCGGGTAAACTGTAGGGTCAATATCAAGTGCTGGGCCTGGGCATGGCGCAGAGCGTTGGTGATCGCCTCCTGGCCGATGCGCAGCAAGTTGGTTTGCAGGTCTTCGGGGAGGGGGAGGGGGGTGCCGATCAGGTTAAACTCTCCCTGCATAGGGCTATCTTGGGTCATTTCCTGAATGGCGGTTTGCAGCGCCTTGGGCAGGGTGTCGGTTTCTAGGGCCTGCGATCGCAGCGCCCGCACCGAGCGACGGGCCTCAGACAGCCCGCGACGAGCTAGCTTGCCAGCGCGGGTCATGTAGGTTTGGGCCTCGTCAGGGTTGCGGTTGAGCACGCCTTTGGCGGCCTCTAGCTGCAGTGACACGCCGGTAAACGCTTGCGCCAGCGTATCGTGAATCTCGCGGGCGAGGCGGTTGCGCTCGCTGGTCAGGGCAGCGCTCTGGGTTTGCTCGGCCAGGCGAGCGAGGTGAACTGAGAGCGTGGCCTGGTTGGTCAGCGCCTGGATAAATTCGAGCTGCTCGTCGGTGAGCACAATGCAGTCGCGGAAGGCAAAGCCAATAAAGCCAAGGGGCTGATTGCCTACTTTCATGCAGGCACAAACAGTGGTGCAGTGGCCTCTCGATTGGTGCCATTCAGCGGTGCCGGGCCATAGGAAAGCTGCGGACTCTGGGTCATTTTGATCGATGACGAAGGGTTTGGGCGAGTTGAGCGCGATTTGCCAGGCCTGGGTGATATCGGCGGGGACAGGCTGACGGAAGATATCAGGATCGCCGGGGGCATTAAAGGGAAAGACCTGGCCGCTTTGCACAGCGACCTGTTGACGAAGGGTATGGGTCTCTGGGTCGTACAGAAACAAGTGAGCATCGTCGGCCCCAATTTGTTCATTAATCTGGGTTAAAATTTTGCCCAGAAAGCGATCAAGCTCGGGTTCGGTGGTGAGAACATTGAGGGTTTGGCTAAGGGCCTCATTGGTCTTAGCCAGCTCAGCTACCCGCTGTTGTGCGGCTTTTTCTTGCGCTTGTAGAACAGCAGCCTGCTTCGCTTCTTCAGCAAGGGTGGTAAGCTGAATCGCGACGATGGCCTGGTTGGCCAGAGCCTGCATGAATTCAAGCTGTTCGTCAGAGAGGACGGTGCGATCATAAAAGCAAAAGCCAATGTACCCAATAGGCGTTTCACCAGCTTTCATTGGGATGCAGGTAATTGCTTTATGCCCCTGAGCCTTGTGCCATGCCAGCGATTCGGGCCACCAGATCGACTCATCAAAAGGTAAGGTCTCATCGTAGGTGAGAGGACGCTCGGAGGTGATGATAGCGTTCCAGCCTGGCGTCATATCCGCCGGGACAGGATGAGCAAACATTTCAGGGTCATTTGGTCCAACCCCCAGATAAATTTGACCGTCTTGGATAGCGAGGCGTTGGGTTAGGGTATGGGTGGCCTGATCGTAGAGGAAGAGATGCGCTTTGCAGGCATTGAGCTGTCGCGCCATCTCAACAAGGATGGTACCTAAAAACTTGTCAAGTTCTGGGCTGGCGGCGAGAGTAGTCAGGGTTTTCGCGATCGCCTCATTGGTCTTCGCCAGCTCAGCTGCCCGTTCTTGTGCGGCTTTCTCTTGCTCTTGTGAGATAGCGACTTGCTTGGCTTCTTCAGCAAGGCGGGTAAGCTGGATGGCCAGCGTGGCCTGATTAGCCAGCGCCTGAGTTAGCTCAACCTCATCGGGGGTAAAGATGGTCTCCCCTACAAAAGATAGCCCCAAGAACCCAAGCACCTGTTCGCCCAGCACCAGCGGTGCGCAAATAATGCGAGTGTGACCGCGCTGCCGGTGCCAAGTGATGCTAGGTTCCCAGATATGAGGGCCTGGTTTTAGAGTACTCTGAAAATCTTCTTCAAAGAAGGGTTTCTTTTCAAGCATCGCCTCCCAGAGAGCGGGGGCAAAATCAACCGGGACAGGTTGTTGCCAGAGTGCCATATCTGTCACATCGCGCCAGTTCCCCCCATTTTCGGTAGCTACACGCAGGGCGATGGTATGGGTAACGGTATCATGAAGAAAAAGATGGCCGTTGGCGGCTCCTGTCTGGGCGGTGGCTTCGTTGACGACCCGCTGCAAAAAAGCACCTAGCTCGGGCTGCTGGGCTAGCGAGTCGAGGCTGCGTTTGAGGGCCTGATTAGACCGGGTGAGCTGGACGGCACGCTGCTGGGCAGCTTTCTCTTGCTCTTGTGAGATCGCGGTCTGTTTGGCTTCCTCGGCGAGGCGGGTGAGGTGGATAGAGAGTGTGGCCTGATTAGTGAGCGCTTGGATAAATTCAAGCTGCTCGTCGGTGAGAACGGCAATGTGGCGAAAGGCAAAGCCAATGAAGCCAATGGGCTTTTGGCCGACCCTCATGCAGGCGCAGGTTGAAGCACGATGTCCCTCGGCCTGGTGCCAGGGAAGGGATTCGGGCCAGTAAAGATCAGCGGCTTGGGGGTTGTTGTCGTCTAAGGT
>JBCDDJ010000605.1:0-3583 GCA_039180385.1 Cyanobacteria bacterium P01_G01_bin.38 | reverse complement strand
GCAGGACCAAAAAGTCCTTGATGACTGGGCCTTAAACAAGCAGTTGGGCAGCAATCTGGCCGCTGCCGCGACGAAGACCTCTCGCCAGGTGGCCAGCGGGTTACAGATTGACGCGGGCGATGTCTTTACTCTCGAAGGGGTCGAGCAGGGCATTACCCCCAAGGCTGAGCACGCTCGGGTTGACTACATCGAGTTTGTGCCGAGTGGTTTGGGGGCGAATACCAATAGTGCGATCGCGCAGCCCCCACTCCCCGCTTAATCTGCTGGCTGAGTGTAGAAACCCGGTTTCTAGCTTCCGGTGCATCTCCACGTTTCTTTAGCTGTTTTCTTCAGGAAATTAATCAACGTGGCGATAATCGATTTTTCTCAGGTCAACGACTGGGGCAACGGCTTTACGGCCAGCATAAAAATCACCAACGACCAAACGACAGCCCTCAAGGACTGGACCCTCAAATTTGAGGCTCCCTTTGAGATTACCGAAGACTGGGGCGTTGAGGTGGTCAGTCGCCAGGGCAACACCTATACCCTGCGCAGTACCGACTGGGCCACAAATATTCCGCCGGGGCAGTCAGTCACATTTGGGTTTAACGCCAATAAAACCGGGACTGGCCCTATGCAGCCGACTAATTTCGTTCTCAATGGGCAGCCCATCGACGGTGGGGCAGCCCCAACGCCAGCGCCAGCCCCTGCCGCATCCGCCAGCGATGACTTTGTCATGCATCTGACCTTTGATGACGTTTCTGGTCAGAAAAGTAGCGATGCCTCCCCCGACGGGCGGCAAAATCCAGGTTTGTTGGCGGGCGGCGCGAAGCTGAAAGCTGCGGATGGGCGGGGTAAGGTGTTGCAGTTAAACACAAACACCGACTATGCCTACGTAGCCGACAGCGCTGACATTAATACGGAGGCGCACAGCGATCGCACCGTCGCAGTGTGGTTCAAAGCCGATAACGTTGGCGGCGGCAAACAAGTGGTCTATGAAGAAGGCGGTGCTGCTCGAGGTCTGAATGTTTATCTTGAGGGGGGAAAGCTCCACGTTGGCGGCTGGAACCAGCCCGAAAGCAAGTGGAACGGGACTTTTTTCTCAACCGAAAATATTACCTCTGGCCAATGGCACCATGTGGCTCTCACATTAGATGCGAAGCCTAACGAGAAAAAGGCCCAGGCAGGGGCCTTCACGGCCTATCTAGATGGTCAACAGTTTGGCAAGGGGGCAGGCTCTCAACTCTGGAAACATGCCGATGACATCGGGATTGGGGCGGTGCGCGGGGGCACCCGATTTCAAAGCGGCACCGCTAGCGGCAATGGCAAATTTGGCCTGACCGGCAGCCTGGATGATTTGCGCGTTTATAACCAGGCACTGACTCAAAATCAGCTCAAAGCCCTCGCCACCCCACCCGCTGGCGATAATAACGCGCCAGATAATCCACCGGATAACCCACCGGACAATCCACCGGGCGGCGGCTCGACCGGCCTCAACTATGGCGAGGCCCTGCAAAAGTCCTTTTTGTTTTATGAAGCGCAGCGCTCCGGCAAGCTCCCTGGCGACAACCGCATCGACTGGCGTGGCGACTCTGCCCTGGGCGACGGCTCGGATGTGGGGCGCGACCTTAGCGGCGGCTACTACGACGCTGGGGACACCGTGAAATTTGGATTTCCGATGGCCGCTTCGATGACCCTGCTGGCCTGGGGGGTAGACGAATATCGGGGTGCGTACCAAAAGAGCGGACAGCTAGACGAATCTCTAGATGCAATTAAGTGGGGGACTGACTATCTGCTCAAGGCCCATGAAACCCAGAATGGCAAAACCAAGGCATTTTGGGCCCAGGTGGGGGCAGGCGACATCGATCATCAGGCTCAGACCTTTGACGAGGCGATGTCCTTCTCGCGACCCTCATTTAAGGTCGATGCCCAAAATCCGGGCTCAGATGTCACCGCAGAAACCGCCGCTGCCCTGGCCGCCGCCTCAATCATCTTCAGGCCAACCAACAAAAGCTATGCTGACAAGTTGTTGACCAACGCCAAGCAGCTCTATGACTTTGCCGATACCCATCGGGGTAAATATTCGGACTCAATTGCCGATGCCAGTAAGTTTTATAACTCCTGGAGTGGCTATGGCGACGAGCTGACCTGGGGGGCGACCTGGCTTTATAAGGCGACTGGTGACAACAAATATCTGGCTAAGGCAGAGCAAGCTTACAACGGAGTTTACTCCACCCAAAGCTGGGATAACAAAGAGCTGGGCAGCGCGGTTTTGCTCTCGCAAATCACCAACAAGGGCCAATATCGTCAGGATGCAGAGAAGCTGCTCAACGACTGGGCTAACGGCACGGGGGGGATTGAATACACCCCCGGCGGGCTGGCCTGGCACAGCCAGTGGGGCTCGGTGCGCACGGCGGGGACGGCGGCCTTTGTGGCGGGGGTGTATGGTGACACGGTGAATAACCCCGGCCAGCGCTATACCAACTTCTCTGAAAAGCAAATCGATTACATTCTGGGCAAAAACCCCAACAAATTTAGCTACATGGTGGGCTTTGGCGACAACTTTGCCAAGCAGCCCCACCATCGCGCCGCCACCGGCTACTCCAGTTTCAACGACCCCAGGGATAACCGCCATACGATCTACGGCGCAGTGGTGGGTGGCCCCACCGCCCCCGATGATAATGCTTACCAGGATATCCGGTCAGACTATGTGGCGAATGAAGTCGCCCTGGACTACAACGCCGGTATCACGGGGGCGCTGGCCCGCCAGTACGATCAGTTTGGAGGCAACCCGTTGAGCGATGCTCAGTTGAATGCGCTACCGGGGGTTTCGGTGAATAACTAAGCCGAAATTTGTTTTCGATAAACGCGATCGCACCTGGGCGTTTCCACCCGATCTTCGGGCAGATAGCCATTTTTCTCGTACATCACCACGGCGGTTTTGAGCACCGTGGCAGTTTCGACCCAGATCGATTGGTAGCCTTTAGCTGCGATCGCGCCCTCTAACTGACTAAGCAAAAACTTACCCAGCCCCTGCCCCCGTACCTCGGGCAGCAAATACATCTTCCGGATCTCAACCGCTCTGTCAGTTCGCTCGATGGGGTAATAGCCCCCGGTGCCCACAATCCGCTCTGCCTGCTCGACCACCCAAAACTCGCCCCCGGTTTGCCAGTAATACTGCTCAATCTCGACCGCGTCCTTATCGGTGCCCGCCCCGCAGGTAGTTTCCCAGCCGAGGCCATACTCTTCTAAAACGGTTTTGACCATATTGGCCGCCATGTTCCGATCAGCCGGTTGCCAGTCACGAATGAGGAAGTCTTTATAGGCGATTTGCATGGTTGATTATTTACTCTGGTTTCCAATCTTTATGTGTAAGTCTGAGATTCTGCTGAATTCTCGAACATTGGATCAGCCTGTAGACATCCAGCCGTTTCTTCAAAAAAGCCAGGAGGCCATGCTGATATCGAAGCTCAGACCCCCGAACAGATTCTGGCTGCGTTTGGGAAAGAGGGCTCGGTCAGGCAACCTGCTGTTTGACTGGTTGGTAGTAGAGCAGCATCAGGTTTCCAGCATCTAAGGTTTCTAACGCGTAGGTGCGCCCTTG
>JBCDDJ010000604.1:0-3595 GCA_039180385.1 Cyanobacteria bacterium P01_G01_bin.38 | reverse complement strand
GCCAGGATAAACTGCACCTCGGGCAAATCTGCCTGGATTTGCCCAAGCGCCTCGGCCACGCGATCGACCACCTCCAGGGGATTGGCCTGCCCCTGTTTGACCACCTGCAGCGCCAGCGCCGCGGTGCCATCAAAGCGAACCCGTGTCGGCGACTGTTGCAGCGCCGCTAAAAAATCTCCGTTGGAGTCGTCTGAGCGGGTACCGGTGCCGAGCACATTAACCCGCAACACCCCGGCAATCTCTTGCAGCGGCGGTAAAACCGTTTCTTCCGTCAGCTCGGCCAGCTCAGCCAGGGAGCGCGTCTCACTTAAGAGCGCATAGGTGACCGCCGTTGCTTCATTCAAATTGAGCGGGATCACCTCGTAGTCTGCCGACGGAGGCAGGGCGACCTGCTCCAGCGCCTGCTCAACCGCCGTCGTTGCCTCTGCCAGGGCGGTCCCCACCCTAAATCTCAGGTTGATGACCGTGCGCCCTGCGGTGGTGGACGAAGCAGTCCTTTTTAAGTCAGCTAGGGGTTGCAGCTGACGTTCTATCGGGGTCGTGAGCCGGGTCTCAGTCGCCAGCGGCGTTTCGATCGCAGCCGTGGCATTGACCACCACCACCGGAAACGTGATATCCGGAAATAAGGCATACTTCAAGCTGCCAAAGGCAAACACCCCCACCACCGCCACCGCTACCCAGCCACAAATCGTCAGCCACGAAAATCGAATGGCTAACCCGGAGATGTTTAGGCGATCTCGAATGGATGTGACGTCAAAGCGGGCCATCAGCACTCAGGAGGGCTAGCTAGCAATTTTACTGAGCTGGCCCACAATGGTCAGTACGTCGCTGCGGCTGAGCTTTTCCTTGCCCTGAGACAGGGCATCCAGGGTGCCATGGGCCAGCGCCAGCGGGATTTGACAAAACCTCAGGGCTGGCCCCTCAGGCAGGGCCGCCGTGTAGGCATCCGCTAAGGACAAATTATGACGGGCATAGCGCTGCATATCGTCATCAGTCCAGCCCTTTGGGTAAAAATCGACCTGCCGGGTCAGATCTTCAGCATGATTGCGAAGGATATTTACCGCCTGGAGCCCGCGCCCAAACCCAATCGCCTCGGTCCGGTTAGTTTGGGTGCCGTCATACCAGGCCCACAAATCAGAGAGCATCAGCCCCACCGACCCGGCCACGCTAAACGTGTAGCGATTGAGATCGGCTTCGGTATGGATTACCCAGCTGCGTTCGGCCCAGTAGGCCATGCGATCGGCCATGGCGGCGGTGGCATCCCAAATGCGCGGCGCAATGCTGGGGGGGGCCAACAGAGCCCACTCCCCAAGGCGCAAGGTGACTTCTTCGAGGTGATTTTCAAAACTTTTAAGATCGCGAGCAAAATCATCTACGACAGACGCCGCCGTACCCGCCTGTAGATTTAGGCTAATCACCCTGAGCAGCCTCACTTTTACCCGGCTATCTAGATTGGCATGATCCTCAATTTGATCGATCGCTCTCATGCACAGGTAGGCAGCGGCAACCGCTTCCTGTAGCCCCGGCGGCAACAGACTAATTGGAATGAAAAAAGTTCGACTGGTCGCCTTTAAGAGATCTAAGGCCGGACTCACAGAAAACATTCGTTCATCTCCTCATACAGGTGAGCATGGTAGTCATTCTGAGGGCTTTTATCTGAAAAAAATTAATGGTGGATTAATTTACAAAAAGGATAGTGTATTAGTTTGGTTAAATGCTCGTGTGCTTAGGAGTGCAAATCGAATGGGTATCCATTTACAACAGGCGCTGGCGGTTGGTCAGTACCTGGTGACTCAGCGCCTCAAGGGCCGTCAGCGCTACCCGCTGGTATTGATGTTAGAGCCTTTGTTTCGCTGTAACCTGGCCTGTTCTGGCTGTGGCAAAATTCAACATCCCAAAGAAATTCTAAAGCAGCATCTGTCTCCGGAAGACTGTTTTGCCGCCGTCGAAGAATGCGGCGCGCCGATTGTTTCGATCCCGGGGGGAGAGCCCTTGCTGCATCCCCAGATCGATCAAATTATAGCGGGGCTGATTGCGCGCAACAAGTTTGTTTACCTCTGCACCAACGGGCTGCTACTTGAGAAAAGTCTCGACCAGTTTTCGCCCTCCCCCTATCTGAGTTTCAGCATTCATCTGGATGGCCTGCAGGCGCTGCACGATCGGTGTGTAGACCGGCAGGGGGTGTTTGACACCGCTGTGAGCGCCATTCGGGCAGCCAAAGCCAGAGGGTTTCGCGTGACCACGAATACCACTGTCTTTGACGGCACCGATCCTAAAGAGATTCAGGCGCTGTTTGACTATCTCACCACCCTCGGGGTAGACGGGATGATGGTCTCCCCCGGCTATGGCTATGAATGGGCCCCCGATCAGGATCACTTCCTGCAGCGAGAAAAAACCAAGGCACTTTTTAGGGAGATTTTAGCCCCCTTTCAAGCCGGTCAAAAGGCCTGGGATTTTAACCACAATCCGCTCTTTTTAGACTTTCTGACCGGGCAAAAAGATTACGACTGTACCCCCTGGGGCAGCCCTAGCTACAGCGTTTTGGGCTGGCAAAAACCCTGCTACCTGCTCAACGAAGGTCACTACAAAACTTTTCAAGAATTGTTAGACAACACCGATTGGGATCGCTACGGCCCCCGCAGCGGCCATCCCAAATGTGCAGACTGCATGGTGCACTGCGGCTACGAGCCAACGGCAGCTGTCGATGCGCTGCAGCCGCGCAACATGGTTCGCTCCCTGGGGAGTCTCTTTGGAGCGGCGTCGGGTTAGATTTTTCGCCGCAACAACCCTTGCTCAGCGTACCAGCTAATAGCGTCGATCAGCGAGTCTCGCACCGGCCTACCGGCAAAGCCTAGCTCCCGGCGCGCCTTTTGGCTATCAAACCGCAGCGGGCTTGCGGCCAAACGCACCCCCGTCAGGGGGGCCGAGGGCGGGTGGTGGGTAATCTGATCGGCGACAAACTCCTGCACCGCGCTCACGGCCAAAGCCAGCCAATAGGGCACCTGACGCTGGGGCATGGGCAGCCCGGTCAGGTCGGTCAACAGCTGCAAAAGATCTTTGATTTGCAGGTGGGTGTTTCCTAAGAGATACCGCTCTCCTACGCGACCCTTCTCAATCGCCAGAAGGTGACCGGCTGCCACATCTCGGGCATCGACCAGGTTGAGGGTACTGTTGAGAAAGGCTGGATAGTCGCCGTTTAAGAAGCCTAAAATCATGCGAGAGGGGGGGGTCAGGTTGCGATCGCACGGCCCAATCGGAATCGTCGGGTTGACCACCACCACCGGCAGTCCCCGGTTGGCCGCCACCAGCGCTTCCTGCTCTGCTAGAAATTTACCCTGGCAGTAGGGCCCGACCATATCCTCAAACGTCAGAGACACCGACTCGTCAATCATTTCCTGGGCTTGGGGCTGGTTTGTTTTTAAGATAGATTCAGTAGAGGTATGCACCACCCTTTCCACCCCCGCTGCCTGGGCAGCTATCATCACATGGCGGGTCCCTGTTTGGTTAACCGTGAGAAAATCCTGCTTGCAAGGAGACCATAGCCCCGCGTTGGCCGCCAGATGAAAGACCCACTGCACGCCCGTCATCGACGCAT
>JBCDDJ010000603.1:0-3599 GCA_039180385.1 Cyanobacteria bacterium P01_G01_bin.38 | reverse complement strand
TGTGGCTTTCGCACACTTAAATCAAGACGGCTCAGCAGCGGTAGCGCAAAGGCTGCCGTCTTGCCGGTGCCGGTCTGAGCCTGACCCAGCAGATCGCGTCCCTCTAGAAGGGGGGGAATGCTCTCAGCCTGGATCGGAGACGGGGACTCGTACCCAACCTGCTCGATGGCCTTGAGAATAGGCTCGGCTAGGGCGAGTTCATCAAACCGAGAGATCGTTGCTTCTGACATTGACTAAACCTTTTGATACAAATGCCCGGTCAGCATCCCAAACAACTCAACCAGGCGAAACCTAGGCCACATCCAGACCGGTCGTTTGCCCTATCATGGGAAAACCTTGTGGTTTCAAACTGGATGCGGTTGAGCGACGCGCAAACATCCTCATTCATTAGGATGTTTGCTATCAAAATGCTAGCAATATCCTTGAAATGCGAAAAACTGTCGCTGTAGTAGTGTAGCGCTCAGGACTCGATATCGTCATATTTAAGGTTTAAAGTGAACTTGAATTCAGGCTCTCTGCCTCGCCCACTGTCTGGGGCAGGTGCAGGCCACATTCTTGTTTGAGCCCCTTAAAGCGAGTGTCACGCTCATCACCATCATCGGCGGTCAAGGGACGGCTCGAGTGCCAGTCACCGACGGTGACATACCCTTTGTCAAAGAGGGGATGATAGGGCAAATCGTGAGCCGTGAGATAGTCGTAGACGTCTTTAGAGGTCCAGTGCAAAATCGGCAGTAGCTTGTAGTAGCCGTCTTGAAACCCAACCCGATCTAAGGTTTTGCGATGATTGGTTTGCCCGGCCCGCAGCCCCGTCAGCCAGGCCGTCGCCCCCAGGTCTTTGAGGGCACGCTGCATAGGCTCTACCTTGCGAAGGTAATCGTAGCGATTGAGGGCATCGACATCGTGCTGATCCCACAGTCGTCCGTACAGGGCCTCCATCCGAGCCGGGCTCATCAATGACTGATAAACCTGGAGGTTGAGATCCAACCTTTGGGTGAGCTGCTCGGCAAACCGATAGGTTTCTGCGGGCAGGTACCCGGTGTCTACCCAAATCACTGGAATATCTGGGGCAGCCTGGGTGACTAAGTGCAACATCACCGCTGACTGGATGCCAAAACTGGTGCTCATCACCAGCCCCTGACTGAAGGTTTGAGTCGCCCAGCTGACTAGCTCATGGGCGTTAACATCGTTGACTTTTTGATTGATGGATACGAGATCTAGCTCAGGCCGAACCCTGTCTTGCGGGAGTGTTGCATTGGCCATAGTGGAATATACTCCTTGTCCTGGCAACCGGGGCGCATGGGTCACCGTTGATGGGAGCCGCTCAACAATTAACCATCATCGCATCATAGCGGAAAGGTCTCGTGTCTTATTGAGGGTTATGGACAAAAAAGTACAGAGATAGACCCAGACCCACCGTGATAATGACTGTGCGAATCCAGACGGTGGGCACCCGGCGCGCCAGTAGCGCGCTGCCATATCCACCTAAGGCCGCACCCATTGCCATCAGAAGGGTCTGGGGCCAAGCGATGATGCCCGCGATCGCAAATTGGGTCACCGCCACCGCATTAATGCAAATCGCCAGCCAGACCTTAAATGCATTTTGGGTGTGGATCGAGCCCACCCCCGTCAGCCTGAGCACCGCCAGCATCAAAATCCCCATGCCACCGCCAAAAAAGCCGCCGTAGGTGGCGATCGCGCCTTGGGCTACACAGAGATAGCTCGGCACCTTAGCCCCATTCGAAATTTTAGAAAATCTTTGATCCTGATAGCCCAGTCGCTTGACCACCGGTTGACCCAGGGCAAACAACAGGGTAGCCCCGAGCAAAAGGAAAGGAATCAGCCGGGCAAAGTCATCGCTAGAAACCCTCAGGAGCAACCCTGCCCCCATCAGCCCGCCCAGCACACTCACCAAGGTCAGCCGCCACAGGGTTGGAGAATGCGCCCTAAACTCTTGACGATAGGCCACCGCGCTCGACAAGGTACCCACCCACATGGCAGCGGCATTAGTGGCATTCGCCGTCAGCGGCTCCATGCCGGTCAAGAGCAACATGGGAAACACCAATAAGCCGCCCCCGCCCGCGATCCCATTCACTGCACCGGCTAATATCGCCGCCCCTAGCAGCACCCCACCCTGAATCAAATCGCCGTCAATCATGCATCTCCCAGCTTGGTGGTCACGATGCGCAGTCTGCGGTAGTCCGCAATCCAGCCACTGTTTTGGTCATTATCTCGGTAGAGGCGTGATCTCACCCTATCTTCTACCTGACGAATCACGCTAATCGTTTCAGCCTCAGAAAGGTTTGCAAAAAACCGATCCCCAAACATTCTGAGCCAATTAGCCAAACCCTGCTCGCCCGCTTTGAGAGGCGTGGGGCGATCAATCAGGGCCGCAAACGTCACCTCAAAACCATTGGCCTCTAGCAAACTGGCGTATTCCGCTACGCTGGGGAAATACCAGAAATTAGGACGGTGCAGACACGCCTCCACCGCAGCGACAATGGTCTGCACATTGCCCTTGCCACCAAACTCAGCCACAAATCGCCCCCCTGGTTTCAGCGCCCGCCCCACCGATTGAACCACGGCCTCGGGTACACTCACCCAATGCAAAACGGCATTCGAGAAAACCGCATCCAGGGGGCTAGCCACCTCAAAATTCCGAGCATCCGCCGTGCGAAAAGTCAGCTCAGGGTAATTTTGCTGGGCCTGGGCGATCATCGCGGGATCCGCGTCAATGCCTTCTACCAGGGCACCTGCTTGGGCCAGAGCCTGGGTGAGCTGCCCCGGACCACAGCCGAGATCTAGAATGTGCTCCCCTGGCTGAGGAGCCAGTAGGTCAACCAGTGCCGCGCCATATTCCCAGACAAAGTCGTGCTGCGTCTGATAGCGCTGGGTATCCCAGGTTTGAGTCGTCATGCTTGGCCTCTTTCAGTTCATCTTTACAAATTGTGCTTGGGTTTGGGCGGTCTGGGCGGTTGGAAACCGCGCAGACTTTGCGAAACCTGCCTGCGCAGGTTCTTTCTGCGCCCTGACCCTTGGCCCCTTGAGATAGTTCAGCGCTTCATTTTGGGCAAGCTATAGGCGATGTCTTGCTTGAAAATCGCCATGCGTCGTTGGGTTTCTGTGATTTTGCTATCTCTCCTGGGCTCTGGTCTGGGGGTCGCTCAGCCAGGGGGCGCCTATGATCCAGAGGATTTGACTCGATTACAAGAGACAGGCCACTGTCGGGGATGCGATCTCAGCCAGCTCGACCTGCAATTTGAAGATCTGGCTGGGGCTGACCTGTCAGAGGCCAATCTGTTTAGGGCAAACCTACACGAGACCAATTTAACCGGGGCCAATTTGAACGGGGCCAGCTTATTTCGGGCCGATCTGTCGAAGGCAACCTTGACAGAGGCCGTCTTGAGCAATGCCAACCTCACTAAGGCAAATTTGCGTCAGGCTCAGCTCGATCGCGCCCTCCTCGACGGGGCCAATCTATCTGAGGCGAGCTTACATCGAGCCACGCTGGATAATGCGGTTTTTAGGCAGGCCACCCTCAGCGGCGCATGGCTGGTGTCAGCGTCTTTAATCAATGCAGATTTGAGGGCAGCCAACCTGAG
>JBCDDJ010000602.1:0-3623 GCA_039180385.1 Cyanobacteria bacterium P01_G01_bin.38 | reverse complement strand
GATACCCTAACTGGACATCAGGCAGCTGTCTATTCAGTTGCATACAGCCTCGATGGTAAACTGATTGCAAGCAGTAGTGCTGACAAAACTGTCAAGGTGTGGCAGCAGGTTTCATCAAAGACAAGCAGGTAGGGTCGGAACTACTTTGGCTTTCCGGGCACCCTCTATTTGGCACAGTCGCTCTTGTTCAGTTACGTGAGAAAGGGCACCTGCTGCGCGATCACCAGGACCATTTGCCGGGGGCACAGCCAATCAAGCTGATCGGTTGGCGGAGGAGCGACCCTTCAGTGTGCTCACCTCTGATTGGTTGCCGGGTTCGCAGCTAATCAAGCTGATCGAGCTACGCTCGCACCACCCCTTTAACACCGATCGTGGCTATGCACATCCATTTCGACCAGCCAGTGCCATAGTCAAACGACCTCACGGCCTCAAGTCCTGCTGCTTGCAAGAAAGCGTCCAGCTGGTTGGGGGCGTATCCTCGATTTTGCCAGCGCAGGGACATGAGGACTTGACCCAGTCCTTTGCGAGTCACTGAGCCAATCAGAGGGGCACCCGGTTTCAGGACTCGGACCATCTCACGCAAAGTTTCTACGGGTTCGGCCATGTGCTCCAAAACATGGGCAAATATGACCGCGTCGAAGGATTCATCGGCAAAGGGCAAGCGCCTGATATCCCCCCATCTCAAATCGAGCGTCGTGCAGCGATTTTCCAGATTTTGTTGAGCCTGGGTCAGCATCGGGTAAGAAATATCGACGCCGGAGACATGAGTGGGCTGATCGACGCTTTCTAAAAACCCCAGACTAAAGGCTCCGGTTCCCACCCCACAGTCGAGAATGTGAGACGTCTGGTCAAGATGACTCAAGCGGTTACACACTGCCCGGCTCTCGAACAGGAGCTGATAATCCTGGAGCTGACCCAGACGGGCCAAATTGTTGTGCCACTGATCGGCAGATGCATCGTAGAGCGATCTCAGGGTGTCGATACTGGGAACGGTTTTCCAGCGGTCTAATGTGAGAATTGTTGCGTTTAATGGCATGGCTAAATCGACCCTCCTGTTACAGAGGGCTCTACACTTTGTTGATTCAATTCAGTTGATGGAAAGCTGTGGCGACCCAAACACACGGATTTGAACAAGTAGCCGTGTAGGGCCGAAGGTTGCTGAATTAAGGCTGGTGGGCACTGGCCACCCTATAGCTACCAGTGCAAAATGAGTGGCATTGCGGGTCGAAAGTCTTGGGTACGCCCCAGTGCACGATGATCCAACGTGATTTCCATCAGATGTTCGTTAGCTGATGGTATGGATAAGCGATACGTGCAAAGCACAGGCAAGCCAACGCACCTTGATGCCAACGCCAACACTCCGTGAATATCAGTCGATGGCGTAGCAATGACCACCTTCGTAATCATCTGGGAGTTGCGTTCAGGTTGCGGTCGGGGTACGCCCGGATCATGGAACGGGAAATAGAAACAGAGCGGTTCCAGCAAGTTTTGGGAATTGGCACCCACATGGAACCCTTTCGGGGCTGGAAAGTAGTCAGGTTGATAATGCCAACCGGGAAACAGCATTGCTTGACTAATGGGATTGTGGCGAGGGACAAAAATCGCTCCAAACGGGGAGGCTTTCGGATCTTGAGATCGCTCCGGAAAGCGCAGGTCTCGACCGGGGCCTGTGTTCGCCTCATTGGCATCTCGCACCCACAGGAATTCCACCATGCCATTGGCAAAGTAAACCCGTCGGTTGGCGGTGCCCTGACCCGGATGGGTATTGCGCGGTCCTTCTTGAAAACCGAGCTCTAGCAGGCGATCGGCTGCCTGGGCCTCCGGTTCTACCAAGATAAAAACGTGATCCAGTTCCAGATTCATGGCAGTTTATCCAGGCTTTTTGGCCACCATGAACACAGCTTTGTCTTTGCCAGGTTGCCACTGGTAGTCCAGCTCGAACCCGGCATGGGTCAGGCTAGTTTCCAGTTCTTGGGTGGTGAAAACGGCAACGAAGGGGAAAAACCCAAGGCTTTACCAATAGGGGCAATCAGCTTGAACCAAGCCATCGTATCCCCCAGGCATATGGTACTGGTGATGAAGTATCCGCCCGGTTGGAGCAGGTTATAAACCTTAGCGATCGCCGCTTCCTTATTTTTGAGGAGGTGTAAAACATTCAATCCCAACACAGCATCGTAAGTTTTGTCGGGGACGCTCAGCTCGTCAATGGTGGCTGGCTCAAAGGTGACGTTTTGAATGTTCTGGGCGGCGGCTTTCGCTTGGGCGATCGCAATCATGTTTGATGAGAAATCAATCGCTCGGATATGTTGCACGTAAGGGGCATGGGCAATGGCCGTTGAGCCGGTGCCCATGCCCAACTCCAGCACGTTCATACTGGGCTGTAAATACTCCTGCGTGATCTGTAGTTTCTTCTGGTAGGCGGCTTCATCCGCGATCGGTTGTCTGGCGTAACCGTCGGCGATGTTGTTCCAAAACTTATCTGAAGCGTTCATCACATCCTCCTTGGTTTAATTGAACGGCTGCTTTATTTCTCTTATCTGAAGCACGTCGGTAAAAATCATGTCTTCTGAGCGGTTGAGTAACTCTTAGGTGCTGGGTTTCGCCACCGCCAGGCCGACCAAATGATGAAAGATAAAGCGGCGATTTCGATGACCATGTGAAAGGTATCGTCCAGATCAGTGGTGCCGTTGTTGATTTCAAACGCGAGGGTAATCACAGCAGCGATGATGTTGGCCCAACGATTTGCGCCATAGGGCAAGAGCCGCGAGAGAAGCACCATGGAAATTGGCACTTCAGCGACGAAACCTCCAAAAAGCAACAGCTGTTCTGTGATTTGAATCCCGTTGAATGTCCCGGTCATCATCTTTTCAATGAAGCCAGGCTCAATAAATTCATGGATATCCCGAAATATCGTATTGAAGAGATAAAACATCCACAGGGTGGATAGCTTGGCTTGCATTGCCATTGCCTGCATCTGTTTCTGTACATTCATGGTCATTCTCCTTTGTTCGAATTTTCTGGTTGTTTGGATTAGGTCTGCATGACCGAGACCAGTGGTAGTCCCAAATCACGTACCTTAATCAGCACGCCATAGAGTGCGGCCTGATCAACCACCGGGCCAGACAACAGCGTTTCACCGTTGTCCTTTAGTGCGATCGCGAATCCTTCAAACCAATCGCTCCAACGCTGATCAAGGTGTCCCTTGACGCAGATTTCATACTGGCCAAGCGGGTGCTCGTTGGTTGAACGGTGGAGTTGACTCATGGGAGTTGCAATCGCCTGCTCTAATCACGACTGGCGTTAACAACTCAAAAATACGAACGGATGTGGGGAGTCGTTGTCCCCAGATGTGGGGAGTCGATGTGGGGATTTATGGATGAGTCTTATGGGGATTAATGGGAGGAGTCGCTAAATCAGCCCCAGTTCTGCAGCTCGTTTCACACCACCCCGACGATGCGGTTCCACCCCAATAAATACGTGATCTCAGATCTTGCACCATTCCTGATAAGCCTTGTCAGGTAACGGTTGAAGAACAATCTCAAAGCCAAACTGAGCAGTAATATCGGTGGTATTTTGGATGTGTTTGAGAAGTTCTTTCCAGACCACAATGGGGAATAGCTTCT
>JBCDDJ010000601.1:0-3636 GCA_039180385.1 Cyanobacteria bacterium P01_G01_bin.38 | reverse complement strand
TACGGGGGATTTGGTCTATCTAGTGGGGTCTCAGGATCAGTATTCTAGTAATTTTATTGAGCCCTACCGAGAGTGGCTCGTCGGAGGAGATACTCCTAGCCAAATTGCCTACGATAAAATGGTCTTCAAAATGCCCTTTTTGCCGGTATTGGGGAACCACGACTATTATGACGTGCCGCTGGGCTATGGCGTCTTGTCAAAGCTGCTATCGCCGCTCAAGTATTTGCTACGCCATCAGGTTGATATTGATTATGGCTGGCGCGGATCGTACCAGGGTGATGTCTATGCCCGAGCTTTTTTAGATTATCTAAAAGGCATCAACCCGGGTCAGCTGGGGGCTCATTTAGAAAAATATTACACTGCCCGCACCGACACAGGGCGCTGTCTACGCTATCAGCCCAAGCAGTTTACGCGCCTGCCCAATCGGTACTATACATTTCGCCAGGGGGGGATTGATTTTTTTGCGCTGGATTCTAATACATTTAATTCACCTGTACCTTTGTCACAGAGTTCTGGAGATAGGGCACAGAGAGAGCGACTGATTGAACAGCAGCAGCGACTGCTTAGTCAGAAGCAACAGCAGTTAAATGATCTGCCGGTTGAGACCGACCGTGAGAGCGCCGACGAGACTTACACAAAGATCGAAGAAATTGATGAGCAGCTGCGGGATTTGGACATGCGGCTGAGTGGGCAGAGCGATGCGATTGATTTTGAGCAGCTTGACTGGCTCAGACAGCGACTAATTCAGTCATGGAATACGGACGGCGTGCGGGGACGAGTCATTTATTTTCATCATCCACCCTACGTCACCGAAGCCAGCAAATGGCACCAGGGTCAAACTTTAGCGATCAGACACAATCTGAGGCGAGTTCTCGATGATGTGCAGCGGAACTTGGGCGAGCGGCAGGGCGAACGGCCTATCGTTGATCTGATTATTAACGGCCATGCCCATTGCTTCGAGCATATCCAAACTCTGGATACGGGCCATGGCGATGCCCATACGCACTGTCTGATCTGCGGGGGGAGCGGTTTTAGCCTCAGGCGTCAGCGCTCTGAAGGCCATATGCTGACAGAGACTATCAATGGCCTTGAGCGCGAAGTAGCGCGATCGCATCTATTTGTAGGCCGCAACGGCCACGGTAGCCAAAAACGTCGGCCTTACTCAGCTTTAAAGATCGAGGTCCAGCCAGGGACCCTGCCTCGTTTCATTGTGCGCCCCTATATCGTCGAGAAATACCAGCATCAGTGGGAAACCCAGACGTTGCCGCCCATTGATATTGTGCCTGGGGTCGAGCCGTCTCAGCTCAAGGCTTAGGTTCGAGACGGACGATTTTTCGGTTTGTTCACATTTGCCAACCCTTAGCAGTAGTGCCATGATGCCTGACTCCATCACCCCAACGCCCAACAAGTCCACACGCCGTCTAAAGCAGCTGGTGAATGCGCTTGCGATCGCAGCCGCCTTGTCGATTTTAGGCGGACTCGCCCTATACTTGGTCATTGGCTCGTTTTTAGCGAGTACAGCCACTGGTTTTCGCAGTCTGGCGGCGGCTGTCCTGCCGTTTACAATCATCTTCTACATCAGTTTCTTTACCACAATGCTGCGGACCAGTCGCCGCATTCCTGCTTTCAATCTCTATTTTGTTTTTAGCACTTGGACCCTGATCTTACTGGGGCTTGTTAACGATCTGTACAACATGGCATTCCCCTTAGGAGAGCTGCTGTTTTCATTCACGTTAGCGGCAACCACCTGGCGCTACGGTCGACATTCTTTTCAGCTGTTTGTGTCTTGCTGCTACGGCGTAGTGACTGGATCACTCATCTATTTTATATTTTGGGGACTGCCCAACTAGAACCTGCTATTCGCTTTCTGCCATCTCTGGATGAGCAAAGCGCGGATATTGAATTTTAGACTTTGCGAACATGTACTTGGATCGCTGAGTTAAATCAGTTTTATATACAAACTCGTTGCGGGCATCCATAGGATAAGCTTTAAGGCGAAAATGGGTCCCCCAGGGCTTTTCTTCTGTGATGACCACGATGGGCATGTGTAGCTGTGTGTATTTGCTAGTTTGAGCGGCTCGATAGAGAATCTGATTGATGCGCTCGACATCAACAGCGTGGTCAAAATAAAAATCTGTTACGACCTGGGCCTCTAGGGCTCCCTTGTTAGCATTAGAAACCGGGTCAGTCCAGATTAAAACGTGGGGAAGTGTCACAATGTCGTCATCTGGGGTTCTTAGCTGTAGTCCCCTCAGCCCGTAGGCGATTACTTCGCCATAATAGTCTCCAATGCGAATGCGATCTCCCACCTGGTAAGGCTGCTCAAACAGTGCAAAGAAGCCTGCAATGATTGAGCTGGCAAGGTCCTTAAAGGCAAACCCGAGCGCCACTGCCACCGTACCCGTGACCGCCACAACGTTGCTAGGCGACAGATTTAGAAACAGGTTGAGAATAAACCCGCCAGATATCAAAAAGATGACGGCGCGCCAAAACGGTAGCGACTGCTTGACGCTGAGTCGGTAGCGCAGCGGTACCCGTTCAGAGAGCCAAAGCACAATCCGATCGACGATAAAAATCGCCCCGTAGGCGATAACAACTACGACTAGTGCCTGGAAGACTTTGAACGTGGTGATCTCAGTCAGCAGGTCCTGGGTTTGTTTTTTGATTTCATCCCCTGCTTGCCCAGAGGCTTGTAGCAAAAGCGGAGGAGAGAGTCGGTTAAACATAACGAGGTAAGCGACCAGTGTTGTTTACGAACAAATCATGAGCAAGATTGAAACAGCTACCCTAACAAAAAATTGTTGCGCTCGAGGTCTCTACGCAAGCTCGGAAAATAGGCCGGATTGACCGCCCAACTCGAGGATTTTTTCTCAATCAAGTTTTGACGCCTGAGACTCTGTAGTTCTGCCTGTACTTTACCGCCGGGCTCGGCCAGACTCAAGGCTAGATGATGGCTAGATAGGCTGCCATGGAGCAGAATGGCGTAGAGTAAAAATCGTTCATCGGCCTTCAAAGCGGGGATATCAGGTAGCTCAATCTGACCTCGTTTGACATCTCCCAAAGGCTCTCCACCCTCTGGGTGCTGCGGCACATTTTCGGCAGCAGGGTCTACCAACTCATACTGGAGTGAATGGAGCCAACTGGATGCGGCTACAGGGGCGAGCCCGCTCGTATATTTTTTGATCGACTCAAAGTAGTCCTCTTCGTCTTGGGAGCGCCAATCCGAGAGATTTTCAAGCGATGTATCCTGATCGTCCTGCGATGGGGTTGACTGAGACGGCTGCGCCGATGGGGAGAAGGGGGGCAGCTTTGCAATCTTGTCCAGGGGGGTGAGCCAGTGCCTCAGATCGAGGGCACTCAGGGTCGGTAGCTGAAACGAGGATTCTAAGTAGGCTGATAGATAGCAGACCTTGTCTAGATAGTGCCAGGCCCAACGGTTGCAGCCTACGAGCCAAAAACAGTTGGAATGTTCAACAATGGCGTGTCGAACGGTCTCGATTGCCTCAAGACCGTCGACACAACGAAGAAAATAGCGTTCTAATGAGGGGATCACAATGAGTTTTGCCGTCTCGGCTGTCTCGGCCTCTTCAACCAGGGTTGCGATCGCATTCTCTGCACTGGCCTCAATACAGGTGT
>JBCDDJ010000600.1:0-3648 GCA_039180385.1 Cyanobacteria bacterium P01_G01_bin.38 | reverse complement strand
TTGAAAATGGCGGCTAAGACACTGACGGCGAATAAGCTGCGCAGTAGTCTGACGATGCTGGGGATTATTATTGGCAATGCCTCAGTCATCGCCATGGTCGGTCTGGGGGAAGGGGCTCAAAAATTTATTACTGAGCAGCTCCAGAGCCTGGGGCCAAATGTCCTATTTGTGGTGCCTGGCAGTCGAGAAACGCGGGAGCTAGGGTCGCTGGATGTGCCGAAGACACTGGTGGTGGCCGATGCGGATGCGATCGCAAATCAAGTCCCCTCCGTGGTCGGCGTTGCCCCTGAAAACAGCACCCGAGGGCTGATCAGCTACCGCAACCGCAACACCAACAGCAGCATTATCGGCACCAACCCAGACTTTCTCACCGTGCGCAGCTTTGAGGTGGCCCAGGGTCGCTTTATCAATGATTTAGACCTGCGGCGCAGCAGCAGCGTTGTGGTGCTGGGTGACACCCTGGCCGAGCGCCTGTTTGAAGGGGAGAACCCCCTGGGTAAGCAAATCCGGATTCGCAATATCACCTTTGATATCGTCGGTGTGTTAGAGAAAAAAGGCTCAAACCTCGGCCTCGACTATGACGATGCTGTGATGGTACCGATCACCACCCTGGCCAGCCGACTGGTGGGGCGCACCTCCCCCTATGGCATTGAGGTCACCTTTATCTCGGTATCGGCCACCGATCAAGAGAGCATGCAGACTGCCCAGTTTCAAATTACCAACCTGCTGCGGCTGCGCCATGGCATCACCGACGACGACGATTTTTACATCAGCAGTCAGGATACTCTACTGAATATCGCCAATACGATTACTGGCGCACTCACCCTGATGCTGGCTTCCATCGCCAGCATTTCCCTCGTGGTTGGCGGCATCGGCATTATGAATATCATGCTGGTCTCGGTGCGCGAACGTACCCAGGAGATCGGACTTCGCAAAGCCATTGGCGCATCTCAGCAAGATATCCTGGTGCAGTTCCTGATCGAAGCCGTCATCTTATCTGCTGCCGGTGGGCTGATCGGCACCGCCCTGGGCGTCAGCGGCATTGTCCTGATCAGCTCATTCAGTCCCTTTCAAGCCGGTGTCTCCATGACCGCCATTTTCCTGGCCGTCGGCGTCTCTGGCGGCATCGGACTATTCTTTGGCGTCGTCCCCGCTCGCCAAGCCGCCAAGCTCGACCCAATTGTTGCCCTACGCAGCGCTTAACAAAATCAGTCACGAATGAAGCTATTGAGGTCAAAAAGGTTTTATGCCCTATGTCAGCGAACTCAGCCCAGGAATGCGGGTTTATGTCGATCACCAATCTGGGCAAACCATCGTCACTACCCTCAGCGGTGGCCCTGGTCAGCAGCAGCAAAGCAGTAATCGCTTTACCACCGGCCCCTGGACCGCCCCCCCCGAGATCGTCCGCGCCCCCGGTGGGATTGTCATTAAAATCTTCACCGCCCAGGGAGACCACACCATCCAGGTGCAGGGGAGTGCGATCGACCCCGCTGCTGGCACGGCCCAGTCAATGCAAGAAACTGAGCAGATGCCGGGTTCACAGCAGCCGATGCGCCCGATGCAGCCGATGCAGCCGATGCAGCCGATGCCAATGGGCAACATGTCGATGAATATGGACCCCATGGAAATGCGCATGGGAAATATGTCGATGGCGATGGGCAATGACAGCGCCGCATCTTCGAGTAATAGCGCCTCCAGCACCCAAGCCTCAAGCAGCGCTGCTCGCGTCAACGTGTCTAGCACCTCCAGCGGCACTAGCCCTGCAAAGTTTTGTACCCAATGCGGCATCGCCGTGAACCCAAGCGATCGTTTTTGCGCCCAGTGCGGTCACCAGCTGCGAACGGATTGAGTTAGGGCAAGGGGAATTTGCCCCTACGCATATTCGCTCAGTCGCTCTTCCCCTTTCGCCCTTCCCCTTTCGCCCTTCCCCATGCCAATCCTGATCAAATTCCACCACATCTCCAAAGTCTACGGCTCTGGCAATACCGAAGTCCGTGCCCTGTGGGACGTCGATATGGCGATTGATCAGGGCGAATACTGCTCGATCATGGGGCCGTCTGGGTCAGGTAAATCGACTGCCATGAATGTGATTGGCTGCCTTGATCGACCCACCTCAGGGGAATATTTCTTTGACAATCAGGACGTCGCCCAGCTCGATGATGATGAGTTGGCCCATATCCGAAATCGCAAAATTGGCTTTGTCTTTCAGCAATTTCATCTGCTGCCCCAGCTCACTGCGTTAGACAATGTCAGTCTGCCGATGGTTTATTCGGGGGTGCCCCCGGCAGAGCGCCATGAACGCGCTAGCGAAGCTCTTACACAGGTGGGCCTCGGCAATCGGACCCATAACAAACCTACCCAGCTATCGGGGGGGCAGCAGCAGCGGGTTGCGATCGCACGCGCCATTGTCAATCGCCCCCTACTCTTGCTGGCCGACGAGCCGACCGGAGCCTTGGATACCCAGACTACGAAAGAGGTGATGGACATCTTCTCAGAACTCAACGCTTCGGGTATTACGGTGGTGATGGTTACCCACGAGCCTGAGGTCGCCCGACTGACTAACCGGATCATCTGGTTCCGCGATGGGCAGGTGATTAATGACCATATGCAGCCGGGAGAGATTGGGCAGGTTGCGTTGGGTAGAGGGTAATGGGTAATGGGTGATGGGTAACCGGTTTTAGAATTTGCTTCCCCACCTCCCCACCTCGCCGGATCTCCGCACACAGGCCTGTAAATATTCGATATTGGGTGATCTTCCCGCGTCGCAAAATTGCATCAGAGAATCCCTACGCCTCGTGTTGCCGACCCACCCACTCTTAACAGCCCCTTGATGTTCTATAAATGGAACGTCAATATTTAATTAACTTGTTGAGTGCTATAAGTTAATGGGCAATCTTGGTAGTGAGGAGCAGCTTTGATGAAACGAAATGCGTGTTTTAAGCCTCGTTTTAAACAATGGCTTCCGATTGTGACCGCCCTGGGACTTTCGCTTACCATGCCTTCTATCAGTACCGCCCAAACCCTGTCTGTCGAAGCAGAGACCGTCTTACAGCAAGGGCTATCCTATGTGCAGCAGGGGGATTTAGAGAGTGCGATCGCAAATTTCCGGCAGGCTGTTGAGTTAGCGCCGAGCGTCCCAGTCACTCACTACAATTTGGGCTTGGCTCTCCGCCAGCAAGGGCAGCTCCAAGAGGCGGCCAGCGCTTTTTGGCAAGCAGTCTACACTGACCCCGACTTTACCCTGGCCTATGTGAACCTGGGGGCGACTCTACTGGATGGCAATAACCCAGAGCAGGCCGAAGAATATTTGCAGCAGGCGATTCAAGTAGAGCCGGATTTGGGCATCGCCCATTACAACCTGGGCCTGGTACAGCGCCGCCAAAATAAGCTGGCCGAGGCCTTTGAGTCTTTTCGCAATGCCGCTGAGTACAGCCCCCAAGCCCCCGAGGTGCATTATCAAATTGGGCTGCTGTACCTACAGCAAAACCAGTTAGAGGGCGCTGAGACCGCCTTTAACAATGCCCTTGCCTTAGATGATGCCTATCCCGAGGCCCACTACAATCTGGGCATCACCCGCTTTCGCAGCGGCAACCCCGAAGCCGCGCTCCCGTCTTTTGAGAGAGCCATTCAGCTTTATCCTGACTTTGG
>JBCDDJ010000599.1:0-3649 GCA_039180385.1 Cyanobacteria bacterium P01_G01_bin.38 | reverse complement strand
GATGCGATCTTAACCACCGACTCAGGTTTGTTTCCCCTGGGGGTGGGCACCTGGCTACAAGCTCAGGGGCCCCTAGAGCTGCAAGCTTATTCTCCAGACTCGGTGGAGAATGTGGGGAAAATGGCCCAGGGCACCGATCAGTTTCATCGGTATTGTCTCAAAGTCATTGAAGGCATCATTGCCGCCCAGACCCAAACCGATTTTCAACAGTTTCAACAGCGGCAGCAGCTCAACCAGCAAACCACCCAACACGCCCTGCAGGGGCTGGCCTCGCTTCTCAAGCCCAAGGATGAAAGTTTTCTGACGGCTGAGACCCCTTTGCTGGTCGCCGCTGGGGCAGTGGGGCACGAGCTGGGAGTGACGATCTCTCCCCCCAGCCGGTCTGAAAATTTTCAGCAGGTTAAAGAACCCCTAGAGGCCATTGCCCGTGCCTCGCAGCTCCGGCTGCGGCAGATTTTGCTGCGGGGCCAATGGTGGACCCAGGACAGTGGCCCGATGGTGGCCTATACCCGCGATGACCATCTGCCGATGGCGCTGTTGCCGGTTAAAAACAGCCGTTATGAACTGTTGGACCCGGTCACACTACAGCGAACCCCCGTGGATGAGGCGGTGGCTAATCACCTGGACCCGATGGCCTTTATCTTTTATCGACCGCTGCCCAGCGGCAAGCTCAACGCGGCGACGCTGCTCCAGTTTGCGTTCCATGGTCGCCAGCGAGATATTTGGATGATCTTGTTGACGGGGGTGGTCACGAGCTTGCTGGGCATGGCGATTCCGCAGGCGACGGCGGTGCTGATTGACGATGCAATTCCCTATGGCAGTACGGGGATTTTGATCCAGATTGGGCTGGCCCTGCTGGCGGTGGCCTTTGGGAGAGCGTGTTTTCAATTTGCCCAGGCGATTGCGTCAATGCGGATTGAGACCGGCTCGGATGCGACCTTACAAGCGGCGGTTTGGGATCGCTTATTGAAGCTGCACACGTCTTTTTTTCGCGACTACTCCACGGGAGATTTACAATCCCGCGTCTCTAGTATTACGGCGATTCGCCGGAAGCTGAGCGGCACGGCCCTGGATGCGATTCTCTCGGGTGCGTTTGCGCTGTTAAATTTGGGGTTGTTGTTTTACTACAGTGCCCGATTGGCGATATTAGCCTTGCTGGTGGCCTTGCTGGTGGTGAGCGTCACGGGGATCTCGGGCGCAATTTTGCTCAAAAAACAACGCCCCTTGCTGGAGCTAGACGGTGAGTTATACGGCCTCATGGTACAGCTAATCAACGGGGTGTCTAAGCTGCGGATTGCCGGGGCCGAACCCCGCGCCTTTGCCCAGTGGGGTGAGAAATATCGCCAGCAGCTCACCCTTGAAATGAGCACCCAGCGCTTGGAGGATGCGGTGAGTATTTTTAATACTTCGATGCCAACGCTCACCTCCATTGGGTTGTTTTGGCTCGCTAGTACCCTGGTAGACCCGATGCAGGGTACTGGCTTCTCAACGGGTACCTTTTTAGCGTTTAATGCGGCCTTTGCGATCTTTATCAGCGGCGCGACTAATCTGAGCCGGACGCTGATTGATGTGCTCGAGGTGATTCCGCTGTGGATGCGATCGCAACCCATCCTCAACGCTGAACCCGAAGTCGATATCGAAAAGGCCGATCCCGGTCGCCTGACCGGGCGCATCTGCCTGGACCATGTCACCTTTCGTTATCGCGAAGATGGTCCGCTGATCTTGAATAGTGTGACCGTCGAGGCCAACCCCGGTGAATTTATCGCCCTAGTCGGTCCCTCGGGGTCGGGTAAGTCAACGGTGCTGCGGTTGCTGCTGGGGTTTGAGACACCCCAGTCAGGTACGGTCTACTACGACAGTCAGGATGTGGCCGGTTTGGATATCTCAGCGGTGCGCCGCCAGCTCGGCGTGGTGCTGCAAAACGGGCGCATCAATGCTGGATCTATCTTTGAGAATATCTCCGGCGGTGCCCTGATTACCCTGGAGGACGCCTGGCAGGCGGCGGAGATGGCAGGCTTTGCCGACGATGTGCGCAGCTTTCCGATGCAGATGCACACGGTGATCAGCGAGGGCGGCGGCAATCTCTCCGGCGGTCAGCGACAGCGATTGGTAATTGCCCGCGCCCTGGCGCTCAATCCCAAGATTCTCTTACTGGATGAGGCCACCAGCGCCCTGGATAATCGCACCCAGGCCATCGTCAGCGAGAGTTTAGATCGGCTCAATGTGACTCGCATTGTGGTGGCCCATCGGCTCAGCACCATTCGCAATGCGGATCGCATCTATGTGATTAAGGCCGGACGTGTTGTGCAGCAGGGCAGCTTTGACGAGTTGGCGGCCCAAGAGGGGGTGTTTGCCCAGTTGATTAAGCGCCAGGTGGCATGAGGCATTAGAATTCTGGCTATTTGACCACAATATCGAAGGGTAGGCACAAGGCGCTACCCTTCTACCGAGTTATCCATTTTGAATCGAAGTTACTGGATTCAAAATGGATATAGGTTAAATTTACCTAGAAAATTTAATACTCTGCGGATTTAGTAGAAATTGATGGGTATTCCATTTAAAGCAGTTCTTGATTTTGTGAAACGCTCATGGACATCGCACTTTTGGTCAAACTTTTAGCCCCATGTCTGCCATTTCTCTTGAAGCTAGGGAATAAAGCCACAGAAGCCGCCGCTGAGAAGGTGGGGGAACAGTCTGCTGAGAAAGCGGGTCAGATTTGGAATCGTCTGTGGCCAAAGGTGAAAGCAAAAGAGGCTGCTAAAGAAGCGGCTGAAGATGTGGCTAAAGACCCAGAAGATGGAGACTCGGTGGCGGCACTGCGCCGACAGTTGAAGAAGATTTTGGAGAACGACGCCGATTTGGCTTCGGAAATAGAAGCGCTGTTGAAAGAGGCTGAAGCCGACCCAGCAGGGACCTGGGTACAGCAGACAGTGACAGGTGACAAAAATCAGGTGATCGGTGTGATGAGCGGCAACGCAAAAGCGATTGGATCAGTTGAAGGTGATGTGACGATGTAGCCTGCTCTTTAACTTACGGCATTATCCGCGATGGCAGAGCAATCTCCGCAGCCTGAGCCACAGATACAACAATTCGTTGACGGTGATGATAATCAAATCATCGGGTCGATGTCAGGTCATGCCAAAGCCATTGGCAAGGTCGAGAAATACGTTGAGCAAAATATTGAGCACTATCATGAAGCCTCTGCCCGACTGACCTCGCTGCATCAACTGCCACCCGATATTTCTGACTTTACCGGACGGGATGAGGAGATCGAGCGGCTGCACCAGTCGCTAAAACCGGCAGCAGAAAAGACGGCGGTGGTGATCTCTGCCGTGGCGGGTATGGCAGGGGTGGGTAAGTCAGCACTGGCGGTGCATGTAGTCCATCAGCTTGCGCCGCAGTTTCCCGATGCGCAGCTCTATGTCAATCTACGCGGGGCAGATGAACAGCCCCTCGCGGCCACTGATGTACTGGCAGGCTGGCTACGCAGCTTTGGCTGGGATGATGCGACGATGCCACCCGATCTAGAGGGACGCATTCGTGCCTATCGCTCTGGGCTGGCAAATAAGCGGGCTCTAATTTTACTGGACAATGCCCAAGATGCGGCGCAGGTGAGGCCGCTGTTGCCGGGCAGTGCAACCTGTGCGGT
>JBCDDJ010000598.1:0-3659 GCA_039180385.1 Cyanobacteria bacterium P01_G01_bin.38 | reverse complement strand
TTTGCCGATGCGATCTGGAGCCAAAAGGTTGAGGCAGGCGATGTGGAGGTCAAAGGGGCCATCCATGAGCTAGAGCTGCGACCGGGTGCTGAGGCCGAGTGGGTCTTTGTGACTGAGAAACCAGGCACCTACGAGCTGCACTGCTCGATTGCTGGGCACACCGAAGCGGGGATGGTGGGTAGTCTAGTAATTGTGCCGTAGGTGTTAAAGAGGGGAGTTGGACACCGGTTCCCCTTCCCTCGAACTCGGGGGAAGGGGTTAGGGGATGGGGGCCACCAGGATGATGGCTGTAATCCAGCAAAATCCTAGACCTTCGCTACCTCCTGCATCCACTCGGTATGGAAGACACCGTCTTTATCGACGCGCTCGTAGGTGTGGGCACCAAAGTAGTCGCGCTGAGCCTGGGTGAGATTTTGGGGCAGGCGATCGCGGCGATAGCTGTCAAAGTAGTCCAAAGACGCACTAAACGCAGGCACCGGGATACCCAGGTTCGCAGCCATGGCCACCACCTCACGCCAGGCGGCTTGTCGGTCTAAGATAGTCTGCTTAAACTCAGGGGCCAACAGCAGGTTTGGCAGATTGGGGTCTTCGTCAAAGGCATGTTTGATCTTGTTGAGGAACCGCGCCCGAATGATGCAGCCGCCCTTCCAAATGCGGGCACATTCACCCAGGTTAAGGTCGTAGCCAAACTGATCAGATGCCTTTTTGAGGAGCGCCATGCCCTGGGCATAGGAGCAAATTTTAGAGCAGTAGAGGGCGTCGCGGATTTTGCCAATCATCGCTTGAGTGTCGCCATCAAACTTCACAGTGGGGCCGCTGATTTGTTTAGACGCAGCGACTCGCTCAGCCTTAACCCCAGAGATGATGCGGGCATTGACCGCGGCGGTGATGGTGGGGATACTGACCCCCTGCTCCAGGGCATCGATGACCGTCCAACGGCCTGTGCCTTTCTGGCCAGCGGTATCTAGGATCATCTCTACCAGAGCGTTGCCAGTGTCATCATCAAGCTTGGTAAAAATATCCGCAGTGATTTCAATTAAAAAAGAATCTAGCTCTTCGGTAGTATTCCATTCAGCAAAGACTTCGTGGAGCTGCTGGTGGTTGAGGCCCAGCACATTTTTCATCAGGTCGTAGGCTTCTGCAATCAGTTGCATATCGCCATACTCGATACCATTATGGACCATTTTGACGTAGTGGCCAGAGCCGCCGGAGCCAATGTAGGTGACACAGGGGCCATCATCTACCTGGGCCGCAATCTTGGTCACAATGGGCTCGATAGACTCATAGGCAGCTCGGGTGCCCCCTGGCATCAGACTGGGGCCGTTAAGGGCTCCTTCTTCACCGCCGCTGACGCCCATGCCGATGAAGCGCAGGCCCGTAGATTCAAGCTCTTTAACCCGCCGCTCGGTATCTTCGTAGAGAGAGTTGCCGCCGTCGATAATCATATCGTCATCGTCTAAGAGCGGCCTGAGCTGAGCAATCACAGCATCCACTGGAGCCCCAGCTTTAACCATGACCAAAATGCGTCGAGGACGCTCTAGGGCCGCGACAAATTCTTCGAGGGAATAGGTTGCCACGACATTTTTGCCCTGAGCCCGGTTTGCCATAAATGTCTGGGTCTTCTCGGGGGAGCGGTTGTAGACGGCGATGGGGAAGCCGTTACGCTCAACGTTGAGCGCCAGGTTTTCGCCCATGACCGCAAGGCCAATTACACCAAAACTTTGTGCCATAAACTGATTTACCTATGGAAACGCGCCAATTTCTCTACCAGGGTAGACACATTTTTGGGAGTGAGGGGCGAAGTTATAGGTTTTTATTCGGTTTTGTGGAAGGGCTTAGTAACCTGAGTGACTAGAGTCAATTTGTTTTTGTAGCATCGGTTACTTTTGGGTAATGGGTCACTTGCATCAATCCTGCATTGGGCAGACACAAGGCCAGCCCCTACCTGCCCTACCTACCTCATCTCCCCTATCTTCCCCTGCTCCACACACTCACTATCTTTCACCCTCTACCCAATTTCCCCAAGTTGAGCCGTGATAAATCCCTGCCAGGTTTCATTGGGTGTCCAAATCTGCTCCATATAAGGGCGAGCCTCGGCATCACTTTGCTGACGCTGAAGGCGGTTGTAGAGATACATCATGGCAGAAACGCGCATGTTGAGGGCGCAGTGGACCCAGACCTGACTGTCACAATTCTTTTCCAGCGTCGCAAATAAATCACTGAGGTTCTCAGCAGTGGGATCTTCCCAAACAACGGGAATATGCTGATAAGTCATCCCCTGGGCCTTGACGATAGTTAACTCGTCAGGCAGCCAATTTTTTGAATTGGGCATGGCTAGATTGACCACTACGCCATACCCCGCCGCTTTGATCTCAGCAAACTGCTCAACGGTGGGCTGACCAGAGGTGGCAATCTGGTCAGAGAGTTGCACGTAGTTACAAATATCGGAAAGGGCCATGGGGGTCAATGGGGTTTGGTAGAATCTTGCAAATTGTAGCGCTTGCAGATTATAGCGAATGCAAAACCCCGAACAGCCCCGTCAGCTCACCGAAACAGAACTGCAGCAGTGGCAGTTTGCGATCGCACAGGCCAACTACAACAATATTTTGTGCCACTGCAAACAGTGCAATCGCGAATGGGTGGCCTCCACCGAAGAAACCCCCTGCCAGTGCGGCAGCCATCGAGTGGAGCATATTGCCTGCTGGCAATTTCCAGATGGATAGCGACTGCTGGCAATTTCCAGATGGATAGCGCCTGTTGGCAATTTCCAGATGGGTAACTTGATGTCAATCGAAGATTGACGGGTCAGGGCGAAAGGGTCAGGGCGAAATCTTCCCAAGAAAAGTGGGGGCGATTGTCCGCCCCCACACAGGTAACACCCACCGGTAGATGCACGCCTGATGTTGCGGTGACAACTGGTCCGAAGAAGGGAGTCAGACACGTCAACCGCAATGTATACCTGTGGCAAGCAAACTGTCTAATGGGCCAGCGTGCCTGCCATGTCCCTATTAATACAGAGCTGCCTCTGCGATCGCATTACCCATCCGGGTACTTTGTCGGGGGTCAGAAACCCGTTTTTTGATTAGGTTGAACCTGAACCTTTAGACGGCACCGAGAAACCCGGATTCTATCCCAAGGGTTCTAACCACTGCAAAATTGTGCCCTTGAGCTGTTTGATATCTCGATAGACCTCCTGCTTAAACATCTGACCGAGGGCATCCAGGGGGCTAAACGATGCTCCCGCTTCCCATTGAATATCCTGGGCAATCGGTGTAGTGTGGGAGCCTTTCAAAATTTGAATCGAGGTGAGCTTAGGAAATCGTTCGTAAAGAACATCGCTAAGCAAATAGGTCTGATCGAGGGTGTCGTTGCGAAACTTGACCAACAGATTGCGCCCAACAGCATAGCGCTGCCCAACCAGTGACAGCGTTTCCGCCGGGGTCGGGATAAACTCGATATTTAAGTCGGGGGCTAGCTGCGTAAACTGCTCCAGCAGAGGGATAGACTTGCGAGCCGGGTAATTATTAAAGCTCATCAGTACGTTGCCAGCCCGCTCTAACTCAAATAAGCTGCCCATCAGCAAATGCACTTTGCAACCCATGCTGTGGCCTAAACCATAGATGGGCAAATAGCGATTGCCCAGGACCTGATTGCGCAGG
>JBCDDJ010000597.1:0-3663 GCA_039180385.1 Cyanobacteria bacterium P01_G01_bin.38 | reverse complement strand
CCAGTCCCCTCCCTTTGAAGTACCCGTTGTCCCTGGGTTTGAGGGTAAGTCTCCCAATCTCACCTATACAGTACGCTTTCCCTGTTTTATCGATCATGCTGTGGTAGGTCTGATGGACCCGGCCCATTCCCCCTATGTGCATCGGGCTTGGTGGTGGCGCACGCCCCAGCTCCATGATGAGATTAAACAGTTTGAGCCAGTCCCCTATGGCTTTCGCATGACCCGACATCAGCTACAAGACGCGGGCTATCTTTACAACATTATCGGCGGTGCCCCCGCCACCGAGATTACGTTTTATCTGCCCAGCATTCGCATTGAGGAGACCACAACGTCGAAATATCGAGTGTGCAATCTCACTACCGTAACACCGATTAATGAGAATGAAACCGACGTCACCTTTGAGTTTTATTGGGATGTGCCCTGGGGCTGGATACTTAAACCTGCCCTGCACTATATCGTGAGAGTCTTTTTAGACCAAGATAAAGATGTTGTGGTCAAACAACAAATCGGCCTCAAGCATGAGCCGGTCCTGCGACTTATCAAAGATTCTGACACACTGGCTCGATGGTATTACCAGCTTAAGAATGAGTATGCGCGCTCAATGACAGAGAAAAGAGACTTTGTCAGCCCGGTCAAAGCCCAGGTTTTACGATGGCGCGCATAGTGTTTTTTGTAGTGATGGTGCCGCCCTCAGCGGCGACCAGGTTTTGCACCGAGCCAAAGTCAACCAGGTAGACTGCCCCTGCGCTACGGGCGGTGCGATCGCGCAGCAGGACATTACTGGGGCCGCTCCCCTGAGACCCCAGGCAACCGCTCACACCAGAGCAAAAGGCTTCGACGTGAGCGATTCGGCAAATATTTTTGAGCCTTTAATGGTAATGATGAAAGAAAAATCGCCGCCGCCGTCTGTGATGCTTAGAGTCAGCGCCTTCTTCAGAGTCTTCCTCACCCCCTTCTCCACTTAATGGTTTTATGAGCGGTTTTACAACCTCCTCTCCACCGGCGACCTGCTCTAGCTGTTCCTCAGAAACTTGCTCTGTTTGCTGAGAAATTTTATTTTGTTCTTCCATAATTTAACCTGATGTGTCAATGACTTTGATAAAAGATGTCGAGCATCAGTTCAACACCGTTATTAGATAGACAATAGCCAATTAAGTAAGGCGTAGTCTGAGCAAACCGTGAGAATTTGGCAGGCTTAGATAAGCAGGCATTCATTGTCACCTTCTTGCTTTTGCTTGAGCATCTTCGTGAGAACCTGCTCTACGCGAAAAAACTCTCGGGGTTAAAACGGGTTTAGGCACCCTCGTTCTTGAAAATAGGCAAGCATTTCTAAAAGATATGCATGTTCTTCATGGGTGGGTCTTGGCTTAATTGAAATCAATGTCGTTTCAACAAATAAAGTCACAATAAACCCGTGGATCTCACCAACCTTGATACCCTACCCTCTGAACTGCGAACAGCCGCAGGGGTGCAGCAAGCGATCGCAGGCGAAATGCTCTTTCAGCAAGGAGATGTAGCAACCTCACTGTTTGCGGTCAGAATGGGTCGCGTTAAGCTAGAACGCTACATTGATGAGGGCCGTATAGTGACCCTGTATGTTGCCCGAACCCGTAATGTTTTCGGGACAGCGGGACTCATCTTAAATACCTATCCCTATGCTGCAATTGCCGAAATTCCTTCCCAGGTGATTCACTATCCGAAATCTGCCTTGATCAGCGCCTTACAAACATCTCCAGACCTCGCTGAAACCCTGATAACGATGCTGGCGCAAGTTATTCAGACGCTAGAAATTCGTTTGGAATTACGCGATATCCGTGCACCGCATCAGCGTGTATTGAGGTACCTGCGCTATCAAAGTCAGGATACTGAGGAATCGATCATCACCTTTGACCGAGCCTTTAAAGATATTGCCAGGGAGTTAGGCTTTACTGCCGAAACGCTCTCCCGGGCCATCACCCGGTTGGAACAGCAGGGGCTAATCTCACGCCACCAGCAACAAATCATTCTCCATCCATCCCAGAGAGATTGATCATAGTCAATGCTCAACGAATCGTCTGTCATTGAGAGATTGATCATAATCAATGACTAGTCGCCCTGAGGTCTCTTATTATCTATGTCTAATGCGAACTAATTCATTGAAACCTGATAGCTGCAACCAGCTAGATGTCATACCTAGGAGGTTATCTTGAGTCCAAATCGACGTCAGTTTTTAGGCGCTATTGGTGCCACCAGTTTAGTTGGCGCAATGGCTGCTGAACGAGCTAATGCCCAAGATGCGAATCAGTCGCAATCGGGACCGGGGCCTTCGAGTTCAACCGAAACCTCCAACGCTAAGCGAGAGCTCACTGGCAAAGTTGCCATCGTCACGGGGGCTAGGGCTAACTTCGGGCGTGCTTTTGCCGAAGCGCTTGCCAAACACGGTGCCGATGTTGTCGTGCATTATCACCGCGCGGAAACCCAGGATCAGGCTGAAGAGACTGCGCGAATGGTAGAGGCGCAGGGTGCGCGGGCGGCGCTTGTGCAGGGTGACTTGGGCCAGGTCGAGACCGTCATGCAAACATTTGATACTGCGTTTGAAAACTTCGGACGGCTAGATATTGTGATCAACAACGCCGGGGCTATTGTGAAAAAGCCGATTGCTGAGGTGACCGACGAAGACCTTGAGCAGATGATTAATATCAACACACGCGGGACTTTCCTGTGCATGCGTGAGGCCGCCCGACGGATCGTGGATAACGGGCGTATTATTAACATTGGGACTTCGCTGCTGGCTGGGGCAGCCCCCAACTACGCCGCCTATGCGGGCACCAAGGCAACTATGGAAGAAATTACGCGGATGGGCGCGCGCGAGCTAGGTGGGCGGGGTATTACGGTTAATACAATCTCACCAGGGCCTTTCGACACCCCCTTTTTCCATAGTCAGGAAACGCCTGAGTCCACCGAGTTTGCATCTAATCTCTCAGTGGCAGGTCGCCTGGGTCAGATCAGTGACCTGGTGCCCTTGGTGGAGTTTCTGGCCTCACCAGGCTCCCAATGGATTACAGGACAGACTATTTGGATCAACGGAGGCTACCTAACCCGATAGCCATTTTCAAGCTTGCTGTCGAAATTGGGAGGGGGAAAGCGCTGTATGCTTTTTAAAGAAGCGGGAAAAGTGGGCCGCGTCCTTGAATCCCAGCCGGAAGGCAATCTCCTGCACAGATTGAGTACTGCGCGCCAGCAGCGCCTGGGCTTCGGCGATGGTCTTCTCAGCAATCCAAGCATTGACAGATTTACCAGTTTTGCGCTTAATCACGGTGCTGAAATAGCTGGGATGTAGATATTGGGCTTCGGCATAGTCCTGCACTTGATAGAGGCGATCGCACCTGCCGTCAACCAAATCGCGAAAGTGATTTTCCAGGTTGCGCTTGAAGGTAAGGGCGATCGCCGAACCGGTATCCGACTCTTCCAGCGGATTGTAGCTTTTCCAAAACCACTCTTTGATCCGCAGCAGCAGAATCACCGTTAAGTTGCCAATCACGTTGAACTTGTACGGCGAGCTGGACTGAAACTCGGCCATGAGCTGGTCACCCAGCTTATCAAACTCGGCAAACAGGTCAGGTTCTGGATAGTGGGGGGGTGCAACCTCGGCAATCAGAAAGGGAAACTCGTCAAAAATATTGG